>NZ_JCALCX010000003.1:0-307597 GCF_059812565.1 Mycobacterium sp. NGS49 | reverse complement strand
CGCTCAAGGCCGGGAGGGTGGCGGCGAAGCCGGCTGACAGGGCCCCATTCAACGCGGCGGCCAACGTGCCGTTGAGGGCGGCGTTCAATGCCGCTAACCCGGTTCCAAAGCTGCCGCTCAGTTGAGCGGCGAGGTTCGCGCCGCTCTGGATCAACCCGTTGAGCGCGGCTGAGAACGCCGGTAGCCCGCCGCTGAAGGCAGCGTTCAAGGCGGCACTGAGGCCGTTGAGTCCGCCGGTGAAGGCGCCGTTCAGCGCGGCGGAGAGGCCGGCCAGGCTGACGCCGAGGTTGCCGGACAACGCCCCGGACAGGGATGCCGACAGCGCGGGCAAGGCGGCGCTGAAGTTGGCGGCCAGGTTCTGGCCTGCGCTCAGCAGTGCATTGAGGGCGCCCTGGAATGCGGGAGCACCAGCCAGAGCCGCGTTGAATGCGGCGGTAAGGGCGGTGTTCAGACTTGCCAGACCGGTGCCGAAGCCACCGGCGAGCTGTGCAGCCAAGGCGGGGAAGTTTCCGGCCAGGGTTGCGCCGGTCTGTACCAGTCCCTCCAAGGCCGCGGAGAGTGCGGGCAGGCTCAACGCACCGTTGAGAGCGGCGTTCAGGCCGGCCAGGCTGGCTTCGAAGCTGCCCGACAGCGCCCCGCTGAGCGCGGCGGACAAGGCAGGCAGGGTTGCGCTGAAGCTCGCGGCCAGGTTCTGGCCTGCGTTGATCAGACCGCTGAGACCGGCCTGCAGCGTGGGCAGGCCGCCGCTGAGGGCGGCGTTCAAGGCGGCATTGAGGCTGCCCAGACCGGTGCCGAAGGCGCCTGACAGCGCGCCATTGAGTTGTCCCGCCAGGGCGGGTAGTGCGGCTGTGAAGCCGGCCGCGAAGTTCTGGCCGACATTGATCAGCGCCTGGAATGTTGGCAAACCCCCGCTGAGTGCGGCGTTGAGTGCGCCGTTGAACTGTCCCGCCAAAGCCGGAAGCGTAGCGGTGAAGCTGCCGGCCAGGTTCTGGCCGGCGGTGATGAGTCCATTGAGTCCGGCCTGGAACGACGGCAGGCCGCCACTGATGGCGGCATTGAGTGCGCCGCTGAGTTGGGCGCCGAGGGCGGGGAGAGTGGCGCCGAAGTTCGCGGTGAGTCCAGACAGGGTGCCGAAGAAGTTGCCCACCAGCAATCCGCCGGTCTGGGCGAGCTCTGTTAGCCCCGAGAGGTTCGCGCTCAGATTGCCCGTGACAGCGGCGGACAGGTTAGCGCCGATGCCGGTGCTCAAGAACGCGCCGAGTGCCGCGTTCGCCGGACCGAACAACGCAGCGCCGGTGCCCGACAAGCTGCCACCCAGGCTCTGCAGTGCTAGTCCCGAATTGGCGATGGCCTGGCCGGTCTGGGCAAGCCCGGCACCCAGGCCGGACGCGAGCGCGCCGCCGGTCTGCAGGGCCAGCCCGGCCCCGAGGTTGGGCAGGGAGGTCAGCGCCCGCAGCGCCGCTGTCGCGTCGAGGCTGCCCATTAGGGAGCCGGACCCGCCGACCTGACCACCCAGACCCGGGATGCCGAAGGTAGTGCCCAAGGCGCCGCTCACTTGGGCGGCGAGGTTGGCGAAATTGTTCTGCAGCGCGGTGAGGAATCCACCGAAATTGAACAGCCCCGATGCGTTGACGGCCTCGGCGGCGGCGTAGGAGGTCGCACTGCGCGTCATTGCCGCGACGAACTCCTGGTGGTAAGCCGTCGCCTGGGCACTGACAGCCTGGTAGTCCGCACCGAGGGTGCCGAACAGCCGGGCGATCGCAGCCGACACCTCGTCGGCGGCCGCAGGCGCAAGTTGAGTCGTCGCACCCGCCGCAGCAGAGCTGACGTCAATCAACGATGAGCGAATTCCGGCAAGCTGCTCAGCCGCCGCTTCGACGAATTCAGGCACAGCAATGACAAAGGACATGTCCATCTCCCCAGATGACCCCAAATGGAACAAGTCGTGACCCAACGACGCCCGATCGTCACAGGGGCAGCACGTGGGCAATAGATCCCCGTATGGAGAGCTGGCTAAACCCCAAAACTCTAAGAATTTCCGGGCAGAAACTTATAGTTTGCGATTGGCCTTGCGGCCCTACCTTTACCCGAAATCAGCTGTGCCAGAGAGCAACTGCTCCTTCGTGTATAGCAGCGGTTCAACGAAATGGGAAGGGGCAGGACGGCGTGTCGTGTTGACAAGCGGCCGACTGGGGCCGTGGGCACCGCGAACCGCGACTGGTATTCCGCGTACTGAGAATGAATTTGCAAACTAGTGCATAACAATGCAGAATCGCCGCATGCTCGACGCGATACGGGTGGCGGTTGCCGGCGCCAGCGGCTATGCGGGAGGTGAAATCCTCCGGCTGCTCCTCGGGCACCCCGCCTATGGGGACGGCCGCCTCACAATAGGCGCGTTGACGGCGGCCAACAGCGCCGGTAGTTCGCTGGGTGAGCACCACCCACACCTGATTCCACTGGGCCAACGAGTCGTCGAGCCCACCGAACGCGACGTACTCAGTGGCCACGACGTGGTTTTCCTCGCCCTGCCGCACGGGCACTCGGCGGTCCTGGCCGAGCAACTCGGTCCCGACACGGTCATCATCGACTGCGGGGCAGATTTCCGGCTCAGTGACGCGACTGCCTGGGAACGCTTCTACGGCTCGCCGCACGCGGGGAACTGGCCCTATGGCTTGCCCGAGTTGCCCGGCGCGCGGGACACATTGAAAGGTGCGCGGCGTATCGCCGTGCCCGGCTGCTATCCGACGGCTGCCTTACTCGCCCTACTGCCGGCGGTGGCAGCAGGCCTCGTCGAACCGGCCGTCACCGTCGTCGCCGTCAGCGGTACTTCCGGGGCGGGCCGCGCGGCCAGGACGGATCTGCTCGGGTCCGAGGTCATCGGATCGGCGCGGGCGTACAACATCGGCGGCGCCCACCGGCATACCCCCGAGATCGTGCAGGGCCTGCGCTCCGTCACCGATCGCGACGTGACGGTGTCGTTCACCCCGGTGCTGATCCCGACGTCGCGCGGCATCCTGGCGACCTGCACCGCACCCGTCGGCGCACCGATCTCGCAGCTGCGGGCCGCGTACGAAAAGGCTTACGCTGCTGAGCCTTTCATTCATCTGCTGCCAGAGGGGCAGCTGCCCCGGACCGGTTCGGTGATCGGCAGCAATGCCGCGCACATCGCCGTCGCCGTAGACGAGGACGCTGCCACATTCGTGGCGATCGCCGCAATCGACAATCTGGTCAAGGGAACGGGAGGCGCCGCGGTGCAGTCGATGAATCTGGCGCTGGGCTGGCCTGAGACGGAGGGCCTCTCAGTGGTCGGAGTGGCGCCGTGACCGAGGGCGACGACGGCACGAAACTGCTGCGTGCGCAGGGTGTCACCGCTCCCGCCGGGTTCCGGGCGGCCGGCATCGCAGCCGGCATCAAGGCGTCCGGTGCCCTGGACCTGGCCCTGGTCTTCAACGAAGGGCCCGATTACACCGCTGCCGGCGTGTTCACCCGCAACCAGGTCAAGGCCGCGCCGGTGCTGTGGACACAGCAGGTTCTCACCACCGGGCAACTGCGCGCAGTGATCCTCAATTCCGGTGGGGCGAACGCCTGTACCGGGCCGGGGGGCTTCCAGGACACCCATGCGACCGCCGAAGCCGTCGCGTCCGCGTTGTCGGACTGGGGAACCGAAACCGGTGCCATCGAGGTCGCCGTCTGCTCTACCGGTCTGATCGGTGATCGGCTGCCGATGGACAGGGTGCTTGCCGGGGTGACTGACATCGTGCACGAGATGCACGGCGGCCTCACCGGTGGCGACGACGCCGCACACGCCATCATGACCACCGACACGGTCCCCAAACAGGTTGCCCTGCATCATCAGAACAAGTGGACCGTCGGCGGAATGGCCAAGGGAGCCGGCATGCTGGCGCCCTCGCTGGCCACCATGCTGTGTGTCATCACTACTGACGCGGTGGCGGAGTCGGCGCAGCTTGAGCAGGCGCTGCGGCGGGCGACGACCCGCACCTTCGACCGGCTCGACATCGACGGCAGTTGCTCCACCAACGACACTGTCCTGCTGCTGGCATCGGGCGCCAGCGAAATCGCCCCCAGTCAAGCCGATCTCGACGATGCGGTGTTACGGGTGTGCGATGACCTGTGCGCTCAGCTGCAGGCCGACGCCGAGGGCGTGACCAAACGCGTCACGGTAACGGTGAGCGGGGCGGCGACTGAAGACGACGCACTGACGGCGGCCCGGGTCATCGCCCGCGACAGCCTGGTCAAGACCGCGGTGTTCGGCTCCGACCCGAATTGGGGGCGAGTCGTCGCAGCCGTCGGGATGGCACCGGTGGAACTGGATCCCGACCGAATCACCGTGTCCTTCAACGGCTCTGTGGTATACCGAGACGGCACCGGCACTCCGGGTGCCCGCGACGTGGATCTGTCTGGAGCCGACATCCACATCGTCGTCAACCTCGCGATCGGTGGCGGCCAAGCCGACATCCGCACCACCGACCTCTCCCACGGCTACGTCGAAGAGAACTCGGCCTACAGCTCATGACGGTGAATATCGACGAACTACCCACCCAGGTCAAGGCGCAGGTGCTGGCCGAAGCCCTGCCCTGGCTCAAGCAGCTGAACGGCAAGATCGTCGTCATCAAATATGGCGGCAACGCGATGACCGACGACTCGCTGCGCCGGGCGTTCGCCGCCGATATGGCGTTTCTGCGCAATTGCGGGGTGCATCCCGTCGTAGTACACGGTGGCGGACCGCAGATCACCGCCATGCTGCGACGGCTCGGCATCGACGGTGATTTCAAGGGCGGATTCCGCGTCACCACACCAGAAGTGCTCGACGTCGCCCGTATGGTGTTGTTCGGCCAAGTAGGTCGCGAACTGGTCAACCTTATCAACGTACATGGGCCGTACGCCGTCGGGATCACCGGTGAAGACGCGCAACTGTTCACCGCCGTGCGGCGCAGTGTCACCGTCGACGGCGTGGACACCGACATCGGTCTGGTTGGCGACGTGGAGCTCGTCAATACCGCCGCAGTGCTGGATCTGATTGCCGCGAAACGTATTCCGGTGGTCTCCACGCTGGCTCCGGACGCCGGGGGAGTGGTGCACAACATCAACGCGGACACCGCAGCGGCGGCACTGGCCGAAGCCCTGGGAGCTGAAAAGCTCTTGATGCTCACCGATGTCGAAGGCCTTTACACCAGCTGGCCGGACCGTACATCACTGGTCAGCGAAATCGACACTGCCACTTTGGCGCAATTGCTACCCACCCTGGAGGCGGGCATGATCCCCAAAGTCGAGGCGTGCCTGCGTGCGGTCACCGCCGGCGTGCCGAGTGCGCACGTCATTGACGGGCGCGTCGAACACTGTGTCCTGGTCGAGCTTTTCACCAACGCGGGCACCGGAACCAAGGTGGTTGCGGTATGACCCGCACGCAAGCGGTGCAGCAACGCTGGCAGGCCGTGATGATGAACAACTACGGCACTCCGGCGCTGGCGCTGGCCAGCGGCGAGGGAGCCGTTGTCACCGATGTGGACGGCAACACCTACCTGGATCTGCTCGGTGGCATCGCGGTCAATCTCCTGGGTCACCGGCATCCGGCCATCATCGAAGCGGTCACCCGGCAGCTGTCCACACTCGGGCACACCTCCAATCTCTACGCCACCGAACCGGGCATCGCGCTGGCCGAGCGATTGGTCGCTCAATTGGGGGCTGAAACGCCGGCGCGGGTGTTCTTCTGCAACTCGGGGACCGAAGCCAACGAGGTGGCGTTCAAGCTGAGCCGCCTGACTGGTCGCACGAAAATTGTTGCGGCTCAAGAAGCTTTCCACGGTCGTACGATGGGCTCGCTGGCGCTCACCGGGCAGCCGAGCAAACAGGCGCCGTTCGAACCGCTTCCCGGCTTTGTCACCCACGTCCCGTACGGTGACGTCGACGCGCTCAAGGCGGTGGTCGACGACGGCACGGCCGCAGTGTTTCTCGAGCCGATCATGGGGGAGAGCGGCGTCGTCGTGCCGCCCGAAGGGTACCTGGCGGCTGCCCGGGAAATCACCGCCCGCCGTCAAGCCCTGCTGGTGCTCGACGAGGTGCAGACCGGAATGGGTCGCACCGGAACGTTTTACGCCCACCAACACGACGGCATCACACCGGACGTGGTCACTCTGGCCAAGGGCCTGGGCGGCGGGCTCCCGATCGGGGCATGCATCGCAATCGGGCCGGCCGCCGACCTACTCACCCCGGGCCTGCACGGCAGCACCTTCGGCGGCAATCCCATTTGCGCCGCAGCGGCCTTGGCCGTACTCGACGCGCTGGCCGACGACGATCTGGTGAGAAGCGCTGAGGTGAAAGGCAAATCGTTGCGGCACGGTATCGAAGCGCTGGGTCATCCGCTGATCGACCATGTGCGTGGCAGAGGACTCCTGCAGGGCATTGTGCTGACCGCACCCCACGCCAAGGATGCCGAAGCGGCCGCCCGCGAGGCCGGCTACCTGGTGAATGCGGCCGCTGTCAACGTGATTCGATTGGCCCCGCCGCTGATCGTCACCGAGTCCCAACTGGACGGCTTCGTCGCCGCCCTGCCAGCTATCCTCGACACCGCCGGAGCCGCGCATGGTTAGGCACTTTCTGCGTGACGATGACCTTATGCCGCACGAGCAGGCCGAGGTCCTCGAGCTGGCAGCCACGCTCAAGAAGGACCCGTTCAGCCGTCGTCCGCTCGAGGGGCCACGCGGGATCGCAGTGATCTTCGACAAGAACTCCACCCGCACCCGGTTCTCCTTCGAGATGGGTATCGCCCAGCTCGGTGGCCACGCGGTGGTCGTCGACGGACGCAACACCCAGCTCGGGCGCGACGAGACTCTGGAGGACACCGCTCGCGTGTTGTCCCGCTTCGTCGACGCCATCGTCTGGCGCACGTTCGGGCAGGACAGGCTGACCGCCATGGCCTCGACCGCATCGGTGCCGGTCGTCAACGCGCTGTCCGACGAGTTCCATCCCTGCCAGGTCCTGGCCGATCTGCAGACCATCGCCGAACGCAAGGGCGCACTCCGGGGGCTGAAGATGACATACCTGGGCGATGGGGCCAACAACATGGCCCACTCGCTGATGCTGGGCGGAGTAACCGCCGGCATGCACGTCACCGTCGCTGCGCCCGAAGGCTTTACGCCGGACCCCGAGGTGGTCGCCGCGGCCCGCACGCGGGGCGAGCAGACCGGTGCCCACGTGACGGTGACCGCCGATCCCGACGCGGGCGTGGCCGGTGCCGATGTCCTGGTCACCGACACCTGGGTATCAATGGGCCAGGAGGGCGACGGCCTGGACCGCGTCAAGCCGTTTCGCCCCTACCAGGTCAACCAGCGACTGCTCACCCTCGCCAATACCGATGCCCTTGTGCTGCATTGCCTTCCGGCCCACCGCGGGGACGAGATCACCGACGATGTGATCGACGGCCCGGCCAGTGCGGTATGGGACGAGGCCGAAAACCGTCTGCATGCCCAGAAGGCGCTGCTGGTGTGGCTGCTGGAGCGGTCGCGATGACGGCCAAGGCGGCACCCGAGGTCAGCGCCAACCGCGCCGGCCGTCAGGCCCGCATCGTCGCGATCCTGTCCACTGCCGAGGTGCGCAGCCAGAGCGAACTGGCCGCGCGGCTGGCCGCCGAAGGCATCGAGGTCACCCAGGCCACCCTGTCGCGGGATCTCGAGGAACTCGGCGCGGTCAAGCTGCGCGGAGCGGACGGCGGCGTCGGCGTCTACGTCGTGCCCGAAGACGGCAGTCCCGTACGCGGGGTCGCCGGCGGTACCGGGCGGCTGTCCCGCCTGCTGGGTGAGCTGCTGGTGTCCACCGATGCCAGCGCCAACCTGGCGGTCCTGCGCACCCCGCCCGGCGGCGCCCATTATCTGGCCAGCGCGATCGACCGTGCGGCGTTACCGTACGTCGTCGGGACCATCGCCGGCGACGACACCGTCTTCGTCGTCGCCCGCGAACCGATGACCGGCGCCGAGCTGGCCTCAGCGCTGGAAGAACTCAAGTAGATCTCAAATACACTGCTGCAGACTTTGCCAAGCTAAAGGAGAACTGTTCATGTCAGAGCGCGTCATCCTCGCGTACTCCGGCGGTCTGGACACCTCGGTGGCCATCAGCTGGATAGGCAAGGAGACCGGCCGTGAGGTCGTTGCGGTGGCGATCGACCTCGGGCAGGGCGGCGAGGACATGGAAGTGGTGCGTCAGCGTGCGCTGGACTGCGGCGCGGTGGAAGCCGTCGTGGTCGACGCCCGCGACGAGTTCGCCGAAGGCTACTGCCTGCCCACCATCCTCAACAACGCGCTCTACATGGACCGTTATCCGCTGGTGTCGGCCATCAGCCGGCCACTGATCGCCAAGCACCTGGTGGCCGCGGCGCGCGAGCACGGTGGCAGCATCGTCGCGCACGGCTGCACCGGCAAGGGCAACGACCAGGTGCGCTTCGAAGTCGGATTCGCTTCGCTGGCACCGGATCTCGAGGTGCTGGCCCCGGTTCGCGATTACGCGTGGACGCGGGAGAAGGCGATCGCGTTCGCCGAGGAGAACGCCATCCCGATCAATGTCACCAAGCGCTCGCCGTTCTCGATCGACCAGAACGTGTGGGGCCGCGCGGTGGAGACCGGGTTCCTCGAGCACCTGTGGAACGCGCCCACCAAGGACGTCTACTCCTACACCGAAGACCCCACCGTCAACTGGAACACCCCTGACGAGGTGATCATCGGCTTCGAGCAAGGGGTGCCGGTCACCATCGACGGCAGGCGGGTGAGCGTGCTGCAGGCCATCGAGGAGCTCAATCGCAGGGCCGGAGCGCAGGGCGTCGGACGTCTCGACGTCGTCGAGGACCGCCTGGTCGGCATCAAGAGCCGCGAGATCTACGAGGCGCCCGGCGCGATGGTGCTCATCACCGCGCACGCCGAACTTGAACACGTCACCCTGGAACGTGAACTGGGCCGGTTCAAGCGGCACACCGACCAACGCTGGGCCGAGTTGGTGTACGACGGGCTGTGGTACTCGCCGCTGAAGGTCGCGCTGGAAAGCTTCGTCGCCAAGACTCAGGAGCACGTCACCGGCGAGGTCCGTCTGGTGCTGCACGGCGGCCACATCGCGGTCAACGGCCGCCGCAGCGCCGAGTCGCTGTACGACTTCAACCTGGCCACCTACGACGAGGGCGACACCTTCGACCAGTCGATGGCCAAGGGCTTCGTCTATGTGCACGGCCTTTCGTCGAAGCTGTCGGCTCGCCGGGACATGCGGTGACCTTCCTACCGCGAGAAGACGCAAAAGCCCCCGACACGCAGGGCGAAAAGGTGCTTTTGCGTCTGCTCGGCCCGAGAAAATGAGCACCCATCAGGGGTCGCTGTGGGGCGGCCGGTTCACCGGTGGCCCGTCCGACGCTCTTGCCGCGCTGAGCAAGTCCACTCACTTCGACTGGGTGTTGGCGCCCTACGACATCACCGCATCCCGTGCGCACACGGTGGTCCTCTACCGGGCCGGGCTGCTCACCGAAGAGCAGCGCGACGGCCTGCTGACCGGGTTGGACAGCCTCGCGCAGGACGTGGCCGACGGCAGCTTCGGCCCGCTGGTCACCGACGAGGATGTGCATGCCGCCCTGGAACGTGGCCTGATCGACCGAGTAGGGCCCGATCTGGGCGGTCGGCTGCGAGCCGGTCGATCGCGCAATGACCAGATTGCGACGCTGTTCCGGATGTGGCTGCGCGACGCGGTACGCCGGGTCGCCGACGGGGTGCTCGAGGTGGTCGCGGCGCTGGCCGAGCAGGCCGCCACCCACCCGACGGCCATCATGCCGGGCAAAACCCACCTGCAGTCCGCCCAGCCGATCCTGCTGGCACACCACCTGCTGGCCCACGCCCACCCGTTGCTGCGCGATGTGCACCGCATCGTCGACTTCGACAAGCGCGCCGCCATATCGCCGTACGGCTCCGGCGCCCTGGCCGGCTCGTCGCTCGGCCTGGACCCCGATGCGATCGCCGCGGAACTCGGCTTCGCGGCCGCCGCGGACAATTCCGTCGACGCCACCGCGGCCCGCGATTTCGCCGCCGAGGCGGCCTTCGTGCTCGCCATGATCGGTGTGGACCTGTCGCGGCTCGCCGAGGACATCATCCTGTGGAGCTCGACGGAGTTCGGCTACGTGCGACTGCACGACGCGTGGTCGACCGGCAGCTCGATCATGCCGCAGAAGAAGAACCCCGACATCGCCGAGTTGGCCCGCGGCAAGTCCGGCAGGTTAATCGGCAACCTGGCCGGACTGCTGGCGACGCTCAAGGCCCAGCCCCTGGCTTACAACCGTGACCTGCAAGAAGACAAGGAGCCGGTGTTCGACTCGGTGGCTCAGCTCGAGCTGCTGCTGCCCGCGATGGCCGGCCTGGTGGGCAGCCTGGCGTTCGATGTCGACCGGATGGCCGCGCTGGCGCCGGCCGGCTACACCCTGGCCACCGATATCGCCGAGTGGCTGGTGCGCCAGGGCGTCGCGTTCCGCTCCGCGCACGAGGCCGCCGGTGCGGCGGTGCGTGCCGCCGAACAGCGCGGCGTCGGGCTGCAGGAACTCACCGATGACGAGCTGACCGCAATCAGCCCGGAGCTGACACCCGCCGTCCGTGACGTCCTGACCATCGAGGGATCCGTTTCGTCCCGCGACGCCCGGGGCGGTACCGCCCCCGAGCGGGTCGCCGAGCAACTGCTCGCGGTCACGGAGTTAGCGGGCCGGCTGCGACAGCAGCTGCGGCGCTGAGCGGCAAGCCGCAGCTTTTGCCGGGTTGGTTAGCCCCGACTAAACTTCGGGCTCTAAGCGGTTCGGGTGAACGTGACGGCCTCGACGTTCGTGTCAAAGGGGTGGGACCAATGAGTGTCATCGCAGGTGTCTTCGGTGCCCTGCCGCCCTACCGATATTCGCAGCACGAACTCACCGACATGTTCGTCAGCATTCCGGACTTCGCAGATTACGAAGACATCGTCCGGCAGCTGCACACCAGCGGCAAAGTCAACAGTCGCCACTTGGTCCTCCCGCTGGAGCAGTACCCGCGGCTGCACGATTTCGGCGAGGCGAACAACATCTTCATCGACAAGGCGGTGGATCTGGGCGTCGAGGCCCTGATGGGTGCACTCGACGAGGCCGGACTGCGCCCCGAAGACCTCGACATGCTCATCACCACCACGGTGACCGGCCTGGCGGTGCCGTCGCTGGACGCCCGGATCGCCGGTCGTGTCGGGCTGCGCGCCGACGTGCGACGGGTACCGCTGTTCGGGCTGGGGTGCGTAGCGGGGGCGGCCGGCGTGGCCCGATTGCACGACTACCTGCGGGGTGCCCCCGACGGCGTGGCGGCCCTGGTGTCGGTGGAGTTGTGTTCCCTGACCTTCCCCGGCTACAAGCCGTCGGTTGCCGGTTTGGTCGGCAGCGCCTTGTTTGCCGACGGCGCCGCCGCGGTGATTGCCGTGGGGGACCGTCGCGCCGAGCAGGTTGGCGCCAGCGGGCCCAGCGTCATTGATTCGCGGAGCCACTTATACCCGGATTCACTGCGGACCATGGGATTCGATGTCGGCTCGGCCGGTTTCGAGCTCGTACTCTCCAAAGACGTAGCAGCCGTTGTCGAACAGTATCTGCAGCCCGACGTCACCGCTTTCCTTGCCGAGCATGGCCTGACCACCACCGACATCGGCGCCTGGGTGACTCATCCCGGCGGACCCAAGATCATCAACGCGATCACCGAAACCCTCGACCTGCCACCGGAAGCTTTGGAGCTGACCTGGCGCTCTCTGGGCGAAATCGGCAATTTGTCGTCGGCGTCGGTGTTGCACGTGTTGCGCGACACCCTCGCCAAGCCACCGCCCAGTGGCAGTCCCGGACTGATGATCGCAATGGGTCCCGGCTTCTGTTCCGAACTGGTCCTGTTGCGCTGGCACTGAATGCCTGATCCCATGGTATGACCAGCAATCAAGACGAGCTTATTGCGGCCCTCCGCAGATCACTCAAGGAAAACGAGCGGCTCAAGCGCGAGAACCGCGACTTCCTCGCCCGGTCCACTGAGCCGATTGCCTTGGTGGGCATGGCCTGTCGCTATCCGGGCGGAGTGGACACCCCCGAGGGCCTGTGGGAGATGGTGGCTGCCGGCCAAGACGTGGTCACCGAGTTCCCGACGGACCGGGGCTGGGATCTAGCCGGACTCTTCGACCCCGATCCGGACGCGATCGGCAAGTCCTACACCCGATCCGGCGGCTTCCTGGCCGATGTCGCGGGGTTCGACGCCCAGTTCTTCGGCATCGCCCCCAGCGAGGTGCTGGCCATGGATCCCCAGCAGCGGCTGCTGCTCGAGGTCTCGTGGGAAGCGTTGGAGCGCACCGGAATTGACCCGCTGACGCTGCGCGGCTCCTTGACCGGCGTATTCGCCGGAATCTTTCACGGCTCGTACGGCGGTCAGGGTCAGGTTCCTGGTGAGCTGGAGCGCTACGGGTTGCGTGGTTCGACGCTCAGTGTGGCGTCCGGTCGGGTCGCATACGTGCTGGGCCTGGAAGGTCCGGCGGTGTCGGTGGATACGGCATGTTCGTCGTCGCTGGTAGCCCTGCATCTGGCGGTGCAGTCGTTGCGATCGGGGGAGTGCGATCTGGCCCTGGTCGGCGGCGTGACGGTGATGGCCACCCCGGCGATGTTCATCGAATTCAGCAGGCAGCGGGCACTGTCGGCCGACGGTCGGTGCAAGGCTTACGCCGGTGCGGCCGACGGGACCGCGTTCTCCGAGGGCGCCGGTGCGCTCGTGGTGGAGCGGTTGGCCGATGCCCGCCGGTTGGGGCATCCGGTGCTGGCCGTGGTGCGCGGCTCGGCGGTGAATCAGGACGGCGCCTCCAACGGCCTGGCTACGCCGAACGGGCCCTCCCAGCAGCGGGTCATTCGCGCCGCCCTGGCCAATGCCCGTCTCGCCGCGGCGGACGTCGACGTCGTCGAAGGCCACGGCACCGGCACCACGCTCGGGGATCCGATTGAGGCGCAGGCAATTCTGGCGACCTACGGCCAGGATCGCCAGGAGCCGCTGTGGCTGGGATCCATCAAGTCGAACATGGGTCACACGTCGGCGGCGGCGGGCGTCGCCGGCGTCATGAAGATGACGTTGGCGATGCAGCATGCGCTGCTGCCCCAGACTCTGCACGTCGATGTGCCTACCCCGCATGTGGATTGGTCGGCGGGTGCGGTGTCGCTGTTGACCGAATCGCGGGCCTGGCCGGAGCGCGGGCGGCCGCGTCGGGCCGCGGTCTCGTCGTTCGGAATCAGCGGGACCAACGCGCACGTCATCCTGGAACACGCCCCGTTCGTCGACGTCGACGTCGCGGAGCCGCACAACCGCGTGGTGCCATGGCTATTGTCGGCGCGTTCCGCGGCGGCTCTGGTCAATCAAGCCCGGCGTCTGCTGGCGCACGTCACCGACGATGCGCGTCCGCTGGACGTGGGCTGGTCGCTGCTCAGCACCCGGTCACTGTTCGACCACCGCGCGGTGGTGGTGGGCACAAGGACCGCCGACTTCGTCGACGGGCTAACCCGCCTGGCGGCCGGCGAAGCGGCCCCCGGCGTGGTGGTCGGCCGAGCCGGACAGGTGGGCAAGACAGTGTTCGTGTTTCCCGGCCAGGGTTCGCAGTGGCCCGGTATGGGACTTGAGTTGCTGGACAGTTCAACGGTATTCGCCGATCAGATGCAGCGCTGCGACAAGGCGTTGCGCGAATACGTGGACTGGTCGTTGATCGACGTCGTCCGTTCGGCGCCCGGCGCACCCGGCCTGGACCGGGTAGATGTGGTGCAACCGGCGCTGTGGGCGATCATGGTGTCGCTGGCCGAATTGTGGCGGTCCCTCGGTGTCACCCCGGATGCGGTGATCGGACACTCGCAGGGCGAGATTGCCGCCGCCTACGTGGCCGGCGCGCTGTCGCTGGAGGATGCCGCCAAAGTGGTGGCACTGCGTAGCCGGCTGCTGGTGCAACTGTCCGGAGCCGGCGGGATGGCTTCGCTGGCCCTCACGCTGCCCCAAGCCGAGGAGATGCTGGCATCCTGGGCCGGTCGGCTGAATATCGCTGCGATCAACGGGGTTTCAGCCATCGTCGTTTCCGGTGAAGCGGACGCCGTCACCGAACTGATGAAACGGTGCGACGCGGAGAACATCCGGGCACGCCGGATCGTTGTGGACTACGCTTCACACTCCTGCCACGTCGATGTCCTCCGCGCCGGCCTCACCGCAGCCCTCGAGCACATCGCACCGCGCTCGTCGCGTGTGGCGTTCTACTCGACGGTGACCGGCGCCATGCTGGACACCGCGACGCTGAACGCCGACTACTGGTACCAAAGCATCAGAGAGACAGTGCAATTCGAACGCGCCGTGCGCGCTGCCCGCGACGCCGGCTACCAGGTCTTCATCGAATCGAGTCCGCACCCGGTACTGATTGCCGGCATCGAGGAGACGCTGGCTGCGGAGCCGTCGGTGGTCATCCCGTCGCTGGGACGCAACGACGGAGGGCTGCAACGCTTCTGGCTGTCGGCGGCTCAGGCGCAGGTGGCGGGTGTGGTGGTGGACTGGTCGCCGGTATTCGCGGGTGGGCGCCGAATCCCGTTGCCCACCTACGGCTTCGCGCGGCGCCGATTCTGGCTGACCGAGTCCGGTGACCGCGACGTACGCCGCGCCGGGTTGGTCGGCGCCGCGCACGAACTGCTGGGTGCGGTCGTCGAACGGCCCGATTCCGGTGGGGTGGTGTTGACTGGCCGGCTGTCGCTCTCGGCCCAGCCGTGGTTGGCCGACCACGCCGTGTCGGGCACCGTGCTGTTTCCCGGAGCCGGGTTTGTGGAGTTGGCCCTGCGTGCTGGTGACGAGGTCGATTGCCCGGTGGTGCAGGAGTTGACCCTCTCAACTCCGTTGCCGCTGCCCGGAGAGGGTGCGGTGCGCGTGCAGGTGGTGGTGGGGGCCGTCGATGACGCGGGCCGTCGGGACATCTCGGTGTACTCCTGTGGAACGGATTCGGAGTGGACGCTGCACGCCGTGGGTGCCCTGGGCACCGACGCACCCGCCCCGCAGGCGGATCTGTCGGTGTGGCCACCCGCCGGTGCGACGCCGGTCGATATCACCGACGCCTACCGACGACTGGCCGACCGCGGCTACCAGTACGGCCCCGCTTTCCATGGCCTGCGGGCGATGTGGCGGTCGGGCGTTGACACCTTCGCCGAGATCGCGCTGCCCGACGAACTGACTACCGGCGGATTCGGCATGCACCCGGTGTTGCTCGACACCGCGCTGCATGCGTTGGGAGTGAACGATCGGCAGGACGAAACGGTCCTGCCCTTCGCGTGGCAGGGCGTGACCTTGCACGCCGCCGGCGCCGCCCGACTGCGCGTCCGAATGTCGCGTTTGAGCAACGATTCGGTGGCGCTGCAGTTGGCCGATCCATGGGGACTGCCCGTAATGACGGTGCGTGACCTGGCATTTCGCCCGGTCTCCACCCAGGTGCTGCCGGTGGCCGGGCGTGGTAATGCGGGCCTGTTCGAGATCGAGTGGACACCCACCACGCCGCAGCCCGCCGACCGCTCGCCAATCACGTTGTGGCAGTTGGATTCCACTGAGGAACCGCCGGCATCGGTATATGCCGCCACGCATGCCGCACTGAGTCGGCTGCAATCCTGGTTGGTGGGTGACGACGTGGGGTTACTGGTCGTGCAGACGCGTGGCGCGGTCGGGTTGGCCGGCGAGGACGTGCCGGACTTGGCGGCCGGGGCGGTGTGGGGTCTGGTGCGTTCGGCTCAGGCCGAGCATCCCGGTCGGGTAATCCTGCTCGATTCCGACGGATCGCTGGACGTCAACGACTTGATTGGTGCCGGTGAGGCGCAATTGCTGGTGCGCCAGGGCGTGGCGTACAAAGCGCGGCTGAAGCCGGCGCACTCGTCGGCGCTTCAGTTGCCCGCCGAGAAAACGGGGTGGCGGCTGGTCACCGGCGGCGGCGGCACTCTGGACGACGTACGGGTGGGTCCCTGCGACCGGGCCGAGTTGGCGCCCGGGCAGGTGCGAGTAGCGGTCGCCGCGGTGGGGGTGAACTTCCGGGATGTGCTGGTGGCGTTGGGTATGTATCCCGGCGGCGGCGAGTTGGGCGTCGAAGGCGCGGGTGTCGTGGTCGAGGTGGGCCCTGGAATATCCGACGTCGCCGTGGGCGATCGAGTGCTGGGTTTGCTTGGTGTGGTAGGTCCCGAGGCGGTGGTCGATCGGCGGTTGGTGACCGCGGTACCGGCGGGCTGGTCGCTGACGCAGGCGGCGGGCGTTCCGGTGGTGTTTCTGACTGCGCTCTACGGTCTGTCGGTGCTGGGCGCAGCCACGGCCGGCGAGCGGGTGCTGGTGCACGCGGCCACCGGCGGGGTGGGTATGGCGGCGGTGCAGTTGGCCAGGCACTGGGGTTTGGAGGTTTTCGCCACCGCAAGTCGCGGCAAGTGGGACACGCTGCGGGGCATGGGTTTTGATGACGAGCACATCGGCGACTCGCGGACACTGGACTTCGAGGAGAAGTTCCTGGCGGCCACCGGCGGCGCCGGAGTCGACCTGGTGCTCAACTCGCTGGCCGGCGAGTTCATCGACGCTTCACTGCGCCTGTTGAGCCGGGGCGGACGTTTCATCGAGATGGGCAAAACGGATCTTCGCGATCCCCGGGAGCTGGCCGCACGCGGAATCCGTTATCGGGCATTCGATCTGATCGAGGCGGGACCGGACCTCACTGCGCAGCTGCTGGGCGACCTGATGACGCTGTTCGAGTCGGGCGAGCTGGCGCCGTTGCCCTATGCGACGTTTGACCTTCCACGGGTTCGTCATGCGTATCGGTTCATCAGCCAGGCTCGGCACACCGGCAAGGTGGTGCTGACCGTCGATTCGCTTGCTACCGGCACCGCGTTGATCACCGGCGGCACCGGAATGGCCGGTGCGGCGCTGGCCCGCCACCTCGTTTCTCGATATCGGGTGCCCAGCATCATGCTGGTCAGTCGCTCCGGAGCTCAGGCACCGGACGTCGCGGAGTTGGTGGAGGAGTTGCGTGCGGCCGGCACCCAGGTGTCGGTGGCGTCCGCCGATGTGGCCGATCGGGACGCCGTCGCGGGATTGCTGACGCAACTGCCGCGGCAATTCCCGCTGCGGGCAGTGATCCACGCCGCCGGCGTCCTCGACGACGGGTTGATCGCGACGCTGACTGCAGAGCGGTTGGACACGGTCTTGCGGGCCAAAGTCGACGGTGCGTGGAATCTGCACGAACTGACCCGGGATCTCGACCTGTCCGTCTTTGTGATGTTCTCGTCGATGGCCGGCATTCTGGGTACCGCCGGCCAGGGCAACTACGCGGCGGCCAACAGCTTCCTGGACGCGCTGGCTGCCCACCGTCGAGCGCAGGGACTGCCGGCTATCTCGGTGGCGTGGGGCCTGTGGGAGCAGGCCAGTGCGATGACGCGACATCTCGGTGACCGCGACAAGGCCCGGATGAGCCGGGTCGGTCTGGCAACGCTGTCGACCGGCCAGGCATTGGCGTTGTTCGACGACGCCCTGTGCGCCGATCCCGCCGTCGTGGTAGCCACCAGCCTGGACGCCGCCGCGCTGAACGAAGAGGCGCCCGTTCTGCTCAGTGATCTGGTTCGCCGCCCCGTGCGACGGACCGTCGAAGCGGCCGACGTCTCGACAACGGGCCTGGCCGCCCGTCTGTCCGGCCTCACTGCCGAACAGCGCCACCGCGAACTCGTCGATGTGGTGTGCAGCAACGCCGCCACCGTGCTGGGGCGCTCCGGCACCGGCGACATCAGCCCCCAGCTTGCCTTTCAAGAACTGGGTTTCGATTCGCTCACGGCCGTGGAACTGCGCAACCGCCTCAAGACCGCCACCGGCCTCACACTTTCGCCCACGCTGATCTTCGATTACCCCAGCCCCAGCGCGCTGGCCGAACACCTCGACATCCGGCTGTCCACCCCGGCTGACCGGGCCGACCCGATGGCGCGTTTCGACCACATCGCCCGTGAGCTCAATGACCTTGTTCGACAGTGTGATTGGAAGACCGAAGACAGAGCGGAACTATCGCACCGTCTGCACGACATCCTGGCAGACCTGACCCTCGATGACGACCTCGCCAACGCCAGTGAGAGCGAACTCTTCGCAATTCTCGACGAAGAACTCGAATCCTGAGGAGCCAAGGAACATCAGTGGACGCCACCAAACAGGTTGACTACCTGAAGCGCCTCACCGCGGATCTGCGCCGCACCCGGCGGCGCCTGTCCGAGCTGGAGGACAAGCTGTCCGAGCCGGTGGCGGTGGTGGGCATGAGCTGCCGTTACCCCGGTGGTGCGGATACGCCGGAGGCGTTGTGGCAGTTGCTGATCGAGGGCCGGGACGGCGTGTCGGACTTTCCGGCCGACCGCGGCTGGGATGTCGACGGGATGTATGACCCCGACCCGGACGCGCTCGGCAAGACCTACACGCGGCGGGGCAGTTTCCTCACAGATGCCGGCGATTTCGACGCCGGGTTCTTCGGTATCGGGCCCAACGAGGCGCTGGCGATGGACCCGCAGCAGCGGGTGCTGCTCGAGGTGTCGTGGGAAGCCCTGGAACGCGCCGGTATCGATCCGGCCACGTTGCGGGGCAGCGCAACCGGGGTGTTCGCCGGGGTGATCCATGCCGGCTACGGCGGCGAAGTCAAGGGGGAGCTGGAGGGTTACGGCCTGACCGGTTCCACGTTGAGCGTGGCCTCTGGCCGGGTGGCCTACGTGCTGGGTCTGGAGGGCCCGGCGGTGTCGGTCGACACGGCGTGCTCGTCGTCGCTGGTGGCCTTGCATCTGGCCGCGCAGTCGCTGCGGTCCGGCGAGTGCAGTCTGGCGCTGGTGGGCGGGGTGACGGTGATGGCCACCCCCGGCGGGTTCGTGGAATTCAGCCGGCAGCGGGCGCTGGCCGCCGACGGTCGCTGCAAGGCTTACGCGGCCGCGGCGGACGGCACATCCTGGGCCGAAGGCGCGGGCGTCCTGGTGGTCGAGCGGCTTGCCGATGCGCAGCGGCTGGGGCATTCGGTGCTGGCGGTGGTGCGGGGGTCAGCGGTCAACCAGGACGGCGCGTCCAACGGGCTCACCGCGCCCAACGGCCCGTCACAGCAGCGGGTGATCCGGGCGGCGTTGGCCAACGCACGGCTGGGGGTGGCCGACGTGGATGTCGTCGAAGGCCACGGGACCGGCACCACACTCGGCGATCCGATCGAGGCGCAGGCCATCCTGGCCACCTACGGCCAGGACCGCCAGGAGCCGCTGTGGCTGGGGTCGATCAAGTCAAACCTCGGTCATTCGTCCGCAGCGGCAGGGGTGGCCGGGGTGATCAAGATGGTGCTGGCCATGCAGCACGGGGTGATGCCCAAGACGCTGCACGTGGATGCGCCCACCCCGCATGTGGATTGGTCGGCGGGAGCGGTGTCGTTGCTGGCCGAATCGCGGCCCTGGCCGGCACCCGGGCGGCCGCGCCGGGCCGGCGTGTCGTCGTTCGGGATCAGCGGCACCAACGCGCACGTCATCCTGGAACAGGCGCCGGTACCGGAAGTTGTTGAGCCAGAACCTTTCACCGGCCCGGTTCCGTGGGTGCTGTCGGCGCGTTCGCCGGCCGCCCTGGCCAATCAGGCTCAGCGGTTGTTGGCGCGGCTGGGTTCCGATGCCAATGTGCGCCCACTGGATGTGGGCTGGTCACTGGTGAGCACCCGGTCGTTGTTCGAGCATCGCGCCGTGGTGGTGGGAACCGACCGTGCGCAATTCCTGGAGGCTCTCGCCGGCCTGGGTGCCGGCCGGCCGGCCGGGGATGTCGCGGTGGCCCGCACCCGGCCGGTGGGCCAGACCGTATTCGTGTTTCCAGGGCAGGGCGCGCAATACCTGGACATGGGACGTGGTCTCTATGACCGTTTCCCGGTTTTCGCCAAGGCCTTCGACGCCGCCGCCGATGCGTTGCACGCTCACCTCAGAGTGCCACTGCCGCAGGTGCTCTGGGGATCCGACCCGGCTCAGCTGGAGAGCACGGAGTTCGCCCAGCCGGCGTTGTTCGCCGTGGAGGTGGCGCTGGCGGCGTTGCTGCAGTCCTGGGGGGTGATGCCGGACCTGGTGCTCGGTCACTCGGTCGGCGAGATCGCGGCCGCACACGTGGCAGGGGTGTTGTCACTCGAGGATGCGGCGCGGCTGGTCGCGGCCCGCGGCCGCTTGATGGCGGGGCTGCCGCCCGGCGGGGTGATGGTGGCGGTGGCAGCCGGCGAGGGTGAGGCAGTCGCCGAGCTGGGCCCCGGCGCCGGCATCGCCGCCGTGAATGCGCCCGATTCCGTGGTGATCTCGGGCGAGCGAGCCGCAGTGGACGCAGCCGCGCAGGCGCTCGCTGCCCGCGGTCGGCGGGTGCACCGGTTGGCTGTCTCACACGCCTTCCATTCGGCGTTGATGGAGCCGATGCTCGCCGAGTTCGCGGCGGTCCTCGGCGACGTGACCGGGTCGGAGCCGCGGATCAGGCTGGTGTCCAACGTCACCGGTGAACTGGCCGGCCCCGGATACGGGTCAGCCGACTACTGGCTCGAGCACGTGCGTAAGCCGGTGCGATTCGCCGACAGCGTCCGGCTGGCGGAGTCGTTGGGGGCCAAGATTTTTGTCGAGGTCGGTCCCAGTGGCGGACTGATGGCGCTGGCCGAACAATCCCTTGCGGGCGAACCCGTATCGGCCACCCTGATAGCCAGGGACCGTCCCGAAGTGGAAACGCTGTTGACCGCACTCGGCCGGCTGTTCACCGCCGGTGTCGGCGTGCAATGGCGCGAGGCGTTCGCCGAACTCGGCGCTCGGCGGGTTGCGTTGCCGACCTATGGGTTCGCCCGGCAGCACTTCTGGCTGGCAGAGCCGGGGGTCGGGCCCGCCCAGTTGGCCACCGTCGGCCTGGCCGGCAGTGGCCACCCGCTGCTGGCTGTGGTGGTTGAGCGGCCCGACGTCGGCGGTGTGGTGTTGAGCGGCTCGCTGTCACCCGCGGTGCAAGGGTGGTTGGCCGATCACGTGGTCGGCGGGGTGGTGCTGTTTCCGGGCGCCGGTTTCGTGGAGCTGGTGTTGCGGGCCGGCGACGAGGCCGGCGCCCCCGTTATCGAGGAGCTGACCCTGCTGGCGCCGTTGGTTTTACCGGCCGGCGGCGGGGTGCCGGTGCAGGTTGTCGTTGCTGCCGCTGATGACTCCGGACGCCATGGTGTCTGGGTGTATTCGGCTGCCGCCGGCCGTGAATCGTGGGTGTTGCACGCCGAAGGTGTCCTGGGTCCCGGTGGGATCCGCAGCGGGGCGGATCTGTCGGCGTGGCCGCCGGTCGGTGCTGTGTCGGTCGACGTTTCGGGTGTGTACGAGCAGTTGGCCGGGCGGGGCTACGGCTATGGGCGGGCATTTCGGGGGGTGCGTGCGGTGTGGCGACGCGGACGCGAGGTCTTCGCCGAGGTGGTGGCGCCCGAGGGAGTCAACGTGCGACGCTTCGGCATTCATCCCGCCGTGCTGGACGCGGCGCTGCACGCCTGGGGATTCGTCGAGGGTGGCGAGCAGTTGGCGTTGCCGTTCTCGTGGCAGGGGGTGACGCTGCACGCTGCCGGCTCATCCCGGCTGCGGGTCCGGCTGGCGCCGACCGGCGCCGGTTCAGTGTCGGTGGAGCTGGCCGATTCCGCGGGGTTGCCGGTGCTTTCCGCGCGGGAGTTGGTGGTACGCGCGGTTTCGCAGCAGGCCCTGGCGGCGGCTGCCCCGGCGGCGGCGACGGGTGGCGGCTTACTGGAAGTGGTGTGGACGCCGTTACCGCACAACGGCGCTGGCGTCGTTGGCGCAGAGTCAGTCTGGGAACTGCCTTCGGGTGCCCATCTCCCCGACGCAGTGTCTGGCGCAGCACACCAGGCATTGCGGGTGCTGCAGGATCACCTGGCCGCCGAGGGGGTGCTGGCCGTCGTGACGCGCGGTGCCGTGGCGCTGCCCAATGGAACCGCGTCGGACTTGGCAGGCGCCGCGGTGTGGGGCCTGGTGCGCTCCGCGCAGGCCGAGCATCCTGGCCGGATCGTGTTGATCGATACCGATGATTCGGCGTCTGTCGAGGAGGCGCTGCGATACGGGGAGCCCCAACTGCTGGTGCGTTCGGGCACGGTGTACGGCGCCCGGCTGGTGCGTGCCTCGTCGTCGGTGCTGGAGCTGCCGGATGGCATGTGGCGATTGGGTGCCGGCAGCGGGGGGACGCTCGAGGAGCTTACCGCCCGGCGTTGTGAACGGGTTGAATTGGGCCCCGGGCAGGTTCGGGTTGCCGTCGGCGCGGTGGGTGTCAATTTCCGCGACGTGATGCTGGCTCTGGGCATGTATCCCGGCGCGGGGGAGCTGGGTGTCGAAGGCGCGGGGGTGATCGTGGAGGTCGGCACCGGCGTGACCGAGTTGTCGGTCGGCGACGCGGTGATGGGCCAGTTGGGTGCGGCCGCCGCCGAAGCGGTCGTGGATCAGCGGATCGTGACCCGGGTACCCGGGGCCTGGTCGTTGGCCACCGCCGCCAGTGTTCCGGTGGTGTTCTTGACGGCGCTGTACGGCATGTCGGTGTTGGGGGGACTCAAGGCCGGTGAGCGGGTGCTGGTTCATGCCGCGGCCGGTGGCGTGGGCATGGCCGCCGTGCAGTTGGCCCGCCACTGGGGTTGTGAAGTGTTCGCCACGGCCAGCCGGGGAAAGTGGGACACGTTGCGGGCCATGGGTTTCGACGACGATCACATCGGCGATTCCCGGACGCTGGAGTTCGAGGATAAATTCCGGGTGGTCACCCATGGCGCCGGTATGGATGTCGTCCTCAACTCGCTGGCCGGTGAGTTCCTGGATGCGTCGTTGCGGCTGACGGCCGCGGGCGGGCGTTTCCTCGAGATGGGCAAGACAGATCTCCGCGACGCGCAGGTCGTCGCCGAACAGCACCGCGGGGTCCGCTACCAGGCGTTCGACCTGTTCGAGGCGGGGCCCGACCTGATCGGGCAGATGTACGCGGAGATACTCGGGCTGCTGTCCGACGGAGCGGTGAAACCGTTGCCGATCAAGGTTTTCGATGTGCGCTGCGTACGACAGGCGTATCGGTTCGTCAGCCAGGCCCGCCACATCGGCAAGGTGGTGCTGACCGTGCCGAACGGGCCTGCCGGCGCGCAGTCGCCGTTGACCGGCGCCTCCGTGGTGATCACCGGCGGCACCGGAATGGCGGGTGCGGCGGTGGCCCGGCATCTGGTGGAGCGCTACGGCGTCGCGCATGTGGTGCTGGTCAGCCGATCCGGCGTGCGGGCCGAGGGCGCGGACGATCTGGTGGCCGGGCTCAGACAGGCCGGCGCACAGGTGACGGTCGCAGACTGCGACATCAGCGACCGCGCCGCCGTCGCCGAGCTGCTCGGTCAGATACCCGAGAAGTTCCCGTTGAAGGGCGTGTTCCACGCTGCCGGGGTAACCGATGACGCGGTGATCACGTCGCTGACACGCGAGCGGCTCGACTCGGTGCTGCGGGTCAAGGTGCACGGGGCGTGGAATCTGCATGAGCTCACGCGCGACGCGAATCTGGCCGCCTTCGTGACGTTCTCGTCGCTCGCCGGCATCGTCGGAAGTCCGGGACAGGGAAACTACGCCGCGGCCAACGCCTTCCTGGACGGACTGGCGAGCCATCGCCGCGAGCAGGGCCTGCCCGGGAACTCGATCGCCTGGGGACTGTGGGAGGAGGTCAGCGCGCTGACCCGCCACCTCGGTGACCGGGACCTGGCCCGGATGAGACAGGTCGGGTTGTCGCCACTGCCGACCGCACAGGCACTTGCGCTGCTCGATGCCGCACTGCTCGCAGATCATGCGGTCGCGGTAGCCGCCCGGCTGGACACGACGGCGTTGACCAGCGAGGCCGACCTGCCGCCGCTCTGGCGTGACCTGGTAACCCGCCCGACCCGGCGCGTGATCGATGCCGCCGACACCTTCGCGGTGGCCGGCGGCATGGTGGAGCGGCTGCACACCCTACCGCCCGAACAGCGTCAGCGGGCCCTGACCGAGTTGATATCGAGCAATGCCGCAACGGTTTTGGGCCACAGCAGCGCCATCGATATCGACGGCCACAAGGCCTTCCAGGAACTGGGGTTCGACTCGCTGACCGCGGTGGAGTTGCGTAACCGCCTCAAATCCGCTACGGGGCTTACGCTTTCGCCCACGCTGATCTTCGACTACCCGACCCCGGCAGCGCTTGCCGAACACCTGGCGGACCAGTTGGCCGCCGGTGCGGCTCCTGCCGGCGAATTACTGAACCGGTTGGGCCGCTTCAATGACCTGAGCAGCGAACTCGACACCTTGGTCCACCAGCCCGACTTGACACCCGAGGAAAAGGCCCAAGTCGCCGCCCGGCTACAGGAAATCATTGCCGACCTGAGCGCCGCGCCCGTCCAGGCGGACGAACCCACCACCGGCAAGAGTGAACTGTTGGCACTCCTCGGCGACGATTTCACACCCTGAGAGGTTGGCGTGCACGGGAAGGACATCGCCATCATCGGGCTTGCATGCCGCTTTCCGGGCGCCGCCACCCCGCGTGAGTTCTGGGAGCTGCTGCGACACGGGCGCGAGGTCACCGAAGCCCTTGCCGACGCGGCGTTGTTCGACGCCGAGTTCTTCAACGTGTCCCCGCGTGAGGCGTGCGCGATGGACCCTCGGCAACGGCTGGCCCTGGAACTGACCTGGGAGCTCTTCGAGGACGCGTTTGTGGTGCCGGAGACGCAGCGCGGTCTGGAGATCGCCGTCTTCCTCGGCGCGATGAGCGACGACTACCTGTTGCTGGCGTTGCGGGGCAACGACCTGGGTCACCATGCTTTTGCGGGCCTGAGTCGCGCGATGATCGCGAACCGGGTGTCACATTTTTTCGGGTTGCGCGGCCCGAGCATGACCGTCGACTCCGGTCAGTCCTCTTCCCTGGTGGCGGTGCACGAAGCGTGCGCCGCCATCCGAACGGGCGCTTCGCCGATGGCGATCGCCGGCGGTATCCATCTGAACTTCGCACCCGAAATGGCAATGCTGGAAAGGGAGTTCGGCGCCGTCTCACCGTCCGGGCACACCTACGCATTCGACCGGCGTGCCGACGGGTACGTGCGTGGCGACGGTGGCGGGCTGGTGTTGCTGAAGTCGCTACCGGCTGCCTTGCGAGACGGAAACCGAATCCGTGCCGTCATCTCCGGCAGCGCGGTGGGCAATGCGGGCAGTGAGGGCGCGGGCCTGGTGGTGCCCTCGGTTGCCGCGCAGGCAGATGTCATTCAGCGCGCTCTGTCCAGCGCCGGACTCGACGTCGACCAGGTCGACTATGTCGAAGCGCACGGAACCGGAACCGAAGTGGGCGACCCGGTGGAAGCCCGGGCCCTCGGCGCCGTGTTCGGTGGGCGGCGGCAACCGGTGGCCATCGGCTCGGTCAAGACCAACATCGGCCACACCGGGGCGGCCGCCGGCGTCGCCGGCCTGATCAAGACGGTGCTGTCCCTCGAAAACGGCGCAGTACCGGCAAGTCTCAACTTCGAGAGCCAGGGCATCGATCTGTCGGCGCTGGGATTGCGGGTCAACACCACCCTGACGCGCTGGGAGGCGGCGCCGCGCCGGGCCGGGGTCTCCTCGTTCGGCATGGGCGGCACCAACGCCCACGTGATCGTCGAACAGGCTCCCGATCAGGAACGGGCCAGTACAGCGCCGATCGGCGATGCGGTCGTTGCGTGGGTGCTCAGCGCGCGGTCGGCCGAAGCGCTGGCCAACCAAGCGGAACGCTTGGCCGGCCCGGTCACCGAGTGTGAGATCGCGGATGTGGGTTGGACTTTGGCGACCGCGCGGTCGACGTTCGAGCATCGCGCCGTCGTGGTCGGTTCCAGCACTGATCAATTGAGCGCGGGCCTGCGCAGCTTGGCGGCGGGCGCGCCAGGCTCGGGCGTGACGGCCGGGCGGTCCGGGCCGCCGCCGAGAACGGTTTTCGTGTTCCCCGGGCAGGGCTCGCAGTACCTCGGCATGGGCCGGCAGCTCTACGGCCGGTTTTCGTCGTTCGCGACGGCCTTCGACGAGGTTGCCGACGCGTTGGATACATGCCTGAAAAAGCCGCTGCGACAAGTGATGTGGGGTGGCGATCCGGCGCTGCTGCGCAGTACGGAATTCGCCCAGCCCAGCCTGTTCGCCGTGCAGCTGGCGACGGCCGCGCTGCTGCGGTCCTGGGGCCTGACACCCGATTTGCTGCTGGGCCACTCGGTAGGCGAGGTCGCCGCCGCTCATCTGGCCGGGGTGCTGTCACTGCCGGACGCGGCCAAGTTGGTGGCGCTTCGCGGCCGGCTGATGGCCGGGTTGCCGGCGGGCGGAGCGATGGTGGCGGCGGCCGTCGGTGCAGCGCAAGTGGCGCCGTTGCTGGGAGAGCAGGTCAGTGTGGCGGCCGTGAACGCGCCGGATTCGGTGGTGTTGTCCGGACCGGAGGCCGCGGTGGGTGCGGTGGCGGACCGGTTGACGGCGCAGGGCATCCGAGTGCACCGGCTCGCGGTGTCGCATGCCTTTCACTCGGCGCTGATGGAGCCCATGCTCGACGAGTTCTCGACCGCGCTCGTCGATCTGCCGGCGGCATCGCCACGCACCGGGCTCATCTCCAACGTGACCGGCGACCTGGCCGGCCCGGGATACGGGTCGGCTCGGTACTGGGCCGACCATGTCCGCAATCCGGTGCGATTCGCCGATGGCGTGCAGACAGCCGGACGACTGGGCGGCGAGGTGTTCATCGAAGTGGGGCCCGGCGCCGGTTTGACCGCCGACCAAGACATGTCGGTTGTGACGATGGCGGAAGGTCTTGCGGAGGCCGAGACGGCGCTCACCGCGGTAGGAAAGCTGTTCGCCCACGGCGCGGAGGTGAACTGGGCCGCCACATTCGACGGCCTGGGAGCACGGCGGGTAGACCTGCCGGCCTATGGATTCGTGCGGCGACGGTTCTGGGTGGGCGCCGGTGACGATACCCCGGTCACTGTCCCCGACGGTGCGCGGTTGCAGGAGCTGGATCCCGGGGATAGGCATCGCCGACTGGTCGAATTGGTGTGTTTACACGCCGCGGTGGTGCTGGGGCATGCCGGGGCAGGTGACGTCGATGCCGAGCGGGCCTTCCAGGACCAGGGCTTCAGCTCTATGGCCGGCGTCGAACTCCGTAACCGTCTGAAAACCGAGCGCGAGTTGGCGGGATTGTCTCTCTCGCGCACGCTGATTTTCGACTATCCCACTCCGAACGCCCTGGCCGGCCATCTCGCCCAGCAAATTTCCGGTCGCTCCGAAAACGAATCGGACGACGACCGGTTTTGGTCGTTACTGCACACGATTCCAATCAGCGAGCTACGGCGAACCGGATTACTCGACAAACTCCTGCTGTTGGCTGGTGATCCGCAAAGAGCCATGTCAGAAGCCCAAATGGGTGACGATGTAATCGACTCGTTGAGCCCTGACGCGTTAATCGCGATGACGCTGGACGGCGACGATGATAAAGCCTGACAAAGGGTGCCGCCGACAAATAATTGTCAGAGCTGCACGACAAGTGTTGAATATCACCGTCTTTTGCGTGCCTTCGGAAAGTCCACTAAGCTAAGGAATTTGGGGAGTCTTGCGGGCGGGCTATCTGACGAGCAGCTGAATGAGGCAGGGTGAATGAGCGTCATCGCAGGGGTCTTCGGTGCATTGCCACCGCACCGATACAGCCAGACGGAGATCACCGATCTGTTCGTCGAATTCCCCGGGTTGAAGGAGCACGAGGAGATCGTTCGGCGCCTGCACAGGTCCGCCAAAGTGAACAATCGGCACTTCGCCCTGCCGCTGGATCGCTATCCGGCCCTCAACGACTTCGGCGACGCCAACGAGATCTTCCTCGATAAGGCGGTCGACCTCGGCATCGAGGCGCTGATGGGCGCGTTGGACGAAGCGGGCCTGCAGCCGCAGGACATCGACATGATCGCCACCACCACGGTCACCGGCGTCGCGGTCCCGTCGTTGGACGCCAGGATCGCCGGGCGGCTCGGATTGCGTCCCGATATCCGCCGGATGCCGCTGTTCGGCCTCGGTTGTGTGGCCGGTGCCGCCGGAGTGGCCCGTCTGCACGACTACCTCCGGGGCGCACCCGACGACGTCGCGGTGCTGATCTCCGTCGAGCTCTGCTCCCTCACCTACCCGGCGGTCAAGCCGACCGTGTCGGGCTTGATCGGCACGGCCCTGTTCGGCGACGGTGCGGCTGCCGTCGTCGCCGTAGGCGACCGCCGCGCCGAGCGGGTGCGGGCCACCGGCCCCACGATCGTCGACTCGCGCAGCCGCCTGTACCCCGAATCGCTGGGCATCATGGGCTGGGACGTGGGCTCGCACGGCCTGCAGCTGCGGCTTGCCCCAGAGTTGACCGACCTGATCGAAGCGCACCTGCCGGCCGATGTCGACGGATTCCTGGCCGGTCACGATTTGACCAGGGAAGACATCGGCACCTGGGTGAGTCACCCCGGGGGACCGAAGGTGATCAATGCGATCACCAACTGCCTGGATCTGCCGCCGGAGGCGCTCGAGCTGACCTGGCGGTCGCTCGGCGAGATCGGCAACCTGTCCTCGGCGTCGGTGCTGCACATCCTGCGCGACACCATCGAGAAGCGGCCGCCCAGTGGCAGTCCCGGTTTGATGCTGGCGATGGGGCCCGGATTCTGCGCTGAACTCGTGTTGCTGCGCTGGCACTAGCGCTCGGTAGCCGCCCGATCGAGAACTTCCACCGTCAGGCCCGGCCGGGGACTGAGCGCGGCGAAGTTCGCGGCTCGGATCCGCTGCGCCGGCAGCCGTAGCCTGGTCTTGGCGACCAGCCGTGCCAGCATCACCGTCATCTCGGTGATGGCCATCGCCGAACCGATGCACCGGTGCAAGCCGCCGCTGAACGGAATGAACTCGTGCGGCGCGGGTTTACGGTAGCCCGGGTCCGCCGGATCCCACCGCTGCGGACGGAATTGCGTTGGGTCGGGCCATGACTCGGGATCCCGGTGGGTGACGTAAGCGCTGAAGACGATGAGTCGTCCCGCCGGGATCCGGTGCCCGTCGAAGCGCAGGTCGCGCAGCACTCGGCGGGCCGAGATGACGCCGGGCGGATACAGCCGAAGTGTTTCGTGCACAACGCCGTTGAGATACGTCAGGGCCGGCAGGTCGGCGGCCGTCGGCGTCTTGCCACCCAGCACCCGGTCCACCTCGGCGGCGGCGGCGTCCCAGACCCCCGGCCAGGTCAGCAGCGTGTAGGCGGCCCAAGCCAGCGCACCGCTGGTCGTCTCGTAGCCGGCCGTGATCAGCGATACGATTTGATCACGAATCTCGTTGTCCCGCAGTACCTGTCCTTCGTCCGATCGACCGTTGATCAGGGTCGCCAACATGTGGTCGTCCGGGCGGGGCCGGCGGCGTGCGTCGGCGATCTGGGCATCGATGAGCTCGTCGATGCGTTTGCGTGCGGCCATTGCCCGCCGCCAGCGGGGTGAATTGACGCGCTGCTGAAGCTTCATGACCCCCGGTGGCAGGTGCGTCAGGTCCAGCAACGGCTCCAGTTGCTCGCCGAGGAAATCCGAGTGAGCGGCCAGGCGTGACCCAAACAGGCTTTCGGCCGTGCTACGTCGTACCGTCGAGCGGAATTCCTGATAGATGTCCACCCGCCGGCCGGGTCGCCAGCCGTCGATGGTGGTGTCGATGTGGGTCACCATGGTCTGCACGTAGTCCTGGATCTGCCGGTGCCGCAGCCCCGGCGCCACCACGCTGCGACGACGGCGGTGGTCCTCACCATCGCTGACGATCAGCGCGGTTGGACCGTCCACCGGCACGAGACTCTCGAACGTCTGGCGCCAACTGAAAGCGTCGGCATTGGCGAATACGAATCGGTTCGCCTCGGCGCCCAGCAGATAGGTGTAGCCGTGCCGGCCGATGCCCGAGTCGATCACCGCGCCACGGCGGTTGTACCCGGCGCGTAGCGCCTCGCCGGGCCAATACCGGACCGGTCTCATTCCAGCACGTCCGACAACTCCAGCCATTGCCCCTCCAGCGTGGTGACCTCTTCCTCGAGTTCGCGCAGTTGCTGCGTCAAGCGCGTGACACCGACGTGGTCGGACTGGTCATGCTCGGCAAGCTCGACGTGCATGGCCTCGATCCGGTCGGCGAGGCGAGCCAGCTGGCGGTCGATGGCAGCCAGCTCCTTCTCGGCGGTCCGGCGCTGAGCACCCGACATGGTCTGCGGCGGTTGCGCTTTCGGCGCCGTCGGCTTGTCCGTCGGTCGCGCGGCCAACCGCAGGTATTCGTCGATACCTCCGGGCAGGTGCCGCAACCGGCCGTCCAGGATCGCGTACTGCTGATCGGTGACGCGTTCCAGCAGGTAACGGTCGTGCGAGACGACGATCAAGGTGCCCGCCCACGAGTCGAGCAGGTCTTCGGTGGCGGTCAGCATGTCGGTGTCGACATCGTTGGTGGGCTCGTCGAGCAACAGCACATTCGGCTCCGACAGCAGCGTGAGCATCAGTTGCAGGCGCCGACGCTGGCCGCCGGACAGTTCGCCGACGCGCGCCGAGAGCTGCCCGCGGGCGAAGCCCAACCGCTCCAGCAGCTGGCCCGGGGTCATCTCCCGGCCCTCGACCTCGTAACCACGCTGCAGCCGGCCGAGCACGTCGGCGATCCGCTCTCCGGCAACCGCAGTGAGCTCATCGCCCTGCTGATCGAGCACGGCCAGCCGGACGGTCTTGCCACGCTTGACGCGTCCGGTGTCGGGCTGAACGGTTCCGGCAAGCAAACCCAGCAGCGTGGATTTGCCGGCCCCGTTGGCCCCCACGATTCCGGTGCGCTCGCCAGGCGCGATTCGCCACTCGACCTCGCGAAGTACCGCGCGCCCGCCATAGGAGACCGAGACGTCGAGCAGGTCGATGACGTCCTTGCCCAGCCGAGCGGTGGCAAGCTTGGCCAGCTCCACCGTATTGCGCAGCGGCGGCACGTCGGCAATCAACTGGTTGGCGGCCTCGATGCGGAACTTGGGCTTCGACGTGCGGGCAGGGGCGCCGCGACGCAACCACGCCAGTTCCTTCCGCATCAGGTTCTGTCGCTTGGCCTCCGAGGCGGCGGCCTGCCGATCCCGCTCCACCCGTTGCAGCACGTACGCGGCGTAACCACCCTCGAACGGTTCGACGATGCCGTCGTGCACCTCCCACGTCGCGGTGGCGACCTCGTCCAGGAACCAGCGGTCGTGGGTCACCACCAGCAACCCGCCGCTGTTGCGCGCCCAGCGTTGTTTGAAGTGGCCGGCCAGCCAGGTGATGCCCTCGATGTCGAGGTGGTTGGTGGGTTCGTCGAGGGCGATCACGTCCCACTCGCCGATGAGCAGTTGGGCCAGCTGCACCCGACGGCGCTGACCGCCGCTAAGCGTGGAAACCGTTGCATCCCAGTCGATATCGGATACCAAACCGGCGACGACGTCGCGCACCCGGCCGCTGCCGGCCCACTGGTGATCCGCCTGGTCACCGACCAGCACCCGGCCGACGGTGTGCTCGGGATCCAGGGTGTCCGCTTGAGCCAGCGCGCTGACCCGTAAGCCGCTGCGCTGGGTGACTCGTCCGGAGTCCGGCCGGAGCTGGCCGGTGAGCAGGCCCAGCAGGCTGGATTTGCCGTCCCCGTTGCGGCCGACGATTCCGATGCGGGCACCGTCGTTGACGCCGAGGGTGACCGATTCGAAGACAACCTGGGTCGGATATGCCAGGTGGACGGCCTCGGCTCCGAGCAGGTGTGCCACTGGACTGAGGGTACCGGCTGCACTGCCGGCTACCACCGGGGCCGGCGGGATGAGACAATGCTGCGGTTAGGCAATGACGATGCAGGAAGCCGGTGCGAAGCCGGCGCGGTCCCGCCACTGTAATCGGGGAGCGACCCTCATACGCCACGGCGATCAGCTGGAAGGCGAGGCAAGCAGCGATCCGAGAGCCAGGATACTCGCGTCATCGCGTCCTGCGACCCGGGGCGGTGTACCCCGAGAGAGCGATCGTCGTCGATGCGTCTTCGGCTTGTCATTTTCACTGGAATCCCCACGCCGCCAACGGCTTTCATTCCTGACGGCGGTGCGCGATGACCGCCCCGGTGTGGCTGGCCACGCCCCCCGAGGTGCATTCCGCCCTGCTCAGTAGCGGCCCCGGGGCCGGTCCGTTACTTGCCGGGGCGGCGACCTGGAGGTCGCTGAGCACCGTCTACGCGGAAACCGCCCGGGACCTGGCGGCGGTATTGGCGGCCGTCCAGGCCGGGAGCTGGAACGGCACGACAGCACAGGCATATGTGGCCGCCCACCTGCCCTATCTGGCGTGGCTGAACCAGGCTGCGGCCGACAGCTACGCCCTGACTACCCGGCAGGAAGCCGCGGCCGCAGCCTGGGCCAGCGCGCTGGCCGCCATGCCCACGCTGGCCGAGCTGGCCGCCAACCACGCCACCCATGCGGTGCTGTTGGCGACCAACTTCTTTGGTGTCAACACGGTTCCGATCGCGCTGAACGAGGCCGACTATGCGCGGATGTGGATTCAGGCCGCCACCGTGATGACCACCTATCAGGACGTCGCGGCCGTGGCGGTCAACACCGCGCCGCAGACCACCGCGGCGCCGGAGATCGTCACCACCGGCGCGCTGGCCGCCGCCGACGACTTACCCCCGGACCGGCAGAACGACTTCTTCAACTGGCTGCAGGACATCGGCTATACCGACTTCTACGACAACTACATTCAGCCCTTGATCGACGCGCTCTCGAACATGCCGTTCTTCCAGGCGCTGTTCTCCGGATTCGATCCCTATCTCGTCATCCTCGGCAACCCGCTGACCTACCTGAGCCCCTTCAACGTCGCGTTCGCCCTCGGCTACCCGATGGACATCGGCACCTACGTGGTGCTGCTGTCGCAGATGTTCTCGTTCGTCGCACTGGACCTCACCGCGGCGTTCGCCTCGGGCAATCCGGTGACCATCGGCTTCACCATCCTGTTCGTCACGGTGGAGATCATCGGCACGGTCATCACCGACACCATCGCGCTCCTGAAGACACTGTTGGAACAGACCCTCGTACTGCTCGCGGTGGTGGTGCCGTTGCTGACCGCCCCATTGGTGCCGTTGGCCGCCGGCGCCGTACTCGCACCGATCGGCATCAAGGGCCTGGCGGCGCTCGCTGTCGTCCCGCCCGCACCACCGGTCGCACCGCCGGTCACTCCGCCATTGGCCGCGCTCGCCCCGTCTCTGCCTAGCTCAACCTCGTCCCCGGCGCCCACCCCCGCGGCGGCGACCGTGCCGGGCCCGACGCCCGGGGTTGCTCCACCCCACACCGTCCCGCCACCGAGCACCGGCACCGGCGTGGGTCTGGGCCTGGGCGCCGGCATGGAGAACTTCGGCTACCTGGTGGGTGACCTGGGCTCGGTCGCCAGACATTCGACCGGTGCCGGCGCCCGGAGGAAGGCGTCCGAACCCGACAGCACCGAGGCGCCCACGGCTGTGCCGGCAACCAGGGAACCGGTGGGCACACCGCGGCGTCGCCGGGCGAAGGTCACCCAGCCGGGCCGGGGGTACGAATACCTGGACCCGGAGCCCGAGATGGCGGCGGCGGGTGCGATAACCGCGGGTTTCGCCGGGTCTGCGCCGTTGGGCGCCCACCAGGCGGCAGGCATCACGACGCTGAGCGGGCACACCTTCGCCGGCGCGCCCCGCAGTCCGATGTTGCCGGGCACCTGGAAGGCAGAGCGAAAATCTGACGATCGCCCGCGCAGCGAGGATCCGCCGGCAAGGCCGGGTTAGACCGCACCCCACCGGGTGCGCCGAGAGGGATTTTCGGCCGGCCCGTACTCGCAGGAGTGACCTGGAACACACGCCCATACCGATGTGCCATGATGTCCACGCTGGTCAAGGCTCATCCAGGAAGCACTCAGGGAGCAGTGGTGGATCTCAATTTTTCGATGGTCACGCGACCGGTCGAGCGGCTGGTGGCCACGGCTCAGAACGGTTTGGAAGTACTACGGCTGGGGGGCCTGGAAACCGGCAGCATCCCCTCGCCGTCCCAGGTCGTCGAGAGCGTGCCGATGTACAAGCTGCGACGGTACTTTCCGCCCGACAGCCGGCCCGGCCAGCCGCCGGTGGGTCCCCCGGTACTGATGGTGCACCCGATGATGATGTCGGCCGACATGTGGGACGTCACCCGTGAAGACGGGGCCGTGGGCATTCTGCACGCCAGCGGTCTGGATCCCTGGGTCATCGACTTCGGTTCCCCCGACAAGATCGAGGGCGGCATGCGCCGCACGCTGGCCGACCACATCGTCGCGCTCGACCAGGCCATCGACACGGTCAAAGACACCGCGGGCCAGGACGTGCACCTGGTCGGGTACTCCCAAGGTGGCATGTGGTGCTACCAGGTCGCGGCCTACCGCCGGTCGAGGAACCTGGCCAGCATCGTGGCGTTCGGTTCGCCGGTCGACACCCTGGCAGCGTTGCCGATGGGCATCCCGGCGAACATGGGCGCCGGCGTCGCCGACTTCATGGCCGACCACGTGTTCAACCGGCTTAATATCCCAAGCTGGATGGCGCGCACCGGTTTTCAGATGATGGACCCGATCAAGACGGCCCAGGCCCGCATCGACTTCGTGCGCCAGCTGCACGACCGCGAGGCGTTGCTGCCTCGCGAACAACAGCGCAGGTTCCTCGAGCGCGAGGGCTGGATCGCCTGGTCCGGGCCGGCCATCTCCGAACTGCTCAAGCAGTTCATCGCCCACAACCGGATGATGACCGGTGGCTTCGCCATCAACGGTCAGATGGTGACACTGACCGACATCACCTGTCCGATCCTGGCCTTCGTCGGCGAAGTCGACGACATCGGTCAGCCGGCCTCGGTGCGCGGCATCCGGCGGGCGGCACCGAACACCGAAGTGTACGAATGCTTGATTCGCACAGGACATTTCGGCCTGGTGGTGGGATCGCGCGCTGCCCTGCAGAGCTGGCCCACCGTCGCCGAGTGGGTGCGTTGGATCTCCAGCAACGGTGACAAGCCGCCCAGCATCAGCCTGATGGTCGAGCAGCCGGAGGAACACAACGACAGCGGGGTGGCCTTCAGCTCCCGCATCGCGCACGGCATCGGTGAGGTCTCCGAGGCGGCGCTGGCGCTGGCGCGTGGCGCGGCGGACGCCGTCGTCGCGGCCAACCGCTCCATGCGCACCCTCGCCGTCGAAACGGTGCGCACCCTTCCGCGGCTGGCCCGTCTCGGACAGCTCAACGACCACACCCGAATCTCGTTGGGCCGCATCATCGAAGAGCAGGCTCACGATGCGCCCCAAGGCGAATTCCTGCTGTTCGACGGCCGGGTGCACACCTACGAGGCGGTCAACCGGCGCATCAACAACGTGGTGCGCGGCCTTATCGAGGTCGGGGTGCGCCAGGGCGACCGGGTGGGCATCCTGATGGAGATCCGGCCAAGTGCGCTGGTCGCGATCGCCGCCCTGTCCCGGCTGGGTGGTGTCGCCGTGTTGATGCGCCACGATGTCGACCTGGCCGCGCAGGTGCGGCTCGGGGCGGTCAGCGAAATTCTGACCGACCCCGCCAACCTGGACGCCGCCCGCCAACTTCCGGGCCAGATCCTGGTGCTGGGCGGCGGCGAATCACGGGATCTGCACCTGCCCGACGACGCTGAAGTGATCGATATGGAGCAGATCGACCCCGATGCGGTGCAGCTGCCCGCCTGGTACCGCGCCAACCCGGGGTTCGCCCGGGATCTGGCGTTCATCGCCTTCAACGCGGCCGGCGGCGAACTGGTCGCCAAGCAGATCACCAACTACCGGTGGGCGTTGTCAGCCTTCGGCACCGCCTCGACGGCCGCGTTGGACCGCAAGGACACGGTGTACTGCCTGACTCCGCTGCACCACGAGTCCGCGTTGCTGGTCAGCCTGGGGGGGGCGGTCGTGGGGGGCACTCGCATCGCCTTGTCCCGTGGCTTGCGTCCGGACCGGTTCGTCGCCGAAATCCGCCAATACGGGGTCACGGTGGTGTCCTACACCTGGGCGATGTTGCGCGACGTGGTCGACGACCCGGAGTTCGGGCTGCACGGAAACCACCCGGTCCGGCTGTTCATCGGTTCGGGTATGCCGACGGGTTTGTGGGGACGTGTCTGCGACGCGTTCGCGCCCGCCCACGTCGTCGAATTCTTCGCCACGACCGACGGGCAGGCGGTACTGGCCAATGTGTCGGGCGCCAAGGTCGGCAGCAAGGGCCGGCCGCTGCCCGGCGTCGGGCGGGTCGAGCTCGGTGCTTATGACCCCGAGAACGACCTGATCCTCGAGAACGACGACGGCTTCGTACAAGTCGCCGGCACCAACCAGATCGGCGTCCTGCTCGCCCAGTCGCGCGGCCCGATCGACCCGACCGCTTCGGTCAAGCGCGGGGTATTCGCTCCCGCCGACACCTGGATCTCCACCGAGTTCCTGTTCCGCCGCGACGAAGACGGGGACTTCTGGCTGGCCGGCAGGCGCGGCGCGGTGATCCGCACGGCGCGGGGCATGGTCTATGCGGAGCCGGTCGTCGATGCGCTCGGCCTGATCGACGCGGTCGATCTGGCGGTGACCTACGGCGTCTCGGTCGGTGATCGGCAACTGGCGGTGTCGGCGGTGACGCTGCGGCCCGGTGCGACGATCACCGCGGCCGACCTCGCCGAGGCCGTGGCGGGCATGCCGGTCGGGCTCGGGCCCGACATCGTGCACGTGGTGCCCAAGATGACGCTGAGCGCGACGTTCCGGCCTACCGTCAGTGCGTTGCGGGCGGCCGGAATCCCGAAGTCCGGGCGTCAGGCCTGGTATTTCGACGCCGCGACCCACGAGTTTCGTAAGCTGACGCCGGCCACGCGCGCCGAGCTCAGCGGAAAGCAAGTGAACCGCGATGCTTGACGACACGCTGCTCGACATTCTGGTCTGCCCTGCCGATCGCGGCCCGCTGCGGCTGGTGAACGACGGCCGGGAGCTGTACAACCCCAGGCTGCGCCGCGCGTATCGCATTGACGACGGCATCCCCGTGCTGTTGATCGACGAAGCGCGCGACGTCGACGACGAGGAACACGCCCGCCTCATGGGTTAAGGCCGTCGGGCAACTTCCCGGTCAGGTAGCGCTGCAGGTTAGGCGCGATGGTCTGCACGATCTGCTCGGTGGGCAGCGACGCGAACGGCTCCACCTTGATGATGTAGCGCGCCATCACCACACCCATCAGTTGGGATGCGACGAACTGGGTGCGCAGCTTGCCTGTCCCCGGGGGATCGTCGACGCGGGACCCCACTGCGCCGCCCACGATCTCCTGCAGAAACGAGCGTGCCAGGCCAACGTCGTCACCCGAGATCAGCGAGCGCAGCGTGGCGATCAGCCCGGCGCCCAGCTCGGAGTCCCACAGTGGGAGCAACAGCGAGGGCAGCATCAGCCCCAGCTCTTCTACCGGGGCTTCCAGCAGCGGTCCGATCACCTGCATGGGGTCGATGGGAATGTGGATCGCGGCAGCGAAAAGCTGCTCTTTGGTGCCGAAATAGTGGTGCACCAGGGCGGCGTCCACACCGGCGCCCTTGGCCACCGCCCGGATCGATGTCCGGTCTATACCGTTGACCGCGAACAACTCTCGCGCGCTCGCCAGGATGCGTTCCCGGGTGTCAGAGTTTCCCGCAGGCCGTCCCGGACGCCGGCCCGCCACGGTTAGGGCGTCCTCCGTCGCAGTGTCGCGGCGGCTAAGCACATGGACGCGAGAGCGAAGAACAACACGACCACCATGTCACGCACCGTAGTCGCCGTCAGTCCGGTATGTGCACCGACCTGCTGCAGTGCCTCCAGCGCGTAGCTGGCCGGCATGGCGTTGCTGATCCAGTGCAGCCAGTCGGGCATTGCGCCGCGCGGCACGATCACGCCGGCCAGCAGCAACTGCGGAACGACCACCACCGGCATGAACTGCACGGCTTGAAACTCGGTGCGGGCGAAGGCGCTGCACAGCAGGCCCAGGCCGACGCCGAGCACCGCGTTGATGATGGCGATCACGAACACCCAGAACGGACTGCCCGCGGTGCTGAGACCGAGCAGCCAGAACGACACCAGGCAGGCCAGAATCGCTTGCGCGGCAGCGGCAATGGAGAAGGCGGTGCCGTAGGCGGCCAGCAGGTCGAGTCGGCGCAGCGGGGTGGTCAAGATTCGCTCCAGCGTTCCCGACGCACGCTCGCGCTGCATGGTGATCGAGGTGATCAGAAACATCAGTAGCAGCGGGAACAGGCCCAGCATGACGAGGCAGGCGGCATTGAACGGCGTCGGCGTGCCGGGCCGATGCGGAACGTTCTCGAACATGAAGTACATCAGCGCGATCACCAGGCTGGGCACCAGCAGGATCATCGCCACGCTGCGGTGGTCGGCGGCGAGCTGACGCAGGATGCGCGCAGTGGTGGCCGTGTACCCCCTGATGCCTATCCGGCCTGGCGCTCGGTGCTGCGCCGGATGATGGACAGAAACGCTTCCTCCAGTGACGTGCATGACGTGTCCTCTCGTAGCTGGGTCGGGGTGGTGTGAGCGACCAGACGGCCTTCGCGCATCAGTAACAGGTCACCGCAGTGGTCGGCCTCGTCCATCACGTGGCTGGACACCAGCAGCGTGGTGCCGCTCCGGGCCAGCTCGCTGAACTGAGACCAAAGATCAACGCGGAGAACGGGATCCAGCCCGACGGTGGGTTCGTCGAGGACGAGCAACTCGGGCCCGCAGACCAGAGCGCAGGCCAGGGACACGCGGGTGCGCTGACCGCCGGACAGGTTGCTGCAGTATGCCGTGCGGTGATCGGTCAGGCCGACCCGATCGATGGCGGAATCGGCGGCCTGGGCGTCGTAGCCGTACAACGTGGCGAAATACCGGACGTTGTCGATGACCCGCAGGTCGCCGTAGATGGTCGGATCCTGCGGCACGTAACCGACCCTCCTGCGCAGCGCGGCCGATCCCGCGGGCTGGCCGAGCACGGTGACGGTACCTGCCGACACGATCTGGGTTCCGACGATGCTGCGCATCAGCGTGGTCTTGCCACAGCCGGACGGGCCGAGCAGGCCGGTGATGGTGCCACGCCCGATCTGCACGGAAAAGTCATGCAGGGCAGTGCGTTTGCCGCGGTTGACCCGCAGATGCTTGATGTCGACGGCCGGCAAATCTAATTCATCATACGATGAAGTCATCATAGGATGAATATCCGCCCTGTGCCGATGCATGTCAAGAGGCAGGCACAATCGGTTCGGTGAGCGCTACCGAACTGCTCGTCGAGCCTGTTGCGGCCGCCCGCCGACTGCTTGGTGCGACGCTGCGTGCGAGGGGCGTCACGGCGGTGATCGTCGAGGTCGAGGCCTACGGTGGAGTCCCCGACGGGCCCTGGCCGGACGCCGCCGCGCACTCCTACCGGGGCATCAGAGAACGCAACGCGGTGATGTTCGGCCCGGCCGGCCGCCTCTACACCTATCGCAGCCACGGCATTCACGTCTGCGCCAACGTCGCATGTGGACCCGACGGCATTGCCGCCGCCGTGCTGTTACGGGCGTGTGCGATCCAGGACGGTGTCGACGTGGCCCGGGCCCGCCGCGGTCCGGCCGTCCGTGGCAGCGCACTGGCCCGGGGTCCGGGAAATCTCTGCTCGGCACTGGGAATCACCATGCAGGACAATGGGATTGATCTTTTCGATCCAGATGCTCCGGTGACGCTGCGACTCAGCGCGCCGCTGACGGCCACCGCCGGCCCGCGGGTAGGCGTCAGCCAGGCCGCAGACCGGCCGTGGCGGTTGTGGCTGGCGGGCCGGCCAGAGGTGTCCGCTTACCGGCGAAGTCCGCGGGCACCGGCCCCGGGCACCAGCGACTAGGTCTGCTGCCGGGACTGCCCTCGATATGCCGGATCCAGCCGGCGCACGACGAACAGGAATATGAGCGCGACCAACGGCGCCAGAACGCCGTATACCGCGGCGGGGGTCGCCATTTCGGCATCGTTGAGCAACTGCGGACTCAGCGCGATACCGATCGCCACCACGGCGTTGTGCAGGCCGATCTCCAGGCTCACGGCGACGGCCTGCGGTGGCTCCAGCCGCATCCGGCGCGAGGCGAGGTAACCGACTGTCAGGCTGAGGGCGCAAAAGCATACGACGGCCGCGCTCAGTACCCCGAAGTTCCTTACCAGCGTCGTACGGCCTCCGGCGATACCTGCCGCCAGCGCGACAACTAGGAGCACCGCAGCGGCGATCCGGACCGGTTTGTGCAATCGCCGGGCCAACCCGGGATAGCGGTGACGGATGGCGACTCCAATTGCAGTGGGTATCAGCACAACGGCGAACACCCCGAGGAACTTGTCCAACTCCAGCGGGATAAAGCGTCCTTCGCCCAGGAACCAGGTCATCGACAACGCCAGGATCGCGGGTATTGCGAAGATCGACAGCACGGCATTGATCGCCGTCAGGGTGAGATTGAGGGCTAGGTCCCCGTCGGCCAGATGGCTCAGGACATTGGCCATCAGTCCGCCCGGGGTTGCCGCCATCAGCATCAGTCCGACCGCCAGCTTCGGCCCGAGATCGAGCGCCTCGGCGATCAGCAGGCACAGCATCGGGAGCAGGACTGATTGGCACAGCAGCGCCACCAGCAGCGGCCGGCGCAGCGTGGCGGCCCGGGCGAAGTCGGCCACCGTGAGGGTGAGGCCCAGGGCGAGCATGACCGCCACCACGACCAACGGGAAATAGCGGTTGTCCATAGCCCTCCGCAAACTACCCCATGGCCGCGCGCGAAGAACCCTCTGGAATCAGCCTGAACCGATGAGGCATCCGGCGCGCAGCAGCGGACGACCAGCCTGGAAGGATCGCTGCCATGACTAACGAGTCGGCTGGAATTCTCCACGAGTTGGGCTGGCGCGAACTCATCGCGCAGTCCACCGACCTCGACGCGTTGGCGGCCGAGGCACAGCGTGGACCGATGACCGTCTACGCCGGATTCGACCCCACTGCTGCGAGCCTGCACGCCGGGCATCTGGTCCCGCTGCTGGCGCTGCGTCGCTTTCAGCGTGCCGGACATCGCCCGATTGTGCTCGCGGGCGGCGCCACCGGCATGATCGGCGATCCGCGCGAGGTGGGCGAGCGCGGTCTGCAGGAGGCGGACACGGTTGCCGAATGGGCCGAGCGCATTCGGGGGCAGCTCGAGCGGTTCGTCGACTTCGACGATTCACCGACGGGCGCGATCGTCGAGAACAACCTCGAATGGACCGGTGCGCTGTCGGCCATCGAGTTCCTGCGCGATATCGGCAAGCACTTCTCGGTCAACGTGATGCTCGACCGCGACACCGTACGCCGCCGCCTGGAGGGCGAGGGCATCTCCTACACCGAGTTCAGCTACATGCTGTTGCAGGCCAACGATTACGTGGAACTGCGACGCCGGCACGGCTGCTCACTGCAGATCGGGGGGTCCGACCAGTGGGGCAACATCATCGCGGGGGTACGCCTGGTGCGCCAGAAGCTCGGTGCAGCTGTGCATGCGCTCACCGTGCCGCTGGTGACTTCGGCTGACGGCAAGAAGTTCGGCAAGTCCACCGGTGGCGGCAGCCTGTGGCTGGACCCGCAGATGACCAGCCCGTACGCCTGGTACCAGTACTTCGTCAACACCGCGGACGCGGACGTGATCCGCTACCTGCGCTGGTTCACCTTCCTGTCGGCCGAGGAACTCGCCGAGCTCGAGCAGGCGACAGAGGAGCGGCCGCACCAGCGCGCCGCACAACGGCGGCTCGCCGCCGAGCTCACCACTCTGGTGCATGGCGAGGCCGCCACCGAAGCCGTGCAGCACGCCAGCCGGGCGTTGTTCGGGCAGGGGGAGTTGGACCGCCTGGACGAGGCCACATTGTCTTCAGCGTTGCGCGAGACGTCGGTGGCAGAGCTGAAACCTGGAGAACCGGACGGGATCGTGGACCTGCTGGTGGCCACCGGCCTTTCGGAAAGCCGGAAAGCCGCGCGGCGCACGGTCGGCGAAGGTGGCGTGTCGGTCAACAACCTTCGCGTCAGCAGCGCCGAATGGTCGCCGCAGCCAACGGATTTCCTGCATGGCCGGTGGCTGGTGTTGCGCCGGGGTAAGCGGAATGTCGCCGGGGTGGAAAGGGTCTAGGCCGGTTCAGCCGCCACCCAGCACGCCGACCTCGATCGCGGGCAGCATGTCGTCGGCGGCCGCTACCGCGAACAGGCTGGCCGCGTTGTAGAAGGCGTCGTTGGTCATCAGGCCGCGTTGCGCGAGCTCGATGTGGTTCACCTCGGTGGCCCATCGCATGCTGAACAGCCGCTTGAGTTGCGTGGGATCGGGTCGCCGCAGGTTCAGATTCGGTTTCTGACGGGCTAATTCGTCACGCCGGGCCAACGCCTGCGCGACGATGGCGCGCCAGTCAGGCAACCGAGGATCCTGGCGCAGCAACTCGAGGAAATGCTGGATGGCCGGCAGCGACCGGTCGAAGAACAGGGTGCGGGTGGTCAGTCGCGCCGACACCGGGATCGGGTCGTTGCCGAAAGTCTGGCTCTCTTCGTCGGTAAGCCAGTGCGCCCGAACCTGTTCGGGAAAGCCTGACGCATCGATGATTCCGGAGGCTATCGCGTATCGGTGGGCGATGGTTTCCAGCGCGCGTTCGTAGTCGTCGATGCCCACCTCCGCGACAGCCCGGGCGGCGCGGTCGCGAACGCTGCCGCCACCGGGATGGGAGCGGGTCCAGTACCAGGCGGCAACCTGCTCCAGGGCCGGGCGGTAGGCCCAGCGGTCGGTGGCGCACACACTCAGCAGCGATAGCACGTCGAGGTCCAGGATGTCGACGACTTCGGCGCCGTCGGGCGTCACGGCGACGGGTGTCGGCGGTGCCCAACGCTGCCGCCAGCGCTCCGACCACACCGTCGGCGGAGGTCCGGGGCGCACCGCGACATTCCGCGGGCCGCGGATCACCTCCCGCAGCGCAAGTACCGCGTCGGTGTGCTTGATGTCGATCCGCATCGCTCTCAATTGTCTTGCCAACGCGGTACTTTGCGGTACGCCGACCGACTCCAGCAGGCGATTCCAGGTGCGCTGGGTGAAGGGGGTGCCGCGGGCCGCGTCGATGAGTTGGTCGGCCGTTGCTTTCGGTAGTACGCCGGATTCGACCGCCTGCGCCACCGTGTGGCGGATGTTCACCAGCGCGTCCACAAACACCGGGTAGCCGTCTTCTGGGTCGCCGTGCACCATGCCCACTTCGTCGTCGGCCTCGATGGTTCCGTCGCGGTATCCCTCGAAGACCCAGCCGTAGCCCTCCATGCCGAACGGGTGCAATTCGGCCGCGCGCAACGCCCCCATGCTCGATGAACCGACCACCCGCACTCCGTCGTTCATCAAGGTCAGCAGTTCCTTGTGCCGCACCGAGGCGCTTTGAAAGAACAACCCGTCGACGATCAGCAGGGTGTCGCCGGGCCGCAGCCCGTACCGCAGCGCATCGCCGAAGGAGATCGGTGGCACCACTTCGGCATGAGGAATCACTTCGTGGATGTCCGCGGCGCCGATGGTGGGCCCCGCGGTGACGACCACCCGGCCCCCGGCGCTCACGAGTGCTCCTGCAGTGGGGTGCGCAACGGTGATTGCACCGTCGCGGACATGCCGGGCGCGATGACCTTGACGACCGGGACACAGGCGTCGGCGAAGTCACATACGACCGCAAGCGGTTCGGCGCCGGCCACCGTGGCTACGGCGGTCGCCGCCGAGGCCAGCAGTTCGCCCAGTGAGTCGGTGCTGGTGACGTCCCAGGGCGTGGGATCGGCTTCGGGCATGGTCTGCATGGATTTGCGGGCCGGCGCGAAGGTGTGCATTCGGGCGAATCGGTGGTAGATCGCCGAGGGTAGGTCTTCCCGGGCCCCGCTGATTGCGGTCAGGCGCGATTGTGCCGCCTCGGTGATCGCCCGTGACAGTGCGACATTGGGGTCGTGGTGTAGCCCGCTGCCGCTGAACGGAATTTCGATCGCAGGTGAGGTGATTTCGGCGGCGAAGCAGTAGAAGCCATCCCAGGTGTCCATGCGGGCGACTTGCAGTTCGCTTCCCGCGCGGTGGATCCTCCCGACCAGCTCTGCGCATTCCGAGCGGAGGACGTCTTCAATGGGCACCTCGAACAACGTGCACCCCGGCTGTGCGGTGGCCATCGCGCTGCGCTCCATGATCTCGTACAGGCCGTGCAGGGTGGCCTCGTGATAGCTGTTACCCGAAGCCAATCCCGTTGTGTCCATGCCGAAGATCGGTGGACCCCAGGAGTCGCTGACGGAGATGTTCACGACGGTGGCCAGCCATGGGATCCAGGTTTGGCGGCCGGTCAGCAATGTTGTCGCGACCATCCAGTCGAGCCGCGCGCCGGGGTGATAAAAGCTTCCGGCGGGACGGTTGAGATCGGCCGGGTCGTAAGTCAGCGTATCGGTGAGTTCGGTTGTGGGCGTTGCCAACAGATCGGGGGCGATGTTCTCGACATGCCAGTTCTCCAGGGACTCCATGGCGGCGGAGACCTGAGCGGCCCGGTAGGTGGTGGCCTTGCCCTGGCTTACCGACAGCGTCAGTGACGCGGGGCGCACGGCCTGCACGGTCGGGATGCCCAGATCGTCGAGCCAGGTGAGATCGGCGACGCGGGTGATGCCGGCCGTCGCCAGCAGCGGCTGGATGGCCGACCACGTCTGGTCCGGCGAGATGACGCGGTGGGTGCCTGCATGGTGACCGATCCGCAACGGATCGGCGTGGCCCAATACCCGTGCGGGCCAATGTGACCAATCGGGACCACTGATTTGCGCAGTGCCGAGGCCCGGCAGTTCCGACATGCGAGTCACGCTACTGAGTAAAGACATCAGCGGAGGGCCTTCGGCGGGGTTCGGATAAGAAAAGTCCAGCGGGATCTCATCGCGAGGGGAGGGGGAGGGGGAGCGGTGAGACCCCGCTGGAAGTCAGATCACTCGGCGTCGCCGGCGTGGAACGCCGGAGCGGAGTAGGTGTTCTCGGTCTCGCAGAACAGGATCTCGTAAGCCATAAAATGTTCCTCATTTCTGTTGGCGGTTACCGTGCGAGATCAATTCTTGGTGGTGCCGAGCCACCGGGGTATCCCACCGCTGGCTGATGGGCGGCGTAATTCGGTGTCCGCCGCGGGCACGAGGTCGGTGTCCACCGGTCGGGGGACAGCAAACGCGCTAGCTCGGGTAGACGCGGCGAGCGGGCACCGAAACGCGTTAGTGGGCAAATCTTTACCTCACCGTGTTGCGAATGTGACACTTGTTAAGCACTGTTGTCACGATGACCGCAGCCGCGATCGCCCGCAAATTCCTGGCTATGGCAGTGGGCGTGGTCGGGGTGTCGGCCACGGTAGCGGCGCCCATCCACGCCGACATGATGGGTAACGCATTCCTGAATGCGCTCAACAACGCCGGTGTTCCCTACAGTCAGCCCGCTACGACGGTGGCCCTGGGGCGCTCGGTGTGCCCCAAGGCGTTGGCACCGGGAGGGTCATTCGAGTCGATCGTCTCCGAGATGGCCGAGATCAGTGGCTTGTCGCGGGAGCGGGCGGCCGCGTTCACCATCGTGGCCATCGCGACGTATTGTCCGGCGCTGATCGCGCCGATGTTGCCGCACCGACTGCAGGCATAGTCCGTCATTCAAGCTCGCACACACCTGCAAATGACATGGCTCATCCTGTTCAGCGCGCCGTGGTCGAGTCCGGGCGGTCATAAAACGTGCTGCTAGCGGCGCTGACGGCGGCACGGGCGGCCGGACCGCAAATTGTGAGCGCACCGGCAGTGCCCGTAATCTCTAGCGGGTGGTCGATGACAGGCGCGGTCGGAGCAGCGAGTGGCGACCGCGATCTGGCTCCAACGGCGCGCCGCGACGCTCCGGCCCGGGTCGGGCGCGATCGGCCCGACCGCAAGCGGACGCCGCCTTGGCCGGGCCGCCGATTCCTGCGGACATCGACGCCCGGCAACTCGCGCCCGATGTGCGACGCGAGCTGAGCACCCTGGATCGGGCCACGGCGGACGCGGTGGCACGTCACCTGGTGGCCGCGGGCGGTCTGCTCGACGAAGATCCCGAAGCCGCTCTCAGCCATGCGCGCGCGGCCCGGGCCCGGGCCAGCCGAATCGCCGCGGTGCGCGAGGCGGTCGCAATCGCCGCCTACCATTGCGGCGACTGGGGTCAGGCGCTGGCCGAATTCCGCGCCGCGCGCCGGATGGGCAGCAAGTCCCCGCTGCTGGCGCTGATCGCCGATTGCGAGCGCGGCCTCGGCCGCCCGCAGCGCGCCATCGAACTGACGCGCGGACCCGAGGCGGCTGAGCTCAGCGGTGACGACGCCGACGAGTTGCGCATCGTCGCTGCCGGCGCCCGCGCGGATCTGGGACAGCTCGAACAGGCCCTGACGGTGTTGTCGACCCCCCAGCTGGACCCGGCACGCACCGGTTCGACGGCTGCGCGGTTGTTCTATGCCTACGCCGAAACACTGCTTGCCCTCGGGCGCGGCGACGAGGCGCTGCAGTGGTTCCTGCGCTCGGCGGCCGCCGACATCGAGGGCGTCACCGATGCCGAAGACCGGGTCAACGAACTTGGCTGAGACGAATAGCATTGCACGGCAATATGATTGCTTGTTGCTCGATTTGGACGGCACGGTCTTTCGCGGACATCGGCCCACCGACGGCGCCGTGGCCGCGCTCGACGCGGTTGACAGCCGCAAGCTGTTCGTCACCAACAACGCCTCGCGCAGCGCTCAGGCGGTGGCCGCACATCTGCGTGAACTTGGATTCACCGCCGATGTCGACGACGTCGTCACCAGTGCGCAAAGCGCGGCGCACCTGCTCGCCGCCCAACTGCCGGCGGGTTCGAAGGTGCTGATCGTTGGCACCGACGCGCTGGCCGACGAGATCACGGCCGCAGGACTCGCGCCGGTCCACCGCTTTGACGACGAGCCCGTCGCCGTCGCCCAAGGTCTTTCCATGAGCATTGGATGGCCGGAGCTGGCCGAGGCTGCACTGGCCATCCGGGCCGGCGCGCTCTGGGTGGCGGCCAACGTCGACCTCACGCTGCCTACCGAACGAGGTCTGTTGCCCGGCAACGGATCACTGGTGGCGGCGTTGCGTGCGGCCACCGGTGCGCAGCCTCAGGTGGCCGGCAAACCGGGGCCGCAATTGATGAAGGATGCGGTGGGTCGGGGCGAATTCGCTGCGCCGCTGGTGGTCGGTGACCGGCTGGACACCGACATCGAAGGCGCCAACGCCGCAGAACTGCCCAGCCTGATGGTGCTCACCGGGGTGAATTCCGCGCGTGACGCCGTGTACGCCGAACCCGCCCAGCGGCCGACCTACATCGGCCATGACCTGAGGTCGCTGCACCAGGACGGCGAACTACTGAAGGTGGCGCCGCAGCCGGGCTGGCGGGTCGACGTCGACGACGAGGTGGCGACGGTGACGGCCACCGACCACCAGCACAACGACGACCTGGCGATCGTCCGCGCCGTCGCCCACGCTGTCTGGGACGCTGCGGTCCCGGTGCGATTCGAAGCCGGTGACGAGCGGTCCCGTGCTGCCCTGGACCGCTGGTCCCTGATGCGCGGCGAGTAGCCGGTGACTACCGTAGGAGCGCAATGACTATCGATCCTGAACAGATTCGTGCCGAGATTGAATCCCTGCTGGCCCAGCTACCGGACGCCGATAACCCGGGCGCCGGGCCGTCCCTGGACGAGCTGGAAGAAATCGCCCGCCGTCTTTCCGAGGCGCACGACGTGCTGCTGCGGGCGCTGGAGTCGGCGGAGAAGGGCTGAGTGCCCGCATGCCACGGCGTGCCCGCGTCGACGCCGAACTGGTTCGGCGGGGTCTTGCGCGGTCCAGGCAACAGGCCGCGGAATTGATCGGCGCCGGCAAGGTGCGTATCGACGGACTCCCGGCGCTCAAGCCGGCCACTGCGGTCGCGGTGACTTCGGCGCTCACCGTGACCGACGACGGCGAGCGCTCCTGGGTGTCGCGTGGGGCGCACAAGCTCATCGGCGCACTGGATGCCTTCGAGATCGCGGTCGCGGGACGGCGCTGTCTGGATGCGGGGGCCTCGACTGGCGGGTTCACCGAGGTGCTGCTCGACCGCCGTGCCGCTGAAGTAGTTGCCGTGGACGTGGGGTACGGGCAGCTGGCATGGTCGCTGCGCAGCGACCCGCGGGTGGTGGTCGTGGAACGCACCAACGTGCGAGAACTGGCACCTGAGGCGATCGGCGGGCCCGTCGACCTGGTGGTGGCCGACCTGTCATTCATCTCGTTGGCCACGGTGTTGTCCGCTCTGGTTGATTGTGCCTCGCCCGACGCCGATATCGTTCCCATGGTGAAGCCGCAGTTCGAGGTGGGGAAGGGTCAGGTCGGACACGGCGGGGTGGTGCATGACCCGCAGCTGCGCGTCGACGCGGTGCTCGCCGTGTCGCGGCGCGCCGCGGAGCTGGGCTGGCGCACTGTCGATGTGACGGCCAGCCCGCTGCCGGGACCATCGGGCAACGTCGAATACTTTCTGTGGCTGCGTGCCCAGACCGATCGCGCGCTGGAGGGGGACGAGTTGCTGGCGGCAACGCGGCGCGCCGTGAGCGACGGCCCGACGACGATGCGGGGCGGGACGCCCCGGGGAGAAGTCGGGCAATGTGGACCCGGCCCGACGACGATGCGGGGCGGGACGCCCCGGGGAGAAGTCGGGCAATGTGGACCCGGCCCGACGACGATGCGGGGCGGGACGCCTCGGGGAGAAGTCGGGCAATGTGGACCCGGCCCGACGACGATGCGGGGCGGGACGCCAGGGGGAGACACCACCCGGGGTGGGGTCGGGCAATCGAAAAGAGGTCTGCAATGACCACCGAACGTACCGTTCTGCTCGTGGTCCATTCTGGCCGCGACGAAGCGGCCGAGACCGCGCGGCGGGTCGAGAAAGTGTTGGAAGAAAAGGGGATTGGGTTACGAGCGCTGTCGGCAGAGGCGGTCGACAAGGGTTCGTTGCGGCTGAGTCCCAACGATATGCGGGCGCTGGGGGTCGACATCGAGGTGGTCGACGCCGACCCGATGGCCGCCGAAGGTTGCGAACTGGTGCTGGTGCTCGGTGGCGACGGAACTTTCCTGCGCGCCGCGGAACTGGCCCGCAATGTCGGCATTCCGGTGCTGGGGGTCAACCTCGGAAGGATCGGATTCCTCGCCGAGGCTGAAGCCGAGGCGATTGAAGTCGTCCTCGAACACGTTGTCGCGCAAGACTACCGGGTGGAAGAGCGGCTGACTCTGGATGTCGTGGTGCGCCAGGGCGGCGACATCATCGACCAGGGCTGGGCGCTCAACGAAGCCAGTCTGGAAAAGGGTCCACGGCTGGGCGTACTCGGCGTTGTCGTCGAGATCGACGGCCGGCCGGTGTCGACGTTCGGCTGTGACGGGGTGCTGGTGTCGACGCCCACCGGCTCCACCGCGTACGCGTTCTCTGCCGGCGGACCGGTGTTATGGCCGGACCTGGAAGCGATTCTGGTGGTACCCAACAACGCTCACGCGCTTTTCGGGCGGCCGATGGTCACCAGTCCCGATGCCTCCATCGCGATCGAGGTCGAGGCAGGTGGACATGACGCGCTGGTGTTCTGTGACGGCCGCCGGCAGATGGTGGTGCCGGCCGGCAGCCGGCTCGAAGTCACCCGGTGCAACACACCGGTGAAATGGGCCAGGTTGGACAGCGCACCCTTCACCGACCGGCTGGTGACGAAGTTCCGGTTGCCGGTAACGGGTTGGCGTGGGCGGCAGTAGCCGGTGCTGACCGAGATTCGCATCGAAGCGCTGGGTGCGATCAGCGCTGCGACCGCCGAGTTCGATCGCGGTTTGACCGTGCTGACCGGTGAGACCGGAACCGGCAAGACGATGGTGGTGACGGGCCTGCATTTGCTCGGTGGCGCCCGTGCCGACGCGACCCGGGTACGGTCCGGTTCCGAGCGCGCTGTGGTCGAAGGTCGTTTCACCACTTCCGATGTCGACGACGCGGTCACCGCCCGGCTCGACGAGATTCTGAACGCTTCCGGCGCGGAGCGCGATGAAGACGGCAGCGTGATCGCCATGCGGACGGTGAACCGGGAGGGGCCGTCGCGCGCCTACCTGGGTGGCCGCAGCGTACCCGCAAAATCGTTGAGCGGCTTCACTACTGAGCTGCTGGCCCTGCACGGCCAGAATGACCAGCTGCGGCTCATGCGGCCTGACGAGCAGCGTGCCGCCCTCGACAGGTTTGCCGCCACCGGCCCCGCGCTGGAGCGATACCGGAAGCTACGCGAAGCCTGGCTGTCTGCGCGGAGCGACCTCGTCGACCGCCGCGACCGCACTCGCGAACTCGCGCAGGAAGCTGATCGGCTGAAGTTTGCGCTCAACGAGATTGACACCGTCGACCCGCAACCGGGGGAAGACGAGGCGCTGGTCGCCGATATCGTCCGGCTCTCCGAACTGGATACTTTGCGCGAGGCCGCAGCCTCGGCGCGCGAAGTGTTGTCGAGTACGTCAGAGGAGGCCTTCGGCGCCGCCGACGCCCTGGGACGGGCGAAGGCCGCACTGGAATCGACGGGCGACGCGAGGCTGCGCGCGTTGGCCGACCAGATCAGTGGCGCCTTGACGATGGTCGTCGACGCGGTCGGCGAACTGGGCGACTACCTGGAAGCGCTGCCCACCGATGCCAGCGCGCTGGACGTCAAACTGGCCCGCCAAGCCCAACTGCGTACGCTCACCCGCAAGTACGCCGCCGATATCGACGGAGTGCTGCAATGGGCGCTGGACTCTCGCGACCGGCTGGCTCAACTCGACGTGTCCGAAGAGGGTCTGGCCGCCCTGGAACGCAGGGTCGACGAACTTGGAAGCCAACTGGCAGAAGCGGCAGTCGATCTCAGCAAGATCAGGCGGAAGGCCGCAAAGAAGCTGGCCAAAGAGGTCACCGCCGAGTTGGCCGGTCTGGCGATGAACAACGCCGAGTTCACCATCGGTGTGAGCACCGACGCGGTCGATCCGCATGATCCGTCCGCACTGGTCCTGGCCGATGGCGAAGCGGCGCGGGCCGGGGCCGACGGTATCGACGTGGTGGAGTTCGGCTTCGCCGCCCACCGTGGGATGTCGGTGCTGCCGCTGGCCAAGAGCGCGTCCGGCGGGGAGCTCTCGCGGGTGATGCTGGCGCTGGAGGTGGTGCTGTCTGCTTCGGCCACCGGCACCACCATGGTGTTCGACGAGGTCGATGCCGGGGTCGGCGGGTGGGCGGCGGTGCAGATCGGCCGGCGGCTGGCCCGGCTGGCGCGTACCCACCAGGTCATCGTCGTCACACACCTGCCGCAGGTGGCCGCCTACGCCGACGTGCACCTGGTGGTGCACAGCCAGGGGCCCCGGGGCACCAGCGGGGTACGGCGGCTGACCAGTGACGACAGGGTGGCCGAGCTGGCCCGGATGCTGGCCGGCCTGGGGGAGTCCGACAGCGGCCGCGCGCATGCCCGCGAACTGCTCGAGACCGCACAGCGCGACCGCGCGTAGTCTCGCTGCTTCTCGGCGAGCTCGGGGAGCTCGACGGGCGGAGGACCGCTCATCTGTCGCCGAATTTGAAGTCACGCACCTTCGCTCCGGCGTGTCTTGTTCCTGATTGCAGTGTCGCGGCATGTGTCGGGCAGCGGCGAGACGGGCCCGCGATGGAAATGTGACAGATGTGACGCTTTATAACTTATGGGGCAGATGTTACGGCGCGCCTCCACACCGCGGCGGCCCATCGCCGACAGAATCGGCTCCCATGAAGATGTCAGCGCTTCTATCTCGCAACACCGTCCGGCCCGGCCTCGTTGGCACCGCCCGCGTCGATCGCAACATCGACCGGCTGCTACGCAGGGTTTGCCCTGGCGACATCGTGGTCCTCGACATTCTCGACCTCGACCGCATCACCGCCGACGCGCTGGTGGAGGCTGACATCGCCGCGGTCGTCAACGCCTCCCCGTCCGTTTCGGGCCGATACCCCAACCTCGGTCCCGAGGTACTGGTCAACAACGGCGTCACGCTGATCGACGAGACCGGTCCGGAGATTTTCAAGAAGGTCAAAGACGGCTCGAAGATCCGCCTCTACGAAGGCGGCGTCTACTCCGGCGACCGCCGGCTGATTCGTGGCACCGAGCGCACCGACCATGACATCGCCGACCTGATGCGGGAGGCCAAGAGCGGTCTGGCTGCGCATCTGGAAGCGTTCGCGGGCAACACGATCGAGTTCATCCGCAGCGAAAGCCCGCTACTCATCGACGGCATCGGCATTCCCGACATCGACGTCGACATGCGCCGCCGCCATGTGGTGATCGTGTCCGAGGAGCCCAGCGCGGAGGAGGACTTGAAGTCCCTCAAGCCGTTCATCAAGGAGTACCAACCCGTCCTGGTCGGTGTCGGTCACGGGGCTGACGTTCTGCGCAAGGCGGGCTACCGGCCCCAGCTCATCGTCGGTGATCCCGACAAGATCAGCACCGAAGTCCTCAAATGCGGCGCGCAGGTTGTACTGCCGGCGGATGCCGACGGTCACGCTGCCGGTCTGGAGAGGATCCAGGACCTCGGTGTGGGGGCCATGACATTCCCCGCCGCCGGCTCTGCCACCGACCTGGCTCTGCTGCTGGCCGACCATCACGGCGCCGCGCTGCTGGTCACCGCCGGCCACACCGCCAACATCGAGACGTTCTTCGACCGGACGCGCTCGCAGAGCAACCCGTCGACCTTCCTCACCCGGCTCCGGGTAGGGGAGAAGCTGGTGGATGCCAAGGCGGTCGCGACGCTGTACCGCAACCACATCTCCGGTGGCGCGATTGCGCTACTGGCGCTGACCATGCTCATCGCGATCATCGTGGTGCTGTGGGTCTCCCGCACCGACGGCGTGGTGTTGCACTGGATCCTCGACTACTGGAACCGCTTCACGCTCTGGATCCAGCACCTGATCTCCTAGGAAGTGCCCTGATGATCTCGTTACGCCAACACGCCATTTCGCTGGCCGCCGTCTTCCTGGCGCTGGCCATCGGAGTGGTGCTGGGCTCCGGCTTCTTCTCCGACACCGTGCTGTCCACTCTGCGTAATGAGAAGCGCGACCTGGCGAGCCAAGTCAACGGGCTCAACGACCAGCGCAATCGTCTCAATGAAAAGCTCGGCGCGGCAAATACATTCGACGCACAAGTGCTCGGCCGCATCGTGCGCGACGTATTGGCGGGCAAGACGGTCGTCGTATTCAGGACGCCGGACGCCAAAGACGACGACGTGGCCGCGGTGTCGAAGATCGTGGGGCAGGCCGGCGGCTCGGTCACGGGCACCGTGTCCCTGACGCACGAATTCGTCGAGGCCAACTCCGGGGAGAAACTGCGCTCGGTGGTCAACTCGTCGATCCTGCCGGCCGGTACCCAGTTGAGCACCAAGCTGGTCGACCAGGGTTCGCAGGCGGGTGACCTGCTCGGCATCGCGCTACTGGTCAACACCAACCCGCAGGCGCCGGCCGTGGACGACACCGCCCGCGACACCGTGCTCGGCGCCCTGCGCGAGACCGGCTTCATCACCTACCAGCCCAACAGTCACATGGCGGCCGCCAACGCCGCCATCGTGGTCACCGGCGGCGCCGTACCCGCGGACGCAGGCAATCAGGGGGTGACCGTGGCCCGGTTCGCGGCTGCGTTGGCACCGCACGGCTCCGGCGCGGTGCTGGCCGGCCGCGACGGTTCGGCCGGCGGCAGTGCCGCGGTGGCGGTCGCCCGCGCCGATGCCGGCATGGCGGCCGCGATCAGCACTGTCGACGACGTCGACGCCGAGCCGGGACGCATCACGGCGATCCTGGCCCTGCACGATCTGGCCGCCGGTGGCCACCCCGGTCACTACGGCACCGGACATGGGGCGACGTCAGTCACCGTTCCCCAGTAGGGCGTGTTCGACGCGGCCGGCAGCCGTGGATGTTAGGGTGGGTTTCCGTGGGTCGGCAGGCCCAGCTCGTTGATTTTCCTGCATCATGCCCTGCCCGTCTTCACGGAGGTCGCCCCGTTGCGTAAGCATTCGCAAATCGCCACCAAGCACCTCTTCGTCAGCGGTGGGGTAGCTTCCTCCCTGGGCAAGGGCCTGACGGCGAGCAGCCTCGGACAATTGCTGACCGCACGCGGTCTGCACGTCACGATGCAGAAGCTGGACCCATACCTCAACGTCGACCCCGGCACGATGAACCCGTTCCAGCACGGTGAGGTCTTCGTGACCGAGGACGGTGCCGAAACGGATCTCGACGTCGGCCACTACGAGCGATTCCTCGACCGCGACCTTTCCGGGTCCGCGAATGTGACTACCGGGCAGGTGTATTCGACGGTGATTGCCAAGGAGCGCCGCGGCGAGTATCTGGGCGACACGGTCCAGGTGATTCCCCACATCACCGACGAGATCAAGCGTCGCATTCTGGCGATGGCCGAACCGGACGCCAGCGGCCACCGTCCCGATGTCGTCATCACCGAGATCGGCGGCACCGTCGGCGACATCGAATCGCAGCCGTTTCTGGAGGCGGCCCGCCAGGTCCGCCACTACCTGGGTCGCGAGGACGTGTTCTTCCTGCACGTGTCGCTGGTGCCGTACCTGGCTCCGTCCGGCGAACTGAAGACCAAGCCCACCCAGCACTCGGTGGCCGCGCTGCGCAGCATCGGTATCAGCCCGGACGCGCTGATCCTGCGCTGCGACCGTGAGGTCCCCGAAGCGCTGAAGAACAAGATCGCGCTGATGTGTGACGTCGACATCGATGGCGTCATCTCCACCCCGGATGCTCCCTCGATCTACGACATCCCCAAGGTGTTGCACCGCGAGGAGCTCGACGCCTTCGTGGTTCGCCGGCTCAACCTGCCGTTCCGCGACGTCGACTGGACTGAGTGGGATGACCTGCTGCGCCGCGTACACGAACCCCATGAAACGGTTCGAATCGCATTGGTAGGCAAGTACGTGGAGCTTTCCGATGCCTATCTGTCGGTCAGTGAGGCGTTGCGTGCCGCGGGTTTCAAGCACCGCGCCAAGGTCGAAATCGTGTGGGTGGCCTCCGACGACTGCGAAAGTCCCAGCGGTGCCGCGGCCACGCTCGGTGACGTGCACGGGGTGCTGATACCCGGCGGGTTCGGCATCCGTGGCATCGAGGGCAAGATCGGCGCCATAAAGTACGCGCGCTCGCGCGGATTACCTTTGCTGGGGCTGTGTTTGGGTTTGCAGTGCATCGTGATCGAAGCGGCCCGCTCGGTCGGTCTCACCGAGGCGAACTCAGCCGAATTCGAGCCGCAGACACCGGATCCGGTGATCTCGACGATGGCCGACCAGGAACAGGCCGTCGCCGGCGAGGCGGACCTCGGGGGCACCATGCGGCTTGGTGCCTACCCCGCCGTGTTGGAGCCCGATTCCATTGTGGCCCAGGCCTATCAGGTCACCCAGGTCTCCGAACGCCATCGGCACCGTTACGAGGTCAACAACGCCTACCGGGAGCGGATCGCCGAGAGCGGACTGCGATTCAGCGGGACCTCACCCGACGGGCATCTGGTGGAGTTCGTAGAGTATCCCTCCGATCAGCACCCGTTCATCGTCGGAACCCAGGCCCACCCCGAACTGAAGAGCCGGCCCACGCGGCCGCACCCGCTGTTCGTGGCATTCGTCAAAGCGGCAATCGATTACAAGGCGGGTGAACTGCTTCCCGTCGAGATCCCCGAGATCCCGGAGCACCACGCCTCCAACGGCAGCGAGCACCGAGAGAATGCCGGTTCGGTGGTAGGGCAGCCGCTAGCCGAACCCGTCACCCGTGGCTGAGCACGACTTCGAGACGATTTCGTCTGAAATCCTCTATGGGGGGGCTATTTTCGCCCTACGTCGGGATCAGGTACGGATGCCGGGCGGCAACATCGCCCGACGTGAAGTCCTGGAACACTACGGCGCCGTCGCAGTTGTGGCTTTGGACGACGACGACAACGTCGCCATGGTGTACCAGTACCGGCATACCGCCGGCCGGCGACTGTGGGAACTGCCCGCCGGCCTGCTCGACGAACCGGGAGAGCCCGCGCACCTGACCGCCGCGCGCGAACTCGAGGAAGAGGTCGGGCTGCACGCGAGCACCTGGCAGATGTTGGTGGACCTGCAGACCGCGCCCGGCTACAGCGACGAGTCGGTGCGCGTCTACCTGGCGACGGGTCTCCGCGACATCGGCCGGCCCGAAGCGCATGACGAGGAAGCCGACATGATCATGCGCTGGTATCCTCTCGACGACGCGGTGCAGCGGGTGCTTTCCGGTGACTTCGTCAATTCCATTGCGGTGGCTGGAATTCTGGCCGCCTACGCGGTGCGGAATGGTTTGGCCCGGGCGCGCCCGGTGGACAGTCCGTGGCTCGACAGGCCCACGGCCTTCGCTGAACGCAAGGCCGCGCAGTGACTGCGGCGTTGACGCTCGACGCTCAGCTGCAGGGTTATCTCGACCATCTGACGATCGAGCGCGGTGTGGCGGCCAACACCCTGAGTTCCTATCGACGCGACTTGCGCCGCTACTCAAAGCACCTGGCAGACAGAGGAATTCACGACCTGGCGAAGGTCGGTGAAGACGATGTCAGCGAGTTCCTGGTGGCGCTACGCCGAGGTGACCCGGAATCCGGTGCCTTGGCGCTGTCCGCGGTGTCGGCGGCGCGGGCCCTGATCGCGGTGCGTGGACTGCATCGATTCGCCGCCGCGGAGGGGCTGGCCGAGTTGGATGTGGCGCGGGCGGTCCGTCCGCCGACGCCGGGCCGCCGGTTGCCCAAGAGCCTGACTGTCGACCAGGTGCTGGCGCTGCTGGAAGCCGCCGGTGGCGAAGACGCCTCGGATGGCCCGTTGACGTTACGTAACCGTGCGCTGCTGGAGCTGCTGTATTCCACCGGGTCGCGGATCTCCGAAGCCGTCGGCCTCGACGTCGACGACATCGACACGCACGCTAGGTCGGTGTTGTTGCGCGGCAAGGGCGGGAAACAGCGATTGGTGCCCGTGGGCCGTCCGGCGGTACACGCGCTGGACGCCTACCTGGTGCGCGGCCGCCCGGATCTGGCCCGCCGGGGGCGCGGTACGCCGGCCATTTTCCTCAACGCCCGGGGCGGTCGGTTGTCGCGGCAGAGTGCATGGCAGGTATTGCAGGATGCGGCCGAACGTGCCGGCATCACCTCGGGTGTGTCACCGCACATGCTCCGGCACTCCTTCGCCACGCACCTCTTGGAGGGCGGCGCTGACGTGCGGGTGGTGCAGGAGTTACTGGGCCACGCCTCGGTGACCACGACACAGATCTACACCCTGGTCACCGTCAACGCACTGCGCGAGGTGTGGGCCGGGGCCCATCCGCGGGCCACCTGACTTGCCGAACGCCTAGCCCAGGTACTCGGACTCGAGCACCAGGTCCGGCACCATGGACTGGTATTCGAGATGCGTCTTGTGCTCGACGGTTCGCCACGACACGTCCTGCTGCTCGCGCATGTACGCGCGGTACTTGGGTGCCCCCGGCACCCTGACGTTGTCGGCCACCACTATCGAGCCGGGATGCAACCAACCGCGGCCAAGGATGCTGTGCAGATCGTCCAGATAGGCATTCTTGTCGTGGTCGATGAAAACGAAATCCAAACGGCCCGAGCCGAATCCGTGCTGACTGGCCAGCGTTTCCAAGGTGCGTCCGCCGTCGCCGATCGTGCCCACCACACAGATCACCCGGCCGGCAACCCCGGCGTGCGCCCAGATCCGCCGGGCGTTGACGGCATTGGCCTCGGCAAGCTCCACCGAATAGACGGTGGCCTGGGGTGCCGCCCGCGCGATGCGCAGCGCGCCGTATCCGACGTAGGTGCCGAGCTCCAGAGCCAACGAGGGATCGGCGCGTCGTACGGCGGCGTCGAGCAGTTGCCCCTTCTCGTCTCCGACGTTGATCAACATCGACTTCTCGTAGGCGAACCGGTCGATGGTGGCCAGCACGTCGTCGATATCGCCGGCTTTGGCATGCCGGAGAACATAATCGACGGCGGCCGCTTCCCGGCCGTCGCCGATCTGACCGGTCCGGCTCATGTTGAGGATTCCCGGCGCCATGCGCCAGACGGACCACCGCAGCGGGGCGAAGCGTGCTCTGAGGCTCATCGGCTTCAGCTTACGCAGCAATTTTCCAGGCTTGGCGGTGCAGGCTCACGAACGACATCGCATCAGCTGGGTTCTTGAGGCAGTGTCACTGGCGGTTGTTGGTACGGCTCGCGGTCCGCCGCGGCTGGCCGGCGCCGAACGATCAGCCAGCCCACGGTGAGGACGACGAACCATACTGGGACCAACGCAAGTGCCATCGAGGTTTCTGTTTTTGTGGTCAGTGTCCAGATCAGGAAGGCAAAGAAGACGAGAACGGCCCAGCACATTCGCACGCCGCCGGGCATCTTGTAGATCGAGTCACGGTGACGCTGCGGGTGCTGACGGCGGTAGACGAGGTAGCTGAGGATGATCATCGTCCACACGAACATGAAGAGCAGAGACGCAACCGTGGTGATCAGGGTGAAGGCGCCTATCACCGAACCGCCCGCGTAGAGCAGCGGGATGGAGGTCAATAGCAGCGGCACCGTGCACAGAATTGCGTGTGCGGGGACGCCCCAGCGGTTGAGACGCCGGAAGATTGATGGGGCGCTGCCTTCATCGGCGAGGCCGAAAAGCATTCGGCCGTTGGAGAACACGCCCGAGTTTGCAGAGGAGGCGGCTGCGGTGGTCACCACGAAGTTGACGACCGATGCGGCAGCGGCGAGACCTGCCAGGGAGAACATCGTGACAAACGGGGAATCGCCGCCGGCAAAACGCCGCCACGGTACAACCGCCAGGATTGCCACCAGCGCACCGAGATAGAAGATCGCCACGCGCAGCGGAACGGCATTGATCGCGCGGGGGAGAGTGTGGCGTGGGTCGGATGTTTCGGCCGCGGCGGCGCCGACGAGTTCGACGCCGATGTATGCGAAGAACGCGATCTGGAAGCCACTGGCTACCCCCATGAATCCTCGGGGGAACAACCCGCCGTCGTTCCAGAGGTTAGCGATTGTCGCCCGGTCGCCCTGCGGGGAAACGAAATCGGTCACCACCAGGAACGCACCGGCGACGATGAGGCCCAGTATCGCGGCGACCTTGATCAGGGCGAGCCAGAACTCTGTCTCGCCGAAGTTGGCGACGCTGAACAGGTTGACCATGAGGATTAGAGCAACCGTGACCAGCGCCGGTAACCACGCGGGTGAGTCAGGCCACCAGAACTTGGCATAGCCGGTGATCGCGACGAGGTCTGCGATGCCGGTGACGACCCATGCGAACCAGTACGACCACCCCACGTAAAAGGCCGCTGCCGGCCCCAGAAGATCGGCTGCGAAGTCGACGAACGATTTGTAGTTGAGGTTCGACAGCAGCAACTCACCCATCGCGCGGAGCACGAAAAAGACGAACAGCCCGATGATCGCGTACACCACCACGACCGCCGGGCCGGCGAGGGCGATCGTGCGTCCAGACCCCATGAACAGCCCGGTGCCGATCGCACCTCCGATAGCGATCAACTGGATATGACGGCTGGAAAGACCACGGTGCAGCTGCGACTGAGTCGGCGGGGTCGGCGACAGCGCCTTCCTTTGGTACGTACCTGCGCCCTCAGCGGGTGGACGGTCGCGACGGGGGCTGCCGCGCATCAGCCGGCAAACGGGGGTTTGGCCATCACAGTGGGGCGGAATCCGTAGCGGGGGCCCGAACCGGCCGAGGCAGCGCCGGTGCCGGCCAATGGTACGCCTCCCAGTAGGTTTCCTGGCGCTCCCACCTCCGGCGGATTGACGATGTCGCTTGTCAGCGGCAGGGCCTTCAACGGCGCGGCCGAGGCCAGGCCCGGTTCCGGCGCCCAGGAGGGGGGAACCGAAAGGGCGCCGGCGGAGGCTGCGTTGCCCACGCTGGCTGCTATCGGCGCAGCGCCGGCGACTGCTGCGGGAGCGGCACCTGCGGCGGCAGCCACCCCGGCCGCGGCCTTGGCGGCTGCCGGCCCGACAATTCCCAGCGCACTGACCGTGGAGGCGAGACTGCTGGTGATACCAATGCCGAAGTACGGCAAACCTGTGGTGTTGTAAATGAGCTGTGAGATCGGCAGATACCACTGGATCAACCACTCGAGCCAACCCGGAGTCGTTGAAGCTGCGGCCTGCGACAGTGCTGATGCGGGCAAAGTGAGGCTCAGCAGCGAGTTCGGCAGATGCGAGACCACTTCGGAGAGTGTGCTCTGCGCCGTGCCGGCCTGGCCGGCGGCGGCTCTTGCTACCGCGCCGGACTGGGTGGACTCCGATGACGTGGTGTCCGGCGGCGGGGCGAAGGGCGTCACCTGTGCGGCGCTGGCTGAGGAACCCGCATAGCTGTACATGGTTCTGGCGTCTTGAGCCCACATCTCGGCGTATTCGGCTTCAAGAGCTGCGATTGCGGCATTGTATTGCCCATACACGTTTTTCGCAGTCAACGATGCAATTTGTGCGCGGTTAGCGGCGATCAGTGGTGGCGGTACCACGCCGGCGAACGCCGCCTCGAAGGCGGCGGCGGCTGCGCGCGCTTGACTGGCGGTTCGCTCGGCTCGTTCCGCGGTGGCGCGCATCCACGCAACATACGGTGTGACCGCTTCGGCCATTGCGACCGAGGCTGGCCCCAGCCATTCTTCGGAATGCAGTGTTGTGATGACTTCCCAGTAACCTTGGGCAGCCGAGTTCAACTCCGAAGCTAATCCGCTCCAGGCCGCCGCGGCAGCCATCATCGGCGCTGAACCGGGGCCGGCGTACATGCGCTCGGAGTTGACCTCCGGTGGCAAGGCTCCGAAATCCACGTCGTGTTCCTCTCTGTAACTCTGGGCGCTCGGGCTATCCCGCGCTCGGTGGGCGGCAGACGACACGGACTTTTGATCCGTATCGGCGTCCGAAGTTGCCGCCGGTCTCTCCCGCCCGCCGTGGTGACAGGCCCTGGAGTAGGCCAGACATTTCAGCTGCCCGGGTGGCGGCGGCGCGAGCACTGGGAGCCGATATCCCCACTGTTTGCGCGCCTGGCGTGGTGGGCGACACGGCCCAGTCCGGCGGCACTGACATTGGTCCGATCTTGTCGGCCAGACCCACTGCCGCGGCGATCGGTCCAGCACCGGGCTGCAACCAGCCCGACCCCATAGCGGCACCGGCCGCATCCGCCGCTGCAGCGGCCACACCGGTGGGCGCGGTGCGATTGGCCGACAACAACACGCCCAACACCTGGAGGTCCATCAGCGTGAACCCTCCGGTGTCGTAGACGAAAGCCTCGGTGGTGGCCACGGCATTAAGGAACTCGGTCCAGTATTTGAGAGCTGTGTTCCAGGGGAATGCCGCGATCGAGGCGTGGTGCTGCAGCAGCGACACCACCGCCGTTGTGCCAACCAGGTGTGCGGTGGTCGCGGCAGCGTGGGCCGTCGCGACCGCCTGATCCGCCAGGCCGGCGGGGTTGGTGGTCTCCGGCGGCGGTGCGAACGGAGTCAATATCGAGGCGGCTGCCGCGGAGTTGGCGTATTCGGCCATGGCGACGGCGTCTTGGACCCACATCTCGGAGTAATGGCACTCGGCGGTCGCGATCGCCGGCGTGTTCTGCCCGAACCAATTGGTGGAGATCAAGGTCATGAGCAAGGTCCGGTTGGCCGCGACCACCTGCGGGGGCACGGTCAGCGCAAAGGCCAGTTCGTAGGCGGCTGCGGCAGCCTTGCACTTTGTTGCGACTTGCCCTGCAAGCAGTGCGGTTTCACTTAACCAAGTGACAAACGGCAGCATTGCGGCCGCCATCGATTCCGCGACCGGGCCCTGCCACCACAGGGTTGTCAGCTCGGAGATCACCCCACCGGTGCCAGTCGCGGCTAACTGGAGTTCCTCCGCCAGACCGTCCCAGGCGGCTGCGGCTGCTAGCAGGGATCCCGATCCGGGGCCGCTGTACATACGGCCCGAATTGATCTCGGGAGGCAACGCTGCGAAGTCCGGTACTGGGCACAAGCTGAAGTTGCTGGGCGTGAACGCGCTCCAGTTAAGAGACGAAGTCAGCCCGCCGGACATGGCTACTGGCCCATCTCCTGAGCAGCCACGTGCTTGAGCCAGGTAGATCGAGACGAGGCCATGCTGCGCGTATCGATTCTGTGGGTTGGGTGACGGACAGTCACTGACACCGCCTGGTTCGTTGGAGTGGCGAGGTATGCCGTGACAGCTCTGTCTGACAGCAAACAATGTGCTTGCAATAGTTGCCAAGTGCATTAATCCTCACCGGGGAGGATGCTCACCGCCAGTCGGTCTGGCATGGAATTCGTCAAACCCGCAGGTAGAGAACCCTCATCGAGATAAAATCAGCGGACACTTAATGCGGCGTAACAAACGACGCCCCCACCGTCCGGAGTTGCGCCAAGCCCCGGAAAGTCGAATGCTGTTCTATTTCTCGCAAACCTGCCATGGGTGGGTCGACGCTGCGCCCGACTCGTGGGACAGGCCGTCGCGCCTTATCCCAGCGTGCGGATTCCGCCCCCAGCCCAGGTTCCTGGGCCGGTTGCGAGACAGCTTTGGCCCCAGGCTCCGGTGCACTGGACGGGGTGGGTCGCACGGTGCCCGCCGCACTGCCGGCTGCACCATGGGTGGACGGCCGGAGCGTGGCCAACGAATGAGCGGGGTTCGAAAGACTTTGCAGCATCGAGAGATTGGGAAAAAAACGGGTAGGTCGTCATTGCAGAACAAACTCGCCCCGGCGGTGACACGGATACCAATATTCCGCCCGTCCGCAACGCCGGCGGCGTGCGGCGCCACCGACCTTCCCCGCGGCCGGCTGATCAGCAAGCTTCCTACTAGACCCAAAGTCCGCCACGGGGCTAGCATCGCTTGCTTAGCAGTTGTTCGACACGCCGAACATCCAGGACTTTGCAATCGGGGAACGCGCGATGAGCCACGACCGCAACACCGGGGGGTCGGGGGCTGATCCGCGCTGCGGACTGTGGCTCACGGGAGCCCGCGGTTCGGTGGCGACCACATCGATCGTCGGCCTCTATGCCCTGTCCGCCGGTTTGATTGCTGAGACCGGGTGCGTCACCGCAACTGAGGACTTCGCGGATGTGAAGCTGCCGGGCTATTCCGATTTCGTGGTGGCCGGCCGCGACGTCTCCACGACTCCGCTGGCCAAACGGGCAGAGACCCTGGTCGAGGCGGGACTTCTACCGCCCGGCGTGGTCGACGCGGTGGCGGATCGATTGGCGACCACCGAAGACGAGATCGTCGGCCCGTCCTGTATGGCGACCTCGGATCCATCCACTGCCGGTGCTGCCACCCAAGCCGAACTGGTCGAGCGCCTGAGTGACGCGATGGCTTTGTTCGTCTCGCGCAACTCGCTCGATGTCCTGATCGTCATCGATGTCGCCTCTACCCAGCCGCCCGTCGCGGACCTGCCCGAGTATCACGACCCTGATCTGCTGATGGCCGCACTGGGGGACCGGAACCGAATCGTGCTGCCGGCGAGCGCGCTGACGACGCTTGCCGCGATCAACAATGCTGCCGCGTATTCCTGCTTCACCCCGTCACCCACGCTGGGTATACCCGCCTTGCGGATCCTGGCCGACGAGGCCGGCATTCTCTATGCGGGACAGGACGCCAAGACCGGCCAAACCCTGTTGCGCAGTGTACTGGCGCCGATGTTCGCCAGCCGCGCGATGACGGTGCATTCCTGGGCCGGCACCAACCTGCTGGGTGGCGGCGACGGGGCGACGCTGGCTGATCCTGTTGCGGCACAATCAAAGCTCGCCAGCAAGCAGCGGGGCATTCAACAACTGCTCGGCGGCGGGGTGAGCGCTCCGCTGCACATCGACTACGTGCCAGACCTCGGCGAAACCAAGGTCGCCTGGGATTACATCCATGCCACGGGGTTCCTCGGCGGCCAGATCACCCTGCAAACAACATGGTCTGCACCGGATTCCGCGCTGGCCGCTCCGCTGGTTCTCGACGTCGCGAGGCTGTTGGCCGCGGCGCGGATGCGCGGGAGGCGGGGCGTGGTCGGAGAACTGGGCTACTTCTTCAAGGAACCCTGGGGCGGCTCAACGCATTCGCTCGCAGCGCAATACGATGCACTGCTGCGCTGGGCCAAGTCGTTGTCGGCGCCGTCGTCGGCCGACCTGTGAAGGTCAAGCCGTTCCTGGATCTGATGCGGGCGCCCGCTGCGCTAACCGTTCTCGGCGACACCGCCGTGGGCGCCATCTGGTCCGGACGCCCACTGACGGGCCGGCGGTATGCGCTGCCGCTGGCTTCTGCTCTGTTGTACTGGAGCGGGATGGTGCTCAACGACTGGGCTGATCGCGAGCGCGATGCACTCGAACGCCCGGAGAGGCCGATCCCTTCGGGCGCAGTATCGCCCTGGACAGCGTTGTCGCTCGCGACGGCGCTGGCAGCGGCGGGAACAGCCACCGCGACGGCGGTCGGGGGACGCCACGGCCTGGCCGCCGCAAGTCGAATTGCTCTCTGTGTCACCGTATATGACCTGATCGCCAAGGACACGTTCGCCGGGCCGCTGGTCATGTCGGGTTGCCGGTTCTTCGACGTCATGCTCGGCGCCGCGCCCGACTACGGGTCCGCGCTGTCACCGGCGTTGGTGGTCGGATTGCACACGACCGCCGTCACGGTGCTGTCACGCAGCGAGGTCTCGGGCTCCGATCGCAAGCTCCCGGTGCAGGTTGCGGGATTGGGCGGGGCTGTCGCCATCGCCGCAGTGACCGCCACCGCCACCGCCGGTTCGTCGCACGGGTATCGGGCGCTGCCGGGAGTTGCTCTGTACGCGTGGTCGTTTGGGCCTGGTCTGTGGCGAGCATGGCAGCAACCCTCCGCACAGGTGATCCGCGGTGCGGTGCGCGGCGGTATCGCCTCGATGATCGGCGTGCAGACAATCCTGGCGGCACGTTCGCCGCGGCCCGGGACGTTGCTCGCACTGTGTGCGCTGGCAATCGCTCTGCGGCTCAGGGTGTCTGCGCCCATACCGACGGAGGTGACATGATGCACATCGGCTACAACACGAACAGCCTGGCGGACCACCCACTCGCGGACGCGCTCGCGCTCGTCGCTGACCACGGGTACACCGCGGTCGCGCTCACCGTCGGTTATCCCCACGTACGTCCCTTCGATACCGATCTTGGGGCCCAACTCGGCGCACTGCGTGCAATGCTGGACAAGCACGGGTTGCAGCTGGCAATCGAAACGGGTGCGCGTTACCTCCTTGACCCCCATAACAAGCACAAGCCGTCCCTGGTCGACATCGCCGCCCAACCACGCATCGAGTTCATGCGCAGGGCAATCGATATCGCCGCGGACCTGGGGGCGACCTGTGTCTCACTCTGGTCGGGTTACGCGGTCAGACACACCGACCCACAGACCACCCGCGATCTGCTGATCGGCAGGCTGGCGGAACTGGTCGACTACGCCGACCGCAACAGCGTCACACTGGGTTTCGAGCCGGAGCCAGGCATGTACGTCGAGACCGTGGCACAAGCGCGCGACCTATGCCACGCACTCGGCGACCCGGTGGCACTGCGGATCACGCTGGATGTCGGTCACTGCGTGATGACTGAGCCGTCCGGAGCCGCGCCGACGATCGTGGAACTGGGTGAAAAGCTCGTCAATGTCCACCTCGACGACATGACTCCACACAAACACGAGCATCTCGAATTCGGGCACGGCAACGTGGATCTGGGTGCGGTGCTGGATGCGCTGAGCAGCAGCGGGTTTACCGGGATCGCCTCGGTCGAATTGCCGCGGCACTCCAATGACGCGCCGAATGTGATGCGCCGCAGCATGTCGGCCATCAAGATGGCCCGCCTCAAACCTGCCGCGCGTTCGTGGATCGCCGGTGCCGCAGCGGAAATCAGTAGGAATCCGGACAAGCTCCTGGAGATGTTTCCAGGTGCCGAACGCGGTGTTGCCGGTGCCGGCGACGAGGCGGCCTTGGTGGCCCGGCAGCACCTGCTCACCGCGTTGCTGGCTGATACGCCCGACGCGACGGCGGGTCCACTCATGCAAAAGCTCTACCGCTGGGGAGACACCGACGAACGCCTGGCCGTGCTCCGTGGGTTGTCGGCAGCGGCGCCGGATGACAGGCTGGGCGCCGTCACGACGGCGGCGGGTGTGGAGCTGGCCGCAGATGCGTTGCGGTGCAACGATCCGCGCCTCGTCGGTGCGGCGCTCGGCGGATTCGGCTCGCGATTCTTGGACCAGCACACCTGGCGTCACGGTGTGATGAAGCTGATCTTCATGGGCGTGCCATTACGCGTGGTGCACGGCCTGCGCACCCGCGTCGATGCCGAATTAGGGAGAATGGCAACCGATTACATCGCAGAGCGGCAGGCTGCCGGACGGTCGGTGCCATCCGACGCCGAGACGCTGAAACAGCTGACCGCCATCAGAATGGAGGTTGCGGAGTGAGGATCTTCGATCCGCACATACACATGTCGTCGCGCACCACCGACGACTACGAGGCGATGTACGCGGCGGGCGTGCGGGCGATCGTGGAACCGGCTTTCTGGTTGGGGCAACCACGCACCGACCCGGCGTCCTTCATCGACTACTTCGACAGCCTCATCGGTTGGGAGCGCTACCGCGCTTCGCAGTTCGGGATCGCCCACAACTGCACAATCGCCCTCAATCCCAAGGAAGCCAACGACAGTCGCTGCCGAAGTGTGCTCGAGCAGATTCCGCGCTACCTCTCCAAGAGCGGTGTTGTCGCGGTCGGCGAAATCGGCTACGACTCGATGACACCGGAGGAGACAGCGGTGTTCGAGACGCAATTGGAGATGGCCGCCGCACGGGGGCTGCCCGCACTCGTGCATACGCCCCATCGCGACAAGCTCGGGGGGACGCTGGCGAGCATCGACTTGGTGAAGAAGGTGGGGATCGACCCGGGGATGGTGTTGCTGGACCACCTGAATGAGGTGACCATCGAGCCCGTTCGGGACAGCGGTTGCTGGATGGGGTTCTCGATCTATCCCGATACCAAGATGGACGAAGCGCGGATGGTCGCCTTGATGCAGCGCTTCGGGCTGGAACGGATCATCGTCAATTCCGCCGCGGATTGGGGCCGGTCGGATCCGCTCAAGACGGCCAAGACGGCGCAGGCGATGTTGGCCGCCGGGTTCACCGACGACGACGTCGATCGGGTGCTGTGGCGCAATCCGGTGGAGTTTTTCAATCAGAGCGGCCAACTTCGTCTGCTCAGTGACGACCAGGAAGCGGTGTTCGCGGGAAATACCATCAACCGCGGGGAAAAGCTGTGACGTTGTCCTACTGCAGCAACGTCGTTGCTGCCGACACGCTGGAGGATCTCGAGCAGCGACTGAGTTCGGTGTTCGCGCCGGCCCGCGAACGCGCCGGCCTCGAGCGCCTCGGCGTCGGGTTGTGGCTGCCGGCGCACACCATGGCCCGGTTGGCCGACGAACCCCGGGCGCGCCGGCGCTTGGCGTCGATTCTGGCCGAGCACGGTCTGTGCGTGGTGACCATGAACGCCTTCCCTTACGGTGACTTCCACGGTGATGTGGTGAAGCATGCGGTCTACCAACCCGATTGGGCAACCCAGCAGCGGCTCGACTACACCACCGCCTGTGCCGAAGTCCTCAGTGAGCTCTTGGTCGACTCCGAGCACGGCAGCATCTCGACATTGCCGTTGGGTTGGGCCGATCCCTGGGACCAGGATTCCGCCGCCCGGGCGCGGCACAATCTGGCTGCGTTGAGCGAAGAACTGCGCCGTATCGAAGAACGAACCGGGCGACGAATCAGATTGGCCATCGAACCCGAACCCGGCTGCGTCATCGGATCTTGCGGCGATGCCATCGACTGGTTCGGTCGGGAAGCTGGAGGGCTGGACCTCGCTTACATCGGCGTGTGCCTGGATGCCTGCCACCTGGCCGTGATGTACGAGAACCCTGCCGAGGTGGTGAAGGGGTTGGCCGACTTGGGCGTCGAAGTAGTGAAGATACAGGCCTCCAACGCTATTCAGATTCACGACCTGGCCGCCGACGGCATCATCGAAGCCTTCGCGCTGTTTCCGCACTCGCCATATCTGCACCAGGTCAACGGCTTCGACGGTGACGGGCGCCGATGGTTCCGGGACGATCTGAACCTGACCGATCCGTCCACCCCGACATCGGGAACTGCCCGGGTGCACTACCACGTGCCGTTACACATCAGCCCGCCGGCACCGTTGAGCAATACTGCGCACATCCTCGTCGAGGTCATGACCATGCTGCGCGACGGTACGATCGCGGCGCCGGTAGACGTCGAAATCGAGACCTATACGTGGGAAGTGCTGCCTTCGTCGCTGCGTATGGACAGCATGGCCGACGATCTGGCCGCCGAGATCTGCTGGTTCGAGGAACGGCTAGCGGCACGGGATCCGGCATGACGCGACGTGTTCTGCTGGTCAACGTTGTCGGGCTGACCCGACCTCTGCTGCGGCACATGCCCAACCTGTCGGCGCTGGCGTCGCAGGGAGCCATCCGGCAGCTCGCCCCGGTTTTTCCCGCCGTCACCTGCTCGGTGCAGTCCTCGATGGTCACTGGACTGATGCCCAATCAGCACGGAATCGTGGGCAACGGGTGGTATTTCCGCGATCTCGGGGAAGTGCTGCTTTGGCGGCAAAGCAACAAACTGGTGGCGGGGGAGAAGGTCTGGGAGACCGCGGCCGACCGTTTCGACGGATACACCTCGGCGAACGTCGGGTGGTGGTACGCGATGAACGCCAGCAATGACGTAATTGTCACACCACGGCCGGTTTACCACCAAGACGGACGCAAATCGCCCGACTGCTATGTCATTCCGTCAGAGCTACATGACATTTTGACCGAGAAGCTGGGCACGTTTCCACTATTCCAGTACTGGGGTCCAACCGCGAACATCACGTCGTCGCGGTGGCTGGTGGACGCGTCTATAGAGATACTTCGCCGCTATTCGCCCACCCTGCTCACCACGTATATCCCGCACCTGGACTACGACTTTCAGCGCTACGGACCGCATTCGCCGCAGGCGGTGGCGGCCGCTGCGGACGTCGACACAGCGTTGGCCCCCTTGCTGGATTATGCCGCCGGGCACGGTATGACGACGATCGTGGTTTCCGAGTACGGGATCGCTCCGGCCCACCAACCGGTGGACATCAACCGCGCACTGCGGCGGGAAGGCTACCTCGCCGTGTACACCCAGCAAGGCCGGGAGTACTTGGACCCGTGGACATCCCGAGCGTTCGCCGTCGCCGACCATCAAGCCGCGCACATCTATGTGAGCGATGACTCGGACATCGCCCGAGTCGCCAGTTTGGTCAGCGGTTTGGACGGCGTCGATGAGGTGCTCGATCGAAACAAGCAGCAACGCTTGTCGATTGATCACCCCCGGTCCGGTGAGCTGGTGGCGATCGCCGCGCCGGGTGCCTGGTTCACCTACTACTACTGGCTCGATGATGACCGCGCCCCGGAGTTCGCCCCGTGCGTGGATATTCACCGTAAGCCCGGCTATGACCCGGCCGAGCTGCTGATGAACCCCGCGGACCGCGCGGTGAAGGCCAAAGCTGCTGCGGCCCTGGTGAAAAAGGCGGTGGGGCTGCGGTACACCATGGGCGTCATAGCGCTCAACGGCGCGTCCGTTGGCGGCACCCACGGGCGACGTCCGGATTCTGAGGAAGACGCGCCGGTGGTTATCACCTCGTCGCCCGATCTGCTGTCGGACTCGTCGGGGCCGATGTCCGCCACCACGATACGGGACCTGGTTCTCAATGCCCATGGCTCGCGAGGTTAGTGTGAATTCCATGTGCCCGAGCGTGTTTGAAGCCGACCTGCCGTCGCTCTCCTACAAAGACGCTGAAAGTCCGGAGGAGGCGCACCGGCTAATCCGGCAAGCCCGTGAGCAGGGTCCGATCGCCATGGGGCTGATCGGCCCGGAAATCATCAGTTACGACCTGGTGCGCATTGTGCTGCCCGATCGCCGGTTCTGTGTGCCGAAGGGGGTCTTTCTTGCTGCCCAGGGCATTACCTCGGGGCGGTTGTGGGACAGGTCCCGCTTTAACCTCGCGAGCCTGGACGGGGCCGAACACGATCGGTTACGCCGACTGGCTTCCCCGGCGTTCGGCCCACGCTCTACGGCGCGGCTGAGCGAGGTGATCACCGATGTGATCACCTCGCTCGTAGACCCGCTGACCGCGGTTGGCAGGTGTGATGTCGTCGAAGACATCGCCCGGCTCTATCCGAGTCCAGTCATCTGCGCATTCCTGGGCGCCCCCGTACAGGATTGGCGGCTGTTTTCGGACTGGGCCGATGACATCTTCAAGATGTTCACCTGGAATGCCGCTGGCAACGAGGCCATCATCATGAAGGCCTACGACGAACTCGATGCGTACATCGGTGACATGATCGAGCAGCGGCGCGGAAACCTCACCGACGACTTTGTGTCCGAATTGCTTCGCGCCGAGGACAATGGCGACCGCCTCACCCACGACGAGGTGTGCAGGATGGTGTCGGCACTATTGATAGCCGGGACCGACTCCACCCGCCATCAGGTGGCCGCAGCGGTGCAGGTGCTTTGCGATCACCCGGAGCAATGGGCACGACTGGCCGAACACCCGGAGCTGGCGCCGAAGGCTGTCACAGAGATTATGCGGCATACCCCGGCGGTTATCTTCCTGGTCAGGCAGGCCGTCGAGGACGTCGAACTCGCCGGCGTGGTCATTCCGGCCGGCACCCAAGTCGCCGTCAACATCGCCGCCGCCAACCGCGACCCCGACGTGTTTAACGATCCGGAGCGCCTCGACATCACCCGCGCAGATTCGTCGCCGACATTGGCATTCGGTCTTGGCACCCACAACTGCCTGGGCGCGCACTTGGCCCGGGCCGAACTCATTCAGGCGCTGATGGTGATGACACGGCGTATGCGCAACCCGCGGCGCACCGGACCCGCGCCGTGGAAGCCATTTACCCCGCTGACGGGACCGATCACCCTGCCCATCGAATTCGACAGGGCATCAAGCTAATTCGCGGACGTCTGGCCGGCCGGCTTTTTCGGCAGCAAGGCCACCGGGATGAAGGTCAACGCCACCAGGGCTACCGCCGCCACGAACACGACACTGTAGGCGTGCGACAGGTCGCGCAGCAGGTTGCCCGGAAAATCCGGGTCGAGTGCCTGCTTGGGGAGGGTCGAAGGGTCCACCGGTGTTCCGCGCCGAGCGGATTCCTCTTGCAGGGCAGCTACTTTGTGTGCGGCGGAGATCGGCTCGCTGCGGTTGAATTGGCCAGTCAGGATCACCGACATCAGCGCGGTGCCCACCGAGGCGGCCACCTGCTGGTTGACGTTGATCAGTGTCGAGCCGCGGGCGATCTGATGCGGGGCCAGGGTCTGCACCGCCGCCGCAGAGAGCGGCATCATCGTGGCACCCATTCCCAGACCCATGATCACAAGACCCGAAACCAGGATGGGTAGGTAACCGGCCCGCAGGGCGACACCGACGGCGAAGATGCCCATGCCCGTCGCGATCAGCGAAATACCTACCAGCAGGACCTTGCCGGGACCACTCTTGTCCAACAGCGAACCCGCGAGCGGCATGGTGATCATCGCTCCGATTCCGCGCGGCGCCATGCTCAGTCCGGCCTGCAACGGCGTCTGGTGCAGCAACTCCTGAAAGTAACTCGGGAAGAGCAGACCGGCGCCGAAAAACGATGCGGCGAAGAAGAACATCGCCGTGTTGGCCAGTGTGACGACGCGGTTGGTGAACAGTTCCAGATCGATCAGCGGATGAGCCGCCCGGTAGCGGGCATGGAAGACGAACCCCGCGATCAGCGTCAGGCCGATGGCCACCGGTAGCCAGACCTGCGGATCGGAGACCGTACTTCGAGCGGGAATAACCGAGACCCCATACAGGAATAGCGCCAGGCCGGGCGAGAGCAGCAGCATGCCGACGAAGTCGAACGTCTCCGAGGGTGCCGGACGGTCGGGCGCAAACACGACTACGGCCAGGACCACCGCAACCACACCGATAGGCAGATTGATCAGGAAAATCCACGGCCAGCCGAAGCTGTCGATGAGCCAACCGCCCAGAACCGGCCCGAAAATCGGGCCGAGCAACATTGGAATACCCAGCACCGCCAGCACGCGCCCCATCCGCTTGGGCCCGGCCTCCCGGGTCAGGACGGTGAGCACCAACGGCATCAGCATCCCGCCGCCGAGACCCTGCACGACTCGGCAAGCGATGAGCAGGTGAATATTGGGCGCCACCGCGCACAGCAGCGAGCCCAGGGTGAAGGCCAGGACTGAGCCGATGAACAGGCGTTTGGTGCCGAACCGGTCCGCCGCCCAACCCGCCAGCGGGATCACCGCGGCCAGCGCGAGCGTGTAGCCGGTCATCGTCCAGGCGACAACGGCCTGAGTGGTGTCGAAGGTGGCGACCAGGGTGCGCTGCGCGACGGTGACGACCGTGGTGTCGACTATCGCCATCGTCGAACCCAGTACGCTCACGCCGGCGATCTTGAGGAGCCGGGCGTCGAGATGGCCGGAATCGTTGAGTTGGCCGGCGCCCGTGTCGTCCATGCCCTCAGCTCCTCAGATGCGGATTGCTTGACAAGAGCTTGGCACAGCGCCCGCCCGCTGATGGTGCATTCATCTAGCTTGGGCGGTTGCCTGCGGGTCTCCCGGCGCAGGCAAGGCAAGCCGTTAGACTTTCCTGCGATGTCCATGCTGACGCCCGTGACCACCAACCGCGACCGGGCATGACCGAGCACCCCGGCAACGGTCCGGAAATCGGCCTGACCGGCCGGCCACCGCGGGTCATTCCCGACCCCAAGCCGCTTGCCGGCCACGGCCCCGCCAAGGTCGTCGCGATGTGCAACCAGAAGGGTGGCGTCGGCAAGACCACATCGACGATCAACTTGGGCGCTGCCCTGGCCGAATACGGCCGGCGGGTGTTGCTGGTGGACATGGACCCGCAGGGCGCGCTGTCCGCCGGTCTGGGCGTCCCGCACTACGAGCTGGAAAAGACGATCCACAACGTGCTGGTGGAGTCGCGCGTCTCGATCGACGACGTGCTGATCCACACCCGGGTCAAGAACCTTGACCTGGTGCCCAGCAACATCGATCTGTCGGCTGCGGAGATCCAGCTGGTCAACGAAGTCGGCCGTGAGCAGACGCTGGCCCGGGCGTTGTATCCGGTGCTCGACCGCTACGACTACGTGCTGATCGACTGCCAGCCATCCTTGGGTCTGCTCACCGTCAACGGTCTGGCCTGCGCCGAAGGCGTGGTCATCCCCACCGAGTGCGAGTTCTTCTCGCTGCGCGGACTGGCGCTGCTCACCGACACCGTCGACAAGGTGCGCGACCGGCTCAACCCCAAACTGGACATCAGTGGCATCCTGATCACCCGCTACGACCCGCGCACGGTCAACTCTCGTGAGGTGATGGCCCGCGTCGTCGAGCGCTTCGGTGATCTAGTGTTCGACACCGTGATCACCCGCACCGTCCGTTTTCCGGAGACCAGTGTCGCGGGCGAACCCATCACCACATGGGCGCCCCGGTCGGCGGGTGCGATTGCCTATCGCGCGCTGGCACGCGAGTTCATCGACCGATTCGGCGTGTGAGCGGGCCAGACAGTCAGGCGGCATCCGATAACGGCTTTCAGGTCCGGCTGAGCAACTTCGAAGGGCCGTTCGACCTGCTGCTGCAGCTCATTTTCGCCCACCGGCTCGACGTCACCGAGGTGGCGTTACACCAGGTCACCGACGACTTCATCGCCTACACCAAGGCCATCGGCGCTCGGCTGGACCTGGAAGAGACCACCGCCTTTCTGGTGGTTGCGGCCACCTTGTTGGACCTCAAAGCGGCCCGGTTGCTGCCGACCGGCCAGGTTGACGACGAGGAAGACCTCGCCCTGCTGGAAGTGCGCGACCTGCTGTTCGCCCGGTTGTTGCAGTACCGGGCCTTCAAGCATGTCGCCGAGATGTTCGCCGAGCTGGAGGCCACCGCACTGCGCAGCTATCCGCGCTCGGTGGCGTTGGAGGAGCGCTTCGAGGGCCTGCTGCCCGAGGTGATGATCGGGGTGGACGCCCAGCGATTCGCCGAGATCGCGGCGATCGCCTTCACCCCGCGCCCGGTTCCCACGGTGGGTATCGGGCACCTGCACGTGCAGCCGGTGTCGGTGCCCGAGCAGGCCCGACACATCCTCGCGATGCTGGAGGGGCGCGGTAGCGGCCAGTGGGCGACCTTCTCGGAATTGGTGGCCGACTGCACCGTTCCGGTCGAGATCGTCGGGCGCTTCCTTGCGCTGCTCGAACTGTATCGGTCGCGGGCGGTAGCATTCGACCAGTCCGAGCCCCTTGGCGTGCTCCAGGTTTCGTGGACCGGGGAACGGCCAGCGAGCGAATCCTTGCTAGAAGTGCGAGATCAGTAGATGACCGAAGTGCCGCCCGGTGGCGAACTGGAGGCCGGCATCCCGGAGATCGCCGAGCCCGCCGAGATGGACCCGGACGAGCTGGGCAGGGTGCTCGAAGCGCTGCTGCTGGTGGTGGACACCCCGGTCACCGCGGAGGCGCTGGCCTCGGCCACCGAGCAGCCGGTCTACCGGGTGGCGGCGAAGTTGCGGCTGATGGCCGACGAACTCGCCGAACGAGACAGCGGCATCGATCTGCGGCACACCAGCGATGGCTGGCGGCTGTACACCCGCGCGCGGTTCGCGCCCTACGTCGAGAAGCTGCTGCTGGACGGCGCGCGCAGCAAGCTCACCCGCGCCGCCCTGGAGACACTTGCCGTGGTGGCCTACCGCCAGCCGGTGACGCGCGCGCGGGTGAGCGCGGTCCGCGGTGTCAACGTGGACGCCGTGATGCGAACCCTGTTGGCGCGCGGGCTGATCACCGAAGTCGGCAACGACGAGGACAGCGGCGCGGTCACTTTCGCTACCACAGAGCTTTTCCTCGAACGCCTGGGCCTGACGTCGTTGTCCGAGTTGCCCGACATCGCGGCGCTGCTTCCTGATGTCGACACCATCGACGACATCAGCGGAAACCTGGACAGCGAGCCACGTTTCATCAAACTCAACGGCGGCCGCGTCGCGGATCAGCCTTTGACGTTCGACGTGGACCACGACTGATGGTCGAGTTCGATGAGCAGCGGGGGACTCGGCTCCAGAAAGTGTTGTCGCAGGCCGGGATAGCGTCGCGACGCGCAGCCGAGCGGATGATCGTCGAGGGCCGCGTCGAGGTGGACGGTCAGGTGGTGACCGAGCTGGGCACCAGGGTCGATCCCGACGTCTCGGTGATTCGCGTCGACGGTGCCCGCGTAGTCCTGGACGACTCGCTTGTCTACCTCGCGCTGAACAAGCCGCGCGGTATGCACTCGACCATGTCCGACGATCGTGGCCGGCCGTGCATCGGTGACCTGATCGAACGAAAAGTCCGCGGTAACAAGAAGTTGTTCCATGTGGGGCGTCTGGACGCCGACACCGAAGGGTTGATCCTGCTGACCAATGACGGGGAACTGGCACACCGGCTGATGCACCCTTCCCATGAGGTGCCCAAGACCTATCTCGCCACCGTGGCCGGTGCGGTGCCACGCGGACTGGGTAAGCAACTGCGGGCCGGCGTCGAGTTGGATGACGGCCCGGTAAGACTCGACGATTTCGCGGTGGTGGACTCGATCCCCGGCAAATCTCTGGTGCGGGTGACGTTGCACGAAGGCCGTAATCGGATTGTGCGTCGGCTACTGGCGGCCGTCGGATTCCCGGTGGAAGCGTTGGTGCGCACCGATATCGGCGCGGTGACGCTGGGTAAACAGCGCCCGGGTTCGGTGCGGGCACTGCGTCATGACGAGATCGGGCAACTGTACAAGGCGGTCGGGTTGTGAATGTGGTTGTTGCGATCGATGGCCCGGCGGGCACCGGAAAGTCCTCGGTATCAAGGGGACTGGCCCGCGGGTTGGGGGCCCGCTTCCTGGACACCGGAGCGATGTACCGAATGGTGACACTCGCGGTGTTGCGCGCCGGCGCCGACCCTGCGGACGCCGAGGCCGTCGCCGAGACAGCTTCGGCGGTGCAGCTTTCGGTGGGGTACGACCCCGACGTAAGCAGCTTCTTTCTGGACGGAGAAGACGTTTCGGCGGAGATCCGGGGCGACGACGTCACCCGGGCGGTGTCCGCAGTGTCGGCAGTGCCGTCCGTGCGCACCCGGCTGGTGGATCTCCAGCGCGAGATGGCCAGCGGGCCAAGCACAATTGTCGTCGAGGGCCGCGACATCGGGACGGTGGTCTTCCCTGACGCGCCGGTGAAGATCTTCCTTACCGCCTCGGCTGAAACCCGGGCTGCGCGCCGCAACGCCCAGAACGTCCGGGCTGGACTGGCCGACGATTGCGAGGCCGTCCTGGCGGACGTGCGCCGTCGGGATCACCTCGACTCCACCCGTGCGGTGTCGCCACTGCGAGCCGCGCCGGATGCGATCGTCGTAGACACGAGCGACATGACGGAAGCCGAGGTGATCGCTCACCTGCAGGAGTTGGTCAGGCAGCGAAGTGGGGCGATGCGATGACCGAGGACGGTACCTGGTCTGACGAAAGTGACTGGGATCTAACCGAATCCGAATCGGACGAGCTGGGCGAGGCTGGTCCGGCGCCGGTCGTGGCGATCGTGGGACGACCCAATGTCGGCAAGTCGACGTTGGTCAACCGGGTTATCGGTCGCCGAGAAGCGGTGGTGCAGGACGTTCCGGGGGTGACCCGTGATCGGGTGTCCTACGACGCGCTGTGGACCGGACGCAGGTTCGTCGTTCAGGACACCGGCGGATGGGAACCCGACGCGACAGGCCTGCAGCAGTTGGTGGCCGAGCAGGCCTCAGTGGCGATGCGCACCGCCGATGCGGTGGTCCTGGTGGTCGACGCCACCGTAGGCGCCACCGCGGCCGACGAAGCCGCCGCCCGAATCCTGCTCCGGTCCGGCAAGCCGGTTTTTCTGGCCGCCAACAAGGTCGACAGCGAGCGGGCCGAGTCGGACGCGGCCGAGCTGTGGTCGCTGGGCCTCGGCGAGCCCTACGCGATCAGTGCCATGCACGGCCGAGGCGTGGCTGAGCTGCTCGACGCGGTGCTCGCGGCGGTGCCCGAGGTCTCCGAAGTGATGTCGAGCGGCGGCGGGCCACGCCGGGTCGCCCTGGTCGGCAAACCGAACGTGGGTAAGAGCTCGCTCCTGAACAAACTGGCCGGTGATCAGCGATCAGTGGTCCACGACGTCGCCGGAACGACGGTCGATCCGGTGGATTCGCTGATCGATCTGGGTGGCAAGGTCTGGCGGTTCGTCGACACCGCCGGCCTGCGCCGGAAGGTCGGGCAGGCCAGTGGACACGAGTTCTACGCCTCGGTGCGGACGCGCGGCGCGATCGACGCCGCCGAAGTGGTCGTCGTGCTGATCGACGCCTCCCAGCCACTCACCGAACAGGACCTGCGGGTGCTCTCGATGGTGATCGAGGCCGGGCGCGCGCTGGTGCTCGCCTACAACAAGTGGGACCTCGTCGATGAGGACCGGCGCGACCTGCTGGACCGCGAGATCGACCGCGAGCTGGTTCAGGTGCGCTGGGCGCAGCGGGTGAACATCTCGGCGAAAACGGGCCGGGCGGTGCAGAAGTTGGTGCCGGCGATGGAAACCGCGTTGGCTTCCTGGGACACCCGGGTCGCCACCGGGCCGCTGAACAGCTGGCTCAAGGAGGTGGTGGCCGCTACGCCGCCGCCGGTGCGCGGCGGCAAGCAACCCCGCATTTTGTTCGCCACGCAGGCCACCGCCCGGCCACCGACCTTCGTGCTGTTCACCACGGGATTCCTCGAAGCCGGCTACCGGCGTTTCCTGGAGCGGCGGTTGCGCGAGACGTTCGGATTCGAAGGCAGCCCGATCCGGATAAATGTGCGGATGCGCGAGAAGCGGGGAGGCAAACGCCCCTAAACGTCAGACAGGCTAACGGTTTCGATCTACGCTGCGTACTACCGACGTGTGTGAGGATCGGCCAATCAGCTACTTGACCACTCAACCGCAGATTCTGGCGGCAGCTGCCGCGGATCTGACCGGGATCGGCTCAGCAGTGCAGGCGGCCGCCGTCGCCGCGGCCGGGCGGACCACCGGCATAGTCGCCGCGGCACTCGACGAGGTGTCTGCGGCGACCGCGACGCTGTTCAACGCGTTCGCGGAGGATGGTCAGGTGGCCATCACGCAAGTGGCGGCCTTCCAGGGCGAGTTCATTCAGGCCATGCGTGCGGCGGCAAGCGCATACACGCAGGCCGAAGTCGGCAATGCCGCCGCGGCGGCAACCGACGTCACCCTGGTCATGGGCGGAAGCGGCAATCCGACACCGCCGCTGAGCTATGTGAATGACGTTGTCACGAAATACATCACGCCCAATTTCCCGGGATTCACGGTGGCCAACGCCCGGGCGCTGTTCACCCCGGAGGCGTTCTATCCGCTCACCGGCATCAAAGACCTGGTCCCGGATGTCTCAGTGGCCGAAGGGGTGCAGATCCTGGATGCGGCAATCAAGCAGCAACTTGCCGCCGGAAACAACGTCGCCGTTCTGGGCTTCTCGCAGAGTTCCATCATCTCCTCGCTGGAGATGCGCGCGCTGAATCCCAGTGACACCCCGAGTGCGCTCCCACTGACATTCACGTTGCTGGGAAATCCCATGAATCCCAACGGGGGCCTGCTCGCACGCTTCCCCGGTCTGGTGATGGGCAGCTTGGGTTTCACGTTCTATGGGGCGACGCCGGCCAACAGTTTCCCGACGAACATCTACACGATCGAATACGACGGCTTCGCCGACTTTCCCCAGTATCCGATCAATATCCTGGCCGACCTCAATGCCCTGGCCGGAATCTACTACGTGCACGGCACCTATGCGGATCTCACTCCGGCACAGATTGATTCGGCCATTCCGTTGACGAACACCGTCGGTCCGACCACCACGAACTACTACATGATTCCGAATCCCAACCTGCCGCTCACTCAGGGCCTGCGCGCCCTGCCGTTGATCGGCACGCCGCTGGCGGACCTGGTCGATCCGAATCTGCGGATACTGGTGAACCTGGGCTACGGGAGCCCGGACCAGGGCTGGTCGACCGGACCGCCCAATGTGCCGACATCTTTCGGGCTGCTGCCGCCGGTCGATCCCGTCGACCTGGCCGGCCGCCTGGCCGTCGGAACTCAACAGGGGCTGACCGCTTTCGGCAACGACATCGCCATCATGGCCTCCGATGCATCGCTGTCCGGACTGGTGGACGCGGCGTTGGCGGTTCCCCTGCCGTCACCGGACTGGATCGGGCGCCTGTTGGCGGATCCCACCACCTCGGTCAACACCATCGCGAGTGCCGTGTCAACCGGATACTCGGTGCTGCTTCCGACCGCAGACTTCGCGACCGCCGCGCTTACCTCGCTCCCGGCGTACAACCTCGAGCTGTTCGCCGGCGGAATCATGCAAGCGCTGTCGGGTGACCCGGTGGGGCTGATCAACGCCATCGGTAACCCAATCGCTGCCGACATCGCCTTGTTCTCCATCGCCGGCGGCTTCGAAGCCTTGGTGCTGTTGTCCGCGGCGCAGACGATCATCGCTGACCTGAACAGCCTCTGAGTCACCGGCCGGCAACCGGCGCAATTAATTCCCGCGATGCGGTCAAAGACAGCTACATCACAGGAATACCTCGTTGACATGCGCTGATCGCCTTTCCTATTATTTCTCGTAATACGGGTTAAACAAACCGTATCATGGGATTAGTGAGGAAAATTCGATGACGATGGAGCAGGCACCGTCGAAAAGCCGTACCCGGTTCAGCGTGCGTGACAAATCGATACTGATCACCGGTGCCACGGGGTCACTCGGCCGCGTCGCGGCAGGTGCTCTCGCCGACGCGGGCGCCCGGTTGACCCTCGCCGGCGGCAACTCGGCCGGCCTGGCCGAACTCGTCGACGACACGGGGATCGACGGCGCGGTCGTGGTTCCGTGCCGTCCCGAAACACCGGCCGACGCACACGCCATGGTCGAGGCGGCCGTCGCGCGTCACGGGCGGTTGGACGGAGTGCTGGTCGCCTCGGGCATGAACCACGTAAAGCCCATCACCGAGATGGCCGTCGAGGACTTCGACAAGGTGATGGCGGCCAACGTGCGCGGAGCGTGGTTGGTCTGTCAGGCGGCCGGGCGGGTCATGCTCAAGCAGGGTCTGGGGGGCAGCATCGTGCTGGTCTCCTCGGTGCGCGGCGCGTTGGGCCACAGCGCGGGTTACAGCGCCTACTGTCCCTCCAAGGCGGGCACCGATCTGCTCGCCAGGTCGCTGGCCGCCGAGTGGGGCGCTGACGGCATTCGGGTGAATGCTCTGGCGCCGACTGTATTCCGATCTGAGTTGACCGAGTGGATCTACGCCGACGACGAAAAGGGACGCAAGACCCGCGAAACGATGTTCGCCCGAATCCCGTTGGGCCGCTTCGCCGAACCCGAAGATTTCGTCGGCGCCCTGATCTATCTGCTCAGCGACGCCTCCAGCTTCTACACCGGACAGGTGATGTATCTGGATGGGGGGTACACCGCGTGCTGACCTCTCATGGCTTCGCCCGCGCGGCGGTCGTCGGTGCCGGCCTGATGGGCCGCCGCATCGCTGGGGTGCTGGCATCGGCGGGACTCGACGTGGTGATCACCGACACGAACTGCGAGATCCTCGACGCCGCAGCCGCTGAGGCGCGCGAGGTAACCGGCGCGGCGCGCGGTTCGGTATCGGCCGCCGCCGATCTTGCGGCGGCGGTTGCGGATACGGACTTAGTGGTCGAGGCCATCATCGAGAATCTGCCCATCAAGCAGGACCTGTTCGAGCGACTGGCCGGTCTGGCGCCCGATGCGGTACTTGCCACCAATACCTCGGTGCTACCCATCGGCGCCGTCACCGAGCGGGTCGAGGATGGCAGTCGCGTCATAGGGGCTCATTTCTGGAATCCGCCGGACCTCATCCCCTTGGTGGAGGTGATCCCCAGCGAGAGAACCGGTTCCGACACCGTGGATCGCGTGATGAGATTGCTGACCGAGGCCGGTAAGTTGCCGGTGCGGGTGGGCCGCGACGTCGCGGGCTTCATCGGGAACCGGTTACAGCACGCGCTGTGGCGCGAGGCCATGGCGCTTGTCGCTGAAGGCATTTGCGACGCGTCCACGGTGGACTTGGTGGTACGCAACACGATTGGACTGCGGCTGGGTGTGCTGGGTCCGCTGGAGAATGCCGACTATATCGGTCTGGACCTGACGCTGGCCATCCATGAGGCAGTGATCCCCAATATCAACAGCGATCCGCATCCCAGTCCACTGTTGCGCGAACTGGTCGATTCAGGCCGACTCGGCGCGCGTACGGGCCGGGGATTCCTCGACTGGCCGGAAGGTGCCCGGGAAGAAACGGCCGCGCGGCTGGCCGGGCACATCGCTCGGCAACTCAACACAGAAAGGACGTCATAGCCATGGAATTCACCTGGCCCCTCGGTGAGGCCGAGTCAACACTGGAGTTCTACGACCTGTCGCATCCCTGGGGGCACGGCGTGCCGGCGTGGCCGTACTTCGAAGACGTGAAGATCGAACGGTTGCACGGGATGGCGAAAAGCCGGGTGCTGACTCAGCAGATCACCACGGTCATGCATTCGGGGACCCACATCGACGCGCCGGCGCACGTGGTCGAGGGCACCCCGTTCCTCGAGGAGATCCCGCTCAGCGCCTTCTTCGGGACCGGTGTCGTCGTCTCGATACCCAAGGGCAAGTGGGGCGTCGTGACCGCCGAAGACCTGGAGAACGTGACCCCAAAGATCCGGCCCGGCGACATCGTCATCGTCAACACCGGCTGGCACCATAAATATGCCGACAGCGCCGAGTACTACGCCTATTCACCGGGTTTCTACAAGGAAGCCGGCGAATGGTTCGCCGCCAGGGGCGTCAAGGCCGTCGGCACCGACACCCAGGCGCTGGACCACCCGTTGGCCACCGCGATCGCCCCGCACGGTCCCGCCGAAGCGCAGGGTGGCCTATTGCCCTGGGCGGTAGCGGAATACGAGCGTGAGACCGGCCGCAAAGTGCTCGACGACTTTCCGGAATGGGAGCCCTGCCATCGCGCAATTCTGTCCAAGGGCATCTACGGCTTCGAGAATGTCGGGGGTGACCTGGACAAGGTCACCGGTAAGCGGGTCACCTTCGCCGCATTCCCGTGGCGGTGGGTAGGTGGTGACGGCTGCATTGTGCGGTTGGTCGCAATCGTCGATCCCAGCGGGAGCTACCGCATCGAGACCGGTGAGGCGGCCTGACAATGAACGTAACTCGCTGGGCGGATGCCCCGACGTATGTGGCCCCGACTCACCAACAGGTATGCACCACGCGGTTGCAGGGTCTGGAAGCGGGTCCCACTGAACGGTTTTGGGTCGGGCTGTCGTTGTATCGTCAGGGCGGAATGGCCGAATCCGCTGCTGCCCCAGCGGAGACGGTGTACGTGCTGCTTGACGGCGAGCTGGTGATCCGCACCGATGAGGGTGAAACGGTGCTGGGCCGACTTGACAGCGTGCACCTCGCCGAGGGTGAGACCAGGTCCATTCTCAATCGCTCCGATCAGGAAGCGACACTGCTGGTGGTCATCGCCTATCCGGAGTCGCAGTCATGACTGTCATCCTGACCGTCGCGCCGACCGGGCCCATCGCGACCAAAGCCGACAACCCGGCCCTGCCCACCGCTCCCGAGGAGATCGCCACCGCTGTCGAGCAGGCCTACCACGCCGGCGCTTCGGTCGCCCACATTCATCTGCGTGACGAAAACGAGAAGCCGACGGCAGATCTGGACATCGCGCGGCGCACCATGGATCTGATCGGCGAACGCTGCCCGATCCTGATCCAGATGTCGACCGGAGTCGGCCTCAGCGTGCCGTTCGAAGAGCGAGAGAAGCTGGTCGAGCTGCGTCCGCGGATGGCAACCCTCAACCCGTGCTCAATGAGCTTCGGCGCCGGGGAGTTTCGCAACCCACCGGATGCGGTGCGCCGGTTGGCGGGGCGCATGGCCGAGCTGGACATCAAGCCGGAGCTGGAGATCTACGACACCGGCCATCTGGAGGCCTGCCTGCGGCTGTGGGCCGAGGGGCTGTTGGCCGAACCGCTGCAGTTCAGCATCGTGCTCGGGGTGCGGGGCGGGATGGCCGCCACCGCCGATAATCTGCTGACCATGGTGCGCCGGCTGCCGCCAGGAGCGGTCTGGCAGGTCATCGCGATCGGCCGGGCCAATTTGGAACTGACCGCCATGGGACTGGCGTTGGGCGGAAATGCCCGGGTGGGGCTGGAGGACACTCTGTACCTGCGCAAAGGTGAGCTGGCGCCGAGCAATCTGGCGCTGGTGGCGCGCACCAGGCGACTCGCTGAGGCGCTGGACCTGCCGATCGCTTCCGTCGATGAAGCCGCGGCGCTGCTGCAACTGCCCGAGGTGAGAGGAGTTCTTCCGTGACGGCCATGATGGACACCGCAGAGACCCGCAGCGGCGGCATACAGGTGATCGCGCGCGCCGCCGAAATCCTGCGGGTATTGCAGTCGCATCCCGGCGGCCTGAGTCAGGCCGAGATCGGCGAGCGGGTGGGCATGGCCCGGTCGACGGTGAGCCGGATCTTGAACGCGCTGGAAGACGAAGGGCTGGTCGCGTCGCGCCGGGGTGGCAGGGGCCCCTACCGATTGGGCCCGGAGATCGCGCGGATGGCCAGTACAGTACGACTCGGTGTCGTCACCGACATGCATCCATTCCTGACCGAGCTGTCCCGCAGCCTGAACGAGACGGTGGACCTGTCGATCCTCGACGGTGATCGCGCAAACTTCATCGACCAGGTGATCGCGCCGCACCGGCTGCAGGCCGTCAGCGCGGTGGGGGAGTCGTTCCCGCTGTACTGCAGTGCCAACGGCAAGGCCCTGCTGGCGGCCCTGCCCGCCGACGAGCAGGCTCAGGCCATGCCCAGGCGGCTGGTTCAGCTGACCCCGAACACCATCACCGATCAGGCGGCATTGCGAGCGGAGCTCGATCGAATCAGGGCCGACGGTGTCGCCTATGACCGGGAGGAGCAGACGGAAGGGATCTGCGCGGTCGGGGCGGTGCTGCATGGCGTGAGCGACCTGCTGGTGGCGGTCAGCGTGCCGGTTCCGTCCCAGCGTTTCTACGGACGCGAAGCCGAACTCGCCCAGGTGCTGCGCGCCTGGGTCGCCAAGGTCGACACCCGGTCCCGCGCCAGCTAGTGAGGAGTTGCCAGAAATGCCAAAAGCGTTGCAAGACAGTCTTATTGGAGCATGGCGGCTCGTTTCCTACGTTGAACGGGACAGGCCTGACGGGCCAGCCAGGTACCCGCACGGGGAGGATGCCCAGGGGCTGATCATGTACACCCCGGATGGGTACATGTCGGCGCAGATCCAGTCATCCGGCCGGCCGGACTATGACCGGCCCGTCGCCAGCGGGGGCACCACCGAACAGGCGGCCGCCGCGGCGCTGGGATATCTGGCCTACAGCGGGCGGTACTTCGTGGATGAAGACAGCGGCGATATTCGTCACCAGGCGACGCTTTCCCTGGTGCCCAACTACCTGGGCCAATTCCATCTGCGGCACAGCGACCTGGACGGCAACCGGCTGACCCTGTCCTCGGAGTTGACGCTGCCCGACGGGCGGACGGTGTACTCGTCGCTGCTGTGGGAGCGGGCGTCGACGGCCGACGCGCAGGTGGCCTGACGGGATCGCCTGGCGGCTGCGGTAGGCTGTCGACCTGCTGCTGGTTCACGGATCGGCAGCACCGGGCTGTGGCGCAGTTTGGTAGCGCACTTGACTGGGGGTCAAGTGGTCGCAGGTTCAAATCCTGTCAGCCCGACCGCAGGTCAGAGGCATTTTCCGACGTTCCGGAAGGTGCCTCTTTCCATGCCGTACCGCCTTTATATACCGCCATCACAAACCGAGCATGTCGCCGAGCCCGTCGACTGCGGCCCGCGCAGCATCGTCGCTGGTGTGCCCGTATAGGTCGCCGGTGATGCTGATCGACGAATGTCCGAGCAGGTCTGCCGCGGCCTTAATATGTACGCCCGATTCGAGCCAGCCGACAGCTGCCGAGTGGCGCATGGTGTGGGCGCCTACCTTCTCAATGCCGGCCTTCTTCGCCGCAATCTTTACGGTTCGCAGCAGGTTGCTCGGATCAACCCACCCGCCGAACTCAGTGGCGAACACCGCGCCCGTATCGACCCATTGATCGCCGGCGCGCAACCGCTCGGCGACCAGCGCCTTGCGGTGCGCTTTCAACCCAGCCACAATGCCGGCCGTCAGAGGGATACGACGACGCGCCCGAGCGGTCTTCGGCCAGTCCATCCACTTCAACCCGCCGTTGACGCGCACGACCTCGCCGACCACATTCAGTTCCCCCTTCGCCAAGTCGACGTCGGACCAGCGCAGGCCGGCCACTTCACCGCGGCGCATCCCGGTCGATGCCATCATTTGCACCGCCAGTCGATACCGCAGCCCGTCTAAGTGGCTAAAGAGCACTCGCACATCGTCAATTGACAGATAGCGCGCCTCCTTTGTGCGGACAGTCGGTCGCTTGACTTTGGCCACCGGATTGCTGGCGAGCAGGCCGTCGCGGACGGCGATGTCCAGGGCGGCCCGCAGCACCGTGTAGATCTGTCTAACCGAGCTGTCTTTTAGGCCTTTACCGCGCAGGCGCAGAATGAGTGATTCGACATGTGTCGGCCGGATCTGATCGAGCCGCAGTCCGGCGAGCGCGGCATCACCTTCCAAATGCTTGCGGCACAGGATGGCGTATAGCTCCTGGGTGGTCGCTTTGCGTGGTGACGCCGGCAGCGCCGTTGTGCGCCAGGACTCCAACCACGATCCGACCGTCTGCTTGGCGTCGCGCGGGGGAGCACCCTCGTCGATCCGCTTCCGCGCGTCGTTTAGCTTGCCGCGCGCTTCAGCGCGGGTCTTTCCGTACACACTGAGCCGTTTCCGCTCCCCGTCGGATGTGGTGTACCTGGTGGACGCTTCCCATAGTCCGTTTGGCCGCTGCCGGTAAGAGCCTTCACCGTCGGCTCGTCGTGTACCCATAACCGCCTCTCCAAGGTCAAGTGGTCGCACGCCGAAGGATAGTCACGAACACGCGCGCTTGCTTGATTACCGGGGCACGTCGAAGCGGTCTGGTACGGTCGGTGCCACACCAGAACACCGGTGCTACAAAAGAACACCGACGCTAATCGAGACTTACAGGCGACACGCTGCTACACAGGCAGATTCGACCGGCGCACCACCAAACGGGAAACCCGGACCGGCCGAGAACGTAGGAGTCGAGACGAACGGCGCACGCCCCGAACCGGGGTCCACCCGCTGAGTCCCGCACAGGGACTCGCTGAACCGGCAGCCGAGCACAGAAAAGGCCCAGACGGCCTATCTGTTGCTCGGCGTTCCCGTTTCAGAAGGGAAATCCCCACCGTGCCGAAGAACCCGAAACTCACTCCCACGCTGCGCAAGCTATGCACCATCCCCAATGTCTGCGAACAACTCGACGTCGGCCGCACCACCGTTTACCAGCTGATCAACGACGGCACGCTGCGCCGCGTCAAAATCGGTGCGCGCACGCTTATTCCGCAAGCTGACGTCGACGCGTTCGTCGCCGGCCTGCTCGACGGCAGTGTCGCGTGAATCGGCCACCCGATCAACCGGCTTTCCATGTCGCGGCGAACGCAGCGCGGCCGGGTCTGGTGACAGTTACGGTCGGCAGCGGTATCCATGAGCCGTTCAGCGTCACACCCGAGTACGCGATAGCTCTTGCTCATCGGCTGCTCGACGCCGCCGCAGCGGCCCGCGACGCCACGACGGGCCGCTGATGTGCGCCGAGAACCCAAGCGCCGGTCGGCCGGTGTGACATGGACAGGCGAGGTAGGCGAAACCCCATCCACGCGGTCGGGGAACCGATGCGCAAGGGCGTCACCTGGTTGTCGGACGAACTCATCCGGTCTGGCGCTCACGACGATGCACTGGGTTCGGACGGCTTCGTCGTGATGGCGTTCCTGCTGTCCTGGGCGACGCCGATCGGGTCGACCCGGCGTGCCTGGGAGACGTCAGCCGCTCAAATATCTGACGAATTCGGTTGGGGCGGAAACCGCCAACGCGCGCGGCACGCCCTGGATCGGGCAGTCAAGGATAAGCGGCTGCTGATCCGCGAGTACCTGCGCGACGGGCAGCTAGTGCCACGCAGGCGCGCCTACGTCGTGTGCTCAGGTGGCCGGCGGTTCACCGACGAAGAACTTCTGCTGTGGTCGCGACCTATCAAGCTTCCGTCGAAACCGGCCCCGGACGGTGCACCATGAGCGGCGACGTGACGCACGGAAACGGTGCAAGATCATCGGAACGAACATGCACGGCTTCGGTGCATGACGAGCGCGACCACCTTGCACCGGTTTTTGTGCAACATCGCGAGCACCTAACTTGCACTGCCGCAGTGCAACTCACCTTGCACGCTATTAGTGCAACACAGGACAACCTTTCTAGGGAACTACAGATCCCTTCATGCACTGGCGTGCAAGAAGGTCGCAAAACCCCCTACCGAATCTGCGTACGCGGTTGCTCAGGTCGGGGACTTCCTAGTAACCCACTGACCGCGTGCGCGTGGAAGAAGTTGCCGGCGTGAGCCGCCGTGGCACCGTCGAGCAGATCGCGCGTCGGGAACGGCTCGCAGCCATCCGCCGGTGCCGCCGGTGCGACCCCTGCGGCTGGCAGCTCGGCCCGGACGACACCCCGATCGACCCGGCCGTCCGCTGCACCCACAGCAGCCCGCCGGCGGGCCGGGACATCACGACCCCGATCCACGAACGCGAGGCTGAGTTGTGAGCGCGCGCGCCGCGCTGGTCTGCCACCCGCACCCGAACGTCGCCCTCTGTGCCGAGTTCACATTCTGGGCCGACGTCGAGGAAGCGCGCCAAGCCGAAGCCGAACTCGCCCACCCCTGCGGGCCGCTATGCATCGAGGTTCACACCATCGCGCGGCTCGACCTCGAACCGGACCCGCGGCGCTGGTCGTCGTCGAGGACCAGGACGACCAGCACTGCCGCCGTAGTCGCAGCAGACGAAGCGGACACATGAGCGAGTCCGGGCTTATGCGCGCCGGCGGCATCGTGGTTTTGTCCGGGCCGGCGCTGAAAGCGGCCCGCGACTGCGCCCTAATTGCGGTCAAACACCGCAAGCTGTCCGGCCTTCCGTGCCAGACCTACGAGGCTCTGGCCTGCGAACTTCGGGCTGCGATGGCCGCTGCCGGTCATTCGGACGTCCGTTCGCCGACTGTTCGGAATGCTGTGCCCATGCAACCGACCGTGCCGCTGGACCAGGTAGCCGAGCTACTGGACATCTCGCTCAGGCAGGCCCGCCGACTCGCCCCGCAGCTTGGAGGCCGCAAGATCGCCGGCCGCTGGTTCGTCGACGAAACCGCACTTCGCCAACACATCGAAGGAAAGCAATGGACCGACAAGAACAAGCCCGCATCATCGCGAGCCTGACCGACGACGAGCTACAGCAACTCCGAGAACGCGCAGCGAACAACGACGCACCCAGCGACGCCGATCGCCGATTTGCCCGCAACCTTTTCAGCGGATCCGACGACGGCCCGGACGCCGGCGACGAGCCCGAACAGGACGTCAACGAGTACAGCGAGGAACAGCGGCGATGGGCAAGAGAATTGTTCGCCGGCCGCGGCGACAACCCGATCCTCGCCGGCCTTACCCACGGCAGGACCGCGGCCCGCTGGCAACGCCCCGAGCCCGAACCCGACGACAAGGGGCCATGGTTCGACCGCCGGCCGGTCGTCGACAACTGACCCCAGCGCAACCACCCAACGAGAGGACACCCCATGCTCCACCTAGTCACGGCCCGCACCTACGCGCAGACCGTCACGAAAGCTGCCGACCGGCTCGGCGTCCCGCTGCCCAGCACCTACCTTGAGCAGGTCGCCCAGGTCGACGCGTTCGTCGACGCCGTATCCCAAATCGGTGCCACGACCGACCAACTCGAAGCCGCTGTATTCGACGCGATTGAAAACGGGAAGGACTACCACGACGACAAAATCGTGCTGAGACTCGCATTGGACCGCCAACTCGTAGCAAGCAACCTCCGCGAGCGCGCCCGCAGCCGAGAAGTAAAACTGCTCGGAGTTGCGATCGCCGACCACGCCGACAGCATCCTCGAAAGCTGGTCGACCGCGCTAGAGCCACATTCGGCCGCGCTCGTCGCCGCAGCCGAATCCGGCCTGGACCTCGACGACGACGCCGCCGCGATCACCAAGGGCGGCAGCGTCATGCAGCTGTTGCACGACGCGCAGAACGCCGCCGTGGTGTGGACCGAGGCGCTGCGCGGGTTCAATGCATGTGCCGCCGTCTCAGGTGTCCGTGTCGCCGGGTATCCGGTGCCGCTGGCGTTGACACCGGCGCGTAAAGCCGACCTACCCGCGATTGAGAGGGACCGCGACGCAAGAACCGAACCCGACGCCTGGGATCTTGCCCGCGCCGGCGTCCCGTTGCGTCTCGCGACGATTGCCGAGTTCTCATCTCGCGCCGCGACATTCAACGCCGACGCCGCACCCGACGAACGTGCCGCAGAAGAGGCGCGACTAGAGCGCCTCGCCCGCAGCTGGTAGCCGTGCTCGACCGATAGACGTTCGTGGCCGGCCTGCGGAGCGCCTCACAAGGCCCTTCTCAGGGCGGGCCGGCCACGAACCCACTACAACGACGAGGACCAGGACGTGACCACCAACCCAGACTGCGCGCCCGACGGGCAGCACTGCACCCGCTGCAACGGCACCCACAACCCCGTGCCCGGAACTGCATTCGTCACCAGCCGGACGTGGGGACCAGCCGACAACGAGGACCAGGCCGACGACAAGCAGGACTGACCGATGCCGTTCGCAACCAAAGCAATCCGCGACCGAGCACGCCGACGCATAGCGCAACGCGTCCGAGCAGGCGAACCGTGCTGCTTCTGCCACCAACTCATCGACCTCGACATCGCTTGGCCCGACCCTTGGTGCTTCGTCGTCGACCACGCCACACCCACCAGCCGCGGCGGCACCGACGACCACGACCAGCTACGCCCAGCCCACAAGCACTGCAACGAACGCCGCAGCAACCAACCCGACGGCACCATCGGCCGCAACTCAGGCGCCCTCGGATGACCGCCCCTGAACAGACACAAGACCCACCCCAGGGTGCCCGTCGAACCCGATCCGCCCGACCGCCCCTGGCATAGGTAAACATCTGGAGCCCCGAATGACCCCAGCAAAGAGGAAGCCGAAGCCAACGACCGATCGCGGCCGTTTGGAGGCGTTGCGCGACCGGTTGGAGGCGATCGTGAGCGACCCGGAGACGTCGCCGCGGGACGTGATCGCGGCGTCGCGTGAGTACCGGATCACGGTCGCGGCGCTCGGTCAGAGTGCGCCGGCGGCTGCTGGGTCGAAGCTCGACGAGATTGCGGCGCGCCGGCGCCGGCGGGCTGCTCGATGAGCACCAGGACCAGGGCGGCGCTGACGGCGCCGACGTTCGAGACATGGCCTGCGGGTGGCGAGTTGACCGGCAAGGACTGCGTAGAGCTTGCCGCCGCGTACGGGGTGCCGCTGGATGCTTGGCAGGCCCGCATTGTGCGGGGGATCCTGCGGGAGTCGGGCGGCACTTGGTCGTGCTCGCAGGCCGGCGTTGTGGTGGCCCGCCAGTCCGGTAAGGGCCAGATCCTGTTGGCGCTGGAATTGTTCGGGCTGTTCGAGCTTGGCGAGCAGATTTTGCACACGGCGCACGCGGTGAAAACCTCGAGTGATGCGTTCCGCCGGCTGTGGGACGTGATTCAGTCCGACGCCGACCTCGCGGGCCGGGTGGTTCGGCATTCGCAGATGATCGGCGCCGAGTACGTCGAACTGGACACCGGCGCACGGATCGCGTTCACCACCCGCTCGGCGTCCGCCGGCCGCGGCCTGTCGATTGACCGCCTGATCGTCGATGAAGCCGAAGACTTGCCGGCCGCGGAGGTCGGCGCGCTGCAACCCACGGTCTACAGCCGGCCGCGTGCTCAATCGCTGTTCTTCGGAACCGCTCCGGGGCCGATGCACGACTCCGAAGCGTTCTCGACGATGCGTAAGTCGGCCCACGACGGGCTGAATCCGCGGCTGGGGTGGGCCGAGTGGTGCGCGGAGTGGGGCGACGACATCGACGACCAGGACGTGTGGATTCGCACCAATCCGGCTGTGGCGACGGGGCGTGTTCCGTTGCAGGCCATCATTGACGACCGCGCTGTTTTGCCGCCGGATACGTTCCGGGCCGAACGGCTGTCTATGTTTGTGCCGCACGCTGCCGGCGATCGGATGTTTGATCCGGCAGCGTGGGAGGCGCTGACGGATCCCGACTCGGTGCCGGTGGCCGACCTCGCGATCGGTGTGGACGCGGGTCCGGCGCGGGATACTGCGACGGTCTGTTTGGCTGGCCGGCGCGCTGATGGTCGGCTGCATGTTGAGTGGTACTTGACCGGGCCGGGTGTGACGTGGCTGCCCGGTTGGGTCGCAACGCATCTCGGGCCGCGGGTGCGTGCCGTCGTCGTCGACGAGCGCGGCGCCCTGGCCGAACTCGACTGGGCCGGCGCGCGGGTGCGGCCGACGGCGATCGGGCACCGTGACGTCGCGATCGCCGCGGGCCAGTTCGTCGATGCCGTTGCCGACGCCACGTTGACGCACCGCGGCCAGGTCGAACTATCCCGCGGGGTGCTGTCGGCCAAGCAGAGGCCGATGCTGGGCGGGCAGGCGTTCGGCTGGGACCGCAAAGCACCCGGCTCGTCGGTACTCGTCGCGGCGTCGCTGGCGCTGTGGGGTGTGACGTGTGTCCGGCCGGCACGACCGGGCCGGCGCAGCAGCAGCAACCGCGAAGTGGTCCTGTTGTAGGCAGCCCACAACGGCGAGCCGTCACCGTTGTCTGGTCAGTCGTGTTGCATGATCTGCCGGTGTCGAAGCGCGCCGAGTACACCTACGCCCTGTTGTCGGGGTCGGTGGCCGAGCTAGGCGACCGCAACCCGTATGCCGGCCGGTCGTTGGTCCTCGCGAAGCTGTGGATGCGTGGGTATGTGCGAATGATGCGCGTGCGGATCGACAGCGGGCCAGCGATGGCGCAGTATCTGGCAGCGGGGGCGGAACCCGAACTGCGTTCCGGTGATCGCGGCGCATGAGTGACGCACTGGACCAGGACAAGATCGACGCCTTGTGGGCAACATTTGCATCGGACGTCGATCGAATGATAGGTCGGGTTGACGATCCGACGGACTTCGCGGTGGCGCCGGGGTCGTCGCTGGCTGGCGATGACCGGGCGAGTGATCCCTACCAGGTTTCGCACGCGGTGCAAATGTGCATCGTCGCTGGCGTCGACCACCTACACGCGATGAAATCACTTCTCATCGACCTCAACGTCCTCCACAGCGCGGCGCCATTCACCCTTGTCCGTGGTGCCCTCGAAATCCTGTCGTCGGCATTCTGGATCTTGCATCCGGCTAAGCGGGACTTGCGCGTCGAACGCGTGTTGCGTTGGCACGCCAAGAACTTTCACGACCAACACCCCGCGCTCGAATCGCTCGGCATATCCGACGCGGCCATGAAAAAAGCCAAGTATGCGCGGCTAGCTGAAATCGCTCGTCGTCGTGGCATTGTCGCTGACCTCAAGAGCGGATACCGAAGCTTTGATGCGGTCAGCTATGCGGACACGAATGCGCCGATAGCCAAGCCCCTGCTGTCGTGGCAGATGTGCTCTGGTTATGCCCACGGTCGGCCGTGGATCTACCTCGGAATGGCCGACGATGACATGTTCCAAGAGACGGACGAACCGGGTGTTCTCAAGGCACATTTGACAAGTGATCCGGGCAAGCTGCTGTACCCGAGTCTGCACGCTCAGTGGTTGATGAACGATCTGGTCCAGCTGTTTGAGCGTAGAGCGACCAACCCGCTCGCACAGTCACAGTGAGCAGCCAGTGTCAGCGCGCGCGGCCATCATCGCGGCCCGTATGTCGTGTTGTCGACCGCCGTGTACCGCTCGGTGGTCGCGAGCCCTAAAAGACTGAACAGCCGTTACGGCGCTATTCATCGAAAAAATTTTCATCCATCTGCTTCAACTCAAACGTCTCGCGGACTTGAACACCGACGTTGTATCGAACCATCAGGCTAGTCAGCTCTTTGCCGTCTATGAGTCGAAGGCGCATAGCTACGCTATCGGCGAAGTGCAGGGCGCCCGACGAGAATCGTCCCGTCGTCACGAAGACGCCGCGACTCGTCTGTGCCCCTTGAAGCGCACCGACGAATGCTTGAATGTCTGGCCGCTGCACTGCATTGTCTTTGTCGAACCGCTTTGCTTGGACACCAACAAGATCCAGCCCCAGCGCGTCTTGTCGGACCACACCATCCAAACCGCTGTCTCCTGGCTTGCCGGTGTGGTCGAGTAGCGCCTCGCGCCCGCCGTACCCCATCGCGCGCAGTAGTTTCAGTGACAAAGTTTCCAGAAAAATCGGTGGCTGCGCGAGAACCATGTCGAGCAATTCCTCGGCTAGCGCGTCCCACGATTCCTTGACGATCGCACCGATTGACTCGCTTGGCGAAACCTCATCGGACACGACGCTGGCGGAGGTTTCGGGCTGCTTTTCTTTCTTACGGGCCCTGAATTCTCGATATTCCGGGAATTCGGCAAGGACCGCCATGTCGACGCGCTCCGGATGGTTTGCTAACACCTGCTTGGCGCGCTCCGTTAGCAGGTAACGCCCCCTTTCAGGCCGACGAAGTAAACCTGCCTGCGATAGGTGAGTCACCGCCCAGGCAACCCTGTTGGTGAAGAGTGCCTGCGTGCCGCTCGGCAGCATCAGCTGCCGGTCCTCGTCGGTGACGCCTAGGGCGGGCGCCACTTTGTCGCGGATCTGCGCGTGCGACATCGGCTCGTCTCCGTCAACGGCCACCAGCACCGGCCGCATAAGGGTTTGAAAATCAGGAACTGCCACGGCATGACATTAGCGACTTGGTTTCACTCGCGAGGTAGGAAACAGGAGTCCGGGAGTCTCGCTTCGCCGGCCGCCTGCCACTAGATTCAGCCCAATGCCGACTCGGAAGCAGGTTTACAAGATCACCTATCCGAACGGAAAGATCTACGTCGGCTCCGACCTGACAGGCAGCGTGACGTACTTCGGCAGTCCCACCGCCAAGGACCAGATTGCAGCCGATCTGGGTGAACACGTCAACGACTTCTCTGCACGCAAAACCATCCTTTGGGAAAGCACCGTTGCCTCAAAAGTCGAGGTACTAGCGATGGAACGGCGGCTGATCGTCGAACTCGGCGCAAACAACCCCGAAATTGGCTACAACCTCAGTCCACGATGGCGTCGTTAGTCAGGAATGCAGCAGCCCCCGGTTACATGAGGTCCAGCACAGTCGCGGCATCGTCGAGCGCCTGGGCGAGGCCGGCGCGGTCGGCGCACGGCCACTGGCCGCCACGCACCGCCGAGGCACGCGACCGCATCGAACGGGCGGGATCGCTGCGCAGGAAGACGTCGAAGCTTAGGGCAGCGACCAGAAGGTCGCCGTCGTCGATCGGCAGGTCGGCGAAAACGCCGGCAGCGTCGAGTTCGGCATGAAGGTTCGCGAGGACTGCATCAGCGTGTGTCATGCACGGCAGTTAACCGCATGAATGACGAATTGCCAAGGACTGCAACATAAGTCGTACATATGTCGCTACCAGCGCAAATGCCGGAGTCGGGCATATGTCGCGGAGCTTGCATACGTCGCCCCAGAAACATGCCGAGTCCCGCTTCTGGCCGAGGGGGGCCAGCAGCGATCCGTACCGCCATTCGTACCGCCATTCGGTCGTTTTGACCGCAATTTCCCGCAGTCGTCCGCGGCCGCCCGTTCGCAGCTTAATCCTTTGCAGCACAACGGTAATACCGGACAATTACGGACGCCTACGCATACCTCCTTCTAGACTGGGGGTCAAGTGGTCGCAGGTTCAAATCCTGTCAGCCCGACGTCTTCCCTGTTTCGGGGCATCGCTGAGATGCGAGTCGCTCAACAGGTTGCCCCAGCCGACAGTGACCGTGCCCGGCATCCGTCGCGCCATCTGGCCTGTCGACAGCAACACGAGGGCGTCCGCTTCCGACGGGGTCGCGACGTCCGGCCGCAGACATGTTCAGCTTGTTAGGGCACCATTATTGTGGTGACAACTCCGCAGGGGCCGTCTCGGGGGAACCCACCGGAATGGAATCGCCCCACCCAGCCTGGCCCCAACCCCGCCAGGAGGCCCGGCCCCCCGCCACCGCAGCCGCCTCCGTCGGGATCACCGACTCAGCGGATTCCACCGGGCGGTCGGCCATATCCACCGCCGCCTCAGCCGAATCGACCGCCGCCCCCTGGCCGACCGCCGATGCCGCAGCCACATCGGCCGGGCCGCCCGCCGGCTGCTCGCCCGTATCCGCCGGCCAGCCCACCCGCCGCGGGACCGGGTCAGTCCGGGCCGCCAGAGCAGCCCACGACTCGCCTGGCCACTGAGCCGCCACTGAAGGAAACGTCGACGCAACCACGCCGCCGGCGGCCGAAGCGTTTGATCCTGGCCATCGTGCCGGCCGTCGTGCTGGCTTTGCTGATCGGGGCTGAGCTGATCGTTCGTCACGTGGCGGGGAACAAGGTGGCAAGCGCGGTGGCGTGCGAGGTGGAGGACAGCGCCACGGTGTCGTTCGCCGCCATGCCGCCGATGCTGTGGCAGTACCTCAGCAGCAACTACCCGGACATCTCCGTGCAGACCGCCGGTAACCAGGTGCGCAGCGCCAAGGGCATGAAGGTCAGCATCGATATCAAGGACCTCCGGTTGAGCGACGGCGGCAGCTCCAAGGGCACCATCGGCGCGGTGAACGGCACCATCACCTGGTCTTCCGACGGCATCAAGCAATCGATCCAGGATGCCATCCCGGTGCTGGGCAGTTTTGTGACCAGCAAGGTCACCACCAATCCGGGCGATGGAACCATCGAACTGAAGGGGATGCTCGACAGCGTCACGCTCAAGCCACAGATCGCCGACAACGGGCTGTCGTTGCAGGTGGTCAACTTGACCGCGTTGGGTTCGAAGATGTCGACCGATACCGTGCAGAAGAATCTGGACAGTCTCACATCCAAGGCGACGCAGAATTATCCGCTGGGCATCCACGCCGACACCGTCAAGGTCACCGACACCGGCTTGGAAGCGACTTTCTCGACCACCAACGCGACCATCCCGGCATCGTCGGAAGGCCGGGACTGCTTCAGCGGAGTCTGATTCAGCTCAGCGTTCCAACTCCGGTTGAACTACCCGTGATGCGGCGGCCGCTCGTCCCAGAGCCGGCCTTCGTCCCCGGCCTCGCGCATCTGCTCTTCGTCGCCGAATCGTGCCAACTCCTCGGCAGTGAGGCGTGACGGTTTAGGGGGGTCGGGTGCTGGACGCGGGGGCTCGGCGGGCATGAGGTCATTCTCCCCGTTTCGGTGACAGCGCGCGCAGCCGCCCAGCGGCGAATGCCCGCCGCCTCATTACAAGCTGGCGAGACCTCGTCATCAACGCAATTCTGGACATATGACCAAGCGCATTTTGAACGTCGTCTCCAACGTCTCCCACTACGAGGATCCATCCGAGCCGACCGGACTGTGGCTCTCGGAACTGACACACGCCTACGACGTCTTCGCAGCAGCCGGCTTCGAACAAAAGCTCGTCAGCCCGAAAGGTGGTCCCTCACCGCTGGAGCCGCGGTCGCTGAAGTTTCCCAGCTACAACAAGAGCGCCAAGGCATGGAAGGCCGACGACGCGAAGATGGCGCTGCTGGACAACACCGCTTCGCCGGATGAGATCGATCCCGCGGACTTCGACGCAATCTACTTCACCGGTGGCCACGCGGTGATGTTCGACTTCCCCGATAGCGAAGGCCTGCAACGCATTACCCGTGGAATCTGCGAGGCCGGTGGAGTGGTCGCGTCGGTCTGCCACGGATATTGCGGCCTGCTCAACACCACGCTGGCGGACGGATCGCTACTGGTCGCCGGGCGCAAGCTCACCGGCTTCGCCTGGACGGAGGAGGTGCTTGCCCGGGTCCACAAACTGGTGCCCTACAACGTCGAGGAAGAGATGAAGAAGCGCGGTGCCCGCTACGAAAAGGGTTTGATGCCCTTTGCCCCGTACGTCGTCGTCGACGGACGCCTGGTGACGGGCCAAAATCCGGCGTCGGCCAAGGCGACGGCGAAGAAGGTCGTCTCGGTGCTCGCAGGCTGACCGCCCCGATCGCATGGCGAATGTGCGGCTTGCGCCCGACCGTCAGCCCGCTCGCGCACAAATTTTGCTATCGCGAACCGTCGATCGTCTGCCCGTTGGTCAACTTGCCCCGCGGGGGGCCATGCGGGATCAACTCGACAACAACCGATCCCGGTGAGTCGCCCGGACTCAATGTGGCGGTGACGTTCGCGGGCACGACGATCTCGTCCTTGAGCTGCAGAGTGACCAGCCACTTCGACGGCTGCGGCGCCCAGCGGATCTCAGTGACTTTGCCGATGGTGACATCGCCCAGGCGCACCGGCGAATTCTCCTTCAGGTTTGAAGCATCGGGGAAAACCGCTGTCACCGTAGGGGATTGGGCGTCCTTTTCTGAGTTGCCTCCGCAACCGGATGACCCAGCCACGATCAGCGCGATTACCGGGGCGATGGCTGCGCATTGGTAACGATATCAGCGATTCATGGTGGAACTCCCGACGGTCGACTGTCCTGGAGCCTTATCCAGTGCCGACCAGTGAATTTGTGAGATCGGTTGATGCATAACTGAGTATGCGGCTTCAGGAGAGTCGGAATACATACGCGTTGGCTTCGGCGGCTTCGGGCGGTCTTTCCGGGAGGTGGAGGTTATTGGGCATCGTCGCGGCGCTGCCTGCTGAGGCAACGCAACTGAGAAAGTCGACCTCTTGTTCGGCTATGTTCCACGCCGGGTGAGCGCCGGCAACAATGCTGACGTGGCATCGGTTCCGATCAATCCCGCAAGTCGCGCATTGATGTTGGCCTTCTTTTCTGCGTACATCAATTCGTCTGCCCGCGTGAGCAGTTCGTCCACGGAAGCCGCGTCCGCAGCGGCGGCCTGCACCAGGCCGATGCTGGCCGAAATCCGGTAAGGGCGATTGCTCGTCTCGTTGAAGTGCTGGAACGCCTCGGCAAGCCGCTCTTTCAGCCGCCCAGGGTCACCCCCGTTTTCTGTCGTCAGGACCAAGAACTCGTCACCGCCGATACGCGCGATGATGTCCGATTCGCGCAGCGTAGCGCGCAGCACCCGAGCCACATCCGCAATCAATAGGTCGCCGACGTCGTGGCCGTGTTCGTCGTTGACGCGCTTGAGTCCATCGAGGTCGAGGAAGGCCAGGAGGCACTGGCGGTGGTGGCGGCGGGCTCCGCGCAGCGCCTGCTCGGCGAGCAGATAAAAGCCGCGGCGATTGTTCAGCCCGGTCAGTTCGTCGGTGACCGAGAGCCGCCGAATCTCCTCGTTGGCCTTTTCCAACTCGGCAGTCCGGTCTCGCACCCGCTGCTCGAGTTCGGCGGAAACCTGAACGTTCTCCATCGCGATCGAGGTCGAATCAGCCAGGGCTTGCAGCAAGCGCACCTCTTGATCGGAAGGGTGGTGGTGGTGAGCCCAGTAGTTGCCGATCGCCCCGATCGGGTCGAGCCTGCGGATCGGCACCATCACCAGGCTCTTGACGAAGGTCGGCCGGTAAATGCCGTGAGGGATGCGCGCATCGGCGTAGATGTCGGGGATCACGGCGGCGTCCCGATGGAGCATGGCCCACCCACTGATGCATGCATCGAGGGGGAAGCGGTTGCCCTTCCACAACGGTGCAATTGCCTCCTCGTCGGCGTAGTAGCACTTGTCGTTCTCGCGCAACACGAACGTGGCACCGTCACAGCCGGTAAGTTCACGGGCCGAATGCCGCACGATGCGCTGGATCTCACCCAGGCTCCGCGCCAACGACAGTTCCTGAACGGCCCGCAACAGGCGCTCCATGCCGGCGATGTAGTCGGAAAACTCCGACCGGGACGGGACGGGGGAGGACGCGGGAGCAGCCGACCTGGCGTTCATCGGCACCTCCCTACGACCCCGCCCCAAGACGATCGACAGCCGTCAAGTCACGGCGTACGTTACACCGATCACGCCGGAATTGGCCTCGTTTTTCGTTCGCTGGCTACTCTCGGGGCGTGCAGTGCCCCGCCGGTTGCATGCGGCTTGACGGCGGCGCGTTTTACCCATGTGATCGACCGAACGACGTGCCGACTGTAGGACGGATGCAAAATATCAGCGTGATCCCGGGCCTGCAGAGGGGCAGATGACGTGCATGGTTTCGGCTTCGCGACATTGACGGTGGTGACGGCGGTAGGCTTTGCCGGTCCGTTGCTGGCTTCCCTCCCACGGCTACGCATCCCGGTGGTGATCGGCGAGTTGCTTGCGGGGCTCATCGCCGGAAATTCAGGTTTCGGCGTCATCGACGTCGACAACACCACCCTCAAGTCGCTGGCCAACATCGGTTTTGCGCTGGTGATGTTCGTGGTCGGGACCCAGATTCCGATCCGTGGTCCGCGGTTGCGGTCGACGCTGATACTGGCCGGGACGCGGGCGGGATTGGTGGGTGCCCTCGCCGCGGCTGCGGGCGCCGTTCTCGCCGCGGAGTTCCACAATGGCCACGCGGCGCTCTATGCGCTGCTCATGGCCTCGTCGTCGGCAGCGCTGACATTGCCCGTACTCCAGTCGCTGCGCTTGCAGGGATCTGCTGTGCTTCAGGTGACGGCGCAGATCGCCATCGCCGACTGCGCGTGCATACTCCTGTTGCCGCTGGCGATCGAACCGGACCGGGCCTTGACGGCGGCGCTGAGTGTGCTCTCGATCGCTGCGTGCGCGCTCGTGATCTATTTGTTGCTCCGCGAATTCGATCGCAGAGGTCTGCTGCGACGCGCGCACATCCATTCCAAGAAAGACCGGCTCGCCCTGGAACTGCGGACCAGTCTGTTGTTGCTCTTCGCTCTGGCGGCAGTGGCCGTAGCCACCCGGGTCTCGACCATGCTGGCGGGGTTCGCCTTGGGCCTGGCGGTGGCGGCCGTTGGTGAACCGCGGCGGTTGGCGCGACAACTGTTCGGCGTCACCGAAGGATTCTTCAGCCCGCTGTTCTTCGTATGGCTGGGTGCTTCGCTGCAGGTGCGCGACCTGGCGGCCAACCCGAAACTCGTCGGGCTCGGCATCGGCCTCGGTGTGGGGGCGGTGCTGGCTCATTGTGCCGCAAAGCTATTGGGCCAGCCGCTGACACTTGCGGTGCTCTCGGCTGCGCAACTCGGCGTGCCGGTCGCCGCGGTGACTATCGGTACCGAGCGAAACCTGTTCGCGACAAGCGAGGCCGCTGCATTGATTCTCGGCGCCCTGCTCACGGTTGCCGGCACGTCGATCGCAGCCCGGTTGGCTGCCCGCAAGGGCGCTGTGGGTCCCTTGGCGATCCCTGAGGTACCCGACAACGCCGGCTAGCAGAGCCTTTAGGCCCTCGGGTAACGATGACCAACGGCACTCCGCGCCGTTTCGTTCTGCCCTACTGGCCGCGGTCCGGCTCTGGTCAGATTGACCACAAGGCCGATCGAGGAGGCCACGATGACGAGGTTCTGGGCGACGGCCGGCGACCACTTGACGTTGGGCTGGTCGAATCGGTCGGCGATAACTTGCCTGAGCATGTACCACGTCACCGACCGGCTCCATGACGGACGCACTGTCGACGTGCCGGGCCACCAGATCGCGCCGACGGTCTCAGCGTGGCTGGCGGAATTGGGCGTGGAAAGCCCGCTGGTAGATGATCTGGCGCGGGCGGCGCAGGCGGGCGACTGGCCGGCGGTCTACGCGGTCGGCGAGCACCTCTCCATCGAGGTCACGCCCGCCGCCGCTGCTTTAGAACCTGAGGCACAAAGTCCCGTCGAATAAGGACGCCATGCCCTCGTCTCGGCGGGTTGAGCACGCTTTGGTTGGACCAGGACGTCAGTGGAAAGGAACGCAAGGGATGAGCGCACGCTTCCCGGACGAAGGAACAATCCGGACAGTTCTCACGCTGGCGTCTCGGGCGCCGTCGGTACACAACACCCAACCGTGGCGGTGGCGGGTGAGCTCGTCGAGTCTTCATCTGTACTCCGATACCAGCCGGCGACTGCCCCACACCGATCCCGACGGACGTGACCTGATCCTCAGTTGCGGTGCCGCACTCAATCATTGCGTCATCGCGTTGGCGGCCGTCGGCTGGCAGGCCAAGGTGTCGAGACTGCCCAACCCGGCCGACCCCCGTCACCTGGCCGCCATCGAGCTGATCCCGCAGGTGCCCGATCAACTCGACATCATGCTTGCCGCCGCGATGCCGCGGCGGCGAACCGACCGGCGCCACTACAGCTTCTGGCCGGTGCCGGTCGGTGACGTTGCGTTGATGGCCGCGCGGGCGGCTCGCGCCGGCGTTGCGCTGCATCGGGTCGAATCGATGGATATGCTGAATGCGACTGTCCTGCAGTCTGTTTCACAGCACGAGGCCGACCCCGACTACATCGCCGAACTCACCGCCTGGAGCGGTAGGCATGCGTCTGCGGCCGGTGTGCCGGCGCGCAACGCGCCGGCACCGGACCCGGCCGCGGCGATACCCAGCCGTCGATTCGCAGGTGCCGCACTGGCCATGCCCCCCGACGTCTGCGCCGAAGACGACAACGGCGTGGTACTCGCCCTGGGCACCCGTACCGACGACCGCCTGGCGCAGCTGCGGGCCGGCGAGGCCACCAGCGTGGTGCTGCTCACCGCGACGGCGATGGGTCTGGCGAGTTGCCCCGTGACCGAACCACTGGAGATCGCCGACACCCGCGCGGCCGTGCGTGCCGATGTGTTCGGCAACAGCAGCTATCCCCAGATGCTGCTGCGGGTCGGCTGGGCCCCGATCAACGCGGACCCCTTGCCGGCAACGCCACGGCGCGCGCTCGACGACACGGTGGACTGGCTGGTCGAGGCGGCAGGCAGCGAGGTCCAGTAGGTGTCGGCGAGTCGCGGTTGCCGCTGGTTGACAAGTCCCACCGAAGTGGACGGATGATGGGTCGATGACGGGAGATGGGGGAGGCGTCGGCGCTGGGCTTCTGGACAGGACCGGACTACACCGCCTTGTCGAGGTGCTGATCGAGCAGGGTTACCGTGTCGTCGGCCCGACGTTGCACGACAACGCGATCGTGCTGGCCGAACTGCAGTCGGCCAGCGACCTGCCCCGCGGCTGGGGCGTTGACGTGAGCCCGGGACACTACCGACTGCGCCGACGCGACGACGACGCGGCATTCGGGCATTCGGCGGGTCCACAGTCCTGGAAACAATTCCTGCACCCGCCCCGGCAGCGGATATGGGCGGGTGCCCGTGACGGCAGCGCGGTCGGCGAATCCGAGGAGGCGCCGCGCTACGCGTTCTTGGGGGTGCGTGGTTGCGACCTCGCCGCCATCGCGACCCTCGACCGGGTGCTGGGCCGCGGCTCGTATCCCGACAACGCGTTCGTCAACCGGCGGCGGCAGACATTCGTGGTCGCGGTGAATTGCACCGAGCCCGGCGGCCTGTGCTTCTGCTCCTCGATGGGTACCGGCCCGGCGGTGGGCCCCGGATACGACTTGGCGCTCACCGAGCGTGTCGACGGTGACGGCGAACCGTCGTATGTCGTCGACGTGGCTACTTCAGAGGGCGCCGAGGTGCTGGCCGCGGTGCCGCACCGAGCGGCAACTCACGACGAGGACAGTTGCGCCCGCGCCGAAGTCGCGAATGCCGCGAATCACATGGGCCGACAGATGCCGGAAGGCGACCTGCGCAAGATGCTGCTCGACGCTCGCGAGTCGCCGCAGTGGGACGAGGTCGCCAGCCGTTGCCTGACTTGCGGCAACTGCACGATGGTATGCCCGACCTGCTTCTGTACCAGCACCGAAGACGTCAGCGACTTGACCGGTGACCATGCCGAACGGTGGCGGCAGTGGGCCTCATGCTTCGAGTTCGATTTCACCTTCATCCATGGCGAGGGCAGCGTCCGCCAATCCGGTGCCTCGCGCTACCGGCACTGGATCACGCACAAGCTCGGTACCTGGCACGACCAGTTCGACATGTCGGGATGCGTGGGCTGCGGACGGTGCATCGCCTGGTGTCCCACCGGAATCGACATCACCGAGGAGATGAACAAGATGGCCGGCGATGACTGAGTGGACGACCACGCCGGTCGCCTCTGCCATGGATCCGTTGCCCTACCGCGTCCGCAGTCGCATTGCCGAGAGCCCCGATTCGGCGACCCTGTGCCTGGTGCCGGTCGACCAAGCGGTCCGCTCGCCGGAGGCCGGAGAGTTCATGATGCTCTACGCCTTCGGTGTCGGCGAAGCGGCGATCTCGATCAGCGGCGACCCGACGGTCCGGGACGGATCGATCACCCACACGGTCCGCGCCGTGGGTGCGGTCAGTCGCGCGCTGCACGACGCGGAACCGGGCACCATCGTCGGGGTTCGGGGTCCGTTCGGTACCAGCTGGGGACTGTCCGAGGCTGAAGGCCGCGACCTGGTCATGGTTGCCGGCGGGGTGGGGTTGTGCCCGCTGCGTCCGGCGATCCTCGGCGCGTTGGCGCACCGCGACCGATACGGCAAGGTGATGCTGATCGTCGGCGCCCGCTCCCGGGCCGATTTCGTGTTCGTCGACCAACTCAGGACGTGGGCGGATGACCCGCGTATCGAATTGCACCTGATCGTCGACGCGCCGACCCAGGGGTGGGAAGGGGCGGTCGGACTGGTCACCGAACCTCTGCGAAAGCTCACGCTGGATGCCGATCGCACCAGCGCCTTCCTCTGCGGACCGGAACCGATGATGCACTTCGGGGCGGTTGAGCTCTTGGCCAAAGGCGTAGCGCCGCAGAACATTCGGGTGTCGCTTGAGCGCAACATGCAATGCGGGGTCGGCTGGTGCGGTCACTGTCAGCTCGGTCCGTTACTGCTGTGCAGAGACGGGCCGGTCGTCAGCTACGACGTGGCGGGCCCGCTGATGCAGGTGAAGGAGCTTTAGATGAGCCCAATCAAACTGGCGGTGTGGAAATTCGCGTCGTGCGATGGCTGCCAGCTCACGTTGTTGGACTGCGAGGACGAGCTGCTGACACTCGCCGAGCAGGTCGAGATCGCAAACTTCGCCGAGGCTTCCAGTGCGACAACGGAAGGGCCTTACGACGTCTCCCTGGTGGAGGGCTCGATCACCACCCCGCACGACGAACATCGCATCCGCGAGATCAGGGAACAGTCCAAGTTGCTGGTCACCATCGGTGCGTGCGCGACGTCCGGGGGAGTGCAGGCGCTCCGCAACTTCGCCAACGTGAAGGAGTTCACGTCGGTCGTCTACGCCAAGCCGGAATACATCGACACATTGGCGACCTCCACGCCCGCGTCAGCGCATGTGAAGGTGGACTACCAGCTTCAGGGGTGCCCCATCGACCGTGGCCAGCTCCTGGACACCCTGGCCGCCCTGCTGATCGGGCGCAAGCCGCGGTTGCCGGCGAAGACGGTCTGCACGGAATGCAAACTGCGCGGGGTCACCTGCGTGGTCGTGGCCGACGGCATCCCCTGCCTTGGCCCCGTCACCCACGCGGGCTGCGGAGCGCTCTGTCCCCGGCACCACCGCGGCTGCTACGGCTGCTTCGGTCCCTCCGCCGCGCCCAGAACCAAGACCCTGATTCCGTTGTTGCGCCGCGACGGAATGTCCGACACCGGCGTAGACCGTGTGTTCTCGACATTCAACGTGGCGAGATTCGCTGCGGAACGGAGCGAGCAATGACGCCGGCTGACCGCACCCTGCGCGTAGCAACCCTGACGCGCGTGGAAGGCGAAGGGGCGCTGAACGTTACGCTCAAGGACGGCGTGCTGGACAGCGTCGAGCTCAACATTTACGAACCGCCAAGGTTTTTCGAGGCCTTTCTGCGGGGCCGGGCGCACACCGAGCCACCGGACTTGACCGCGCGGATCTGCGGCATCTGTCCAGTGGCCTACCAGCTCAGCGCATGCAACGCGATCGAAGATGCTTGCGGCGTCCGGGTGGACGACGAGCTTGTCGCGCTGCGCCGCCTGCTGTACTGCGGTGAATGGATCCACAGCCACGTCCTGCACATCTACATGTTGCACGCACCGGACTTCCTGGGCTATCCAGACATCGTCGCCATGGCCCGAGACCACCGCCACATCGTCGAACGCGGGCTGGAGCTGAAAAAGGCGGGCAACCGGCTGATGGAGGTCATCGGCGGCAGGGCGATACATCCGATCAACATGCGCTTGGGCGGGTTCTATTCGGTGCCGACCCGTGCCGCACTCGCACCCATTGCCGAGGAATTGCGCAGAGCACTCGATCACGCCCTGGCGACCGTCGAATGGGTATCGGGCTTCGAGTTTCCCGAACTTGAACTCGAGCACGAGATGTTGGCGCTCACCACTCCGGGTCAGTACGCGATCGAGAACGGCACGATCGCCCGCAGCGCCGGACAGCCTTTTGCGGTAGCCGATTTCATGCAACATGTGGTCGAGTCGCAGGTCCCGCACTCCACGGCGCTGCACGCGAGCCTGGATGGCGGCCGGCATCTGACCGGGCCGCTCGCACGTTACTCGCTGAACTCCTCGGCGCTCTCGCCCACCGCTGCGCAGGCCGCCGAACGGGCCGGCCTGTCGCGTGAATGCCGAAATCCGTTCCGCGGCATCGTTGTCCGTGCTGTGGAAGTCGTGTATGCCATCGACGAGGCGCTGCGCATCATCGACGAGTACCAGCGCCCGGCCCGGCCCTTCGTCGAGGTGCCGGCCCGGCCCGCGGTCGGGCACGGGGTCAGCGAAGCGCCCCGCGGCCTGCTTTATCACCGCTACGAAATCGGCGCGGACGGGCGAATTGCGGCTGCGACCATCATCCCCCCCACTTCGCAGAACCAGGCCGCCATCGAAGCGGATCTCAGCAGGGTGGTCTCGGACAACCTGGACCTCGCAGACGCCGCGCTAACCGCGTTGTGTGAGAAGGTGATTCGCAATTACGATCCGTGCATCTCGTGCTCGACCCACTTTCTGACCCTGACGGTGCGGCATACGTGACCGGGAGAGTCGTCGTAATAGGCCTCGGCAATCGCTTCCGGCGTGACGACGCAGTGGGCGTCGTTACCGCAGCGGCACTCGAGGATCTGGCGCTGCCCGGTGTCGAGGTGGCTTACGACGTCGTGGATCCACTGGCACTGCTCGAAACCTGGTCGGGCGCAAGGCTGGCCATCCTCATCGACGCCGCCATTGCGCCTGCCGCCACTGTCGGCAGCATCCGGTGTTGCGGCGTCGACGAGTTGGCTGTCGCCGCGGAAGGGCTGAGCTCGCACAGCATCGACATCGGGCGTACCCACGCGCTCGGTGAAGCCCTTGGACGAGTACCCGAGGCCCTGCGGATCTACGCCGTGGCCGTCGCCGACACCGGCCATGGCATCGGTCTTACTCCGCACACCCAGCGGGCCGCGGACCGGGTCGTCGAACTGGTAGCCGCCGAAATTGGCCGCATGCCAAGCGTATCGGCCTGCGAATGAGCCGCCGGCCCTGATCAGCGACGTTGCTTCGGGCATGCCCGCCAGGGAGCGGGAGTGTCAGGACGCCGGTTATCGACTGGCGAGCCGGTCGATGGCGGGATAGCGCAGCAACGCCGCCACCCCGTCGCCGGGTGTGATTCGGTCGTCGACTCGAATCAGATTCGCGCCCGACGCGATCGCACAGAAAGGCAGCGCCTCGTCCGCACGCGCGACCCGTGCTACCGGTTCGCCGAAGCCGGAGAGCACGTCTGCGTTGGGAGCCACGGCGGTCAGCGCTGCCCCGGTGACCACTGTGGCGTCACCCATCTCACCGACGATCAGCGTTTCCACGTCACCATCACGCAGCGCGGCACATACCGCGGTGAGCCCGTCGGCCGCCAAACCTGAGCCGCGGCCGATCTCGGCTTGAAGCCGATCGATGACGTCGGCCAGGGTCGCTTCGTCGCGCCGGGCGAACTCGGGGGTGGTCAGCCGATAGATTTCGGCGTAATTGATCTCGCCCCTGTGCCCTTCGGCATGCAGCTGGGACACGCGCTGGGTGACGCGCTTGGGGAGTTCGGCGAGTACGTCGGTGCGGGCACGGACCTCGCCGCACAAGAACACCACCGCGGGGTTCGCCTGGTCCACCAGTCGGGTCAGGTGGTCGGCGATCACCCGGCAATTCACCTTGATGGCTTCCTCGGTGGTGTGCTGCAGATCGCCGTAGCCTTTCCAGCCGGCGGAGGCCGGTTTGTGCACCGGGTACCCGGAGCCTTCGACGTTGGTCGAATTGCTGGTGTGTCCCTCATAAACGGTCACATCGGCGCCGGTGTGGTCGATCGCGGCAAACACGTACGTCGGTCGGTGCATTTCGTGTCCGAGCAACGGCAGCACGTAAGGGTAGTCCGACAAGCGGATGACCGGCGCAGGTGGCGGGCTGTTGAGTTGCTCGTCGATCAGCACCCGATCGCCGGTGGCGATCACAGCTCGGCCGCGTCGCCCGACGGCCGGCCGATGGTTCAAGACCGCGCCCCCGACCGTGTCGATGATCTCTGCGCTCGCGCCCAGCTGCTCTAGCTGCGCCCGAATGTCCCGCCACTTGACGTCGAGTTGATCGGCAGCGTCGGCGCCATCGTGGGAGTCGTCGAAATACACCGACGCAAACGGTCCTGCCGCCTTCGCCAGCCACCTGAGGTGTTCTGATCGCATGAGATCCTCTTCTACTAGTACGGCCGAGCCGCTGCCTGCCTGCCAACGGTAGGAAAGTTGAGCCGGCCGGTGCAGAGGCATAAGCCCTTGGCTTGGGGTCTTAAGTCCCTGCCGCGCGATCATGAGCCGCTTGAGGTTGCCACCACAGGTTCGTAAAGCTCCGAAAGGCGCTCTGCGGACTTATCGATGACCACCTTGCGGCGAAGTTTCATGCTCGGCGTCAGGTCGCCGGCTTCGATCGACAGTTCGCGGTCGAGGATGGCGAACTTCTTGATCTGCTCCCAGCGATTCAACTCCGCGTTCAGCTCGTCGATGTAGCCCGCAATCAGGTCGCGAGTCTGCTCATCACGGGCGATCTCGGCGAAGGCCTTGCCCGAAAGGCCATGTTTGGTGGCCCAGTCGGTGATCGCCTCGCCGTCCAGGGTGACCAGTGCCACGCAGTACGGCTTGGCCTCCCCGACGACGATGAGCTCACCCGCATACGGGCAAAGACCCTTGAATCTGACCTCGATCGCGGACGGCGCGACGTACTTGCCCTGCGAGGTTTTGAACATGTCTTTCTTGCGGTCGGTGATCCGCAGGTACCCGTCGGCGTCGATCTCACCGATGTCGCCGGTACGGAACCAGCCATTTTCGTCGAGTGCCTCGGCGGTGGCTTCGGGCAGATCGTGGTAGCAGGTCATCACTCCGGGGCCGCGGAGCAGGATTTCACCGTCGCCGGCGATCATCACCTCGGTGCCCGGGAAGGGCCACCCAACCGTGCCGAATCGGTAAGCGTTGGGGCGGTTGATGAATGACGCGGCCGCCGTCTCGGTCAGCCCGTAGCCCTCGAGCACGACGATACCGACCGCGTCGAACCACTGGGCGACGTTACGATCCAATTTCGCCGCAGCGGAGACGAAGAAGCGCACCCGCCCACCGAACCGCTCGCGGATGGTGGCGAACACCAGCCGATCTGCCAGCCGGTAGGCCAGCGATGACGCCAACGAGGGCCGGCGCCCTTCTTGGCGGGCTTCGGACACCGAAAGTCCCACCGCGATCGCCCAATCGAAGACCTTCCTCTTGAGTCCGCCCTGCTCGGCGACCATGCCCACAATGCGGGCATGGGCTTTCTCGAAGATGCGCGGTGCCGCACCCATGACGGTGGGACGTACGGCCGCGAGGTTGTCGACGATCCGCTCGACTCGGCCGTCGATGGCGGTTGGGAAGCCGATCTGCAGCGGCAACGCCAGCATGACCTTGCCGAACGCGTGCGCCAGCGGCAGCCATAAGAAGTTGAGATCCTCGGGGCCAAGCACATTCAGCGCATCAATGGCCGCGGCGGTGTACGTCCAGGCTTCGTGGGTCAGCCGGACGCCCTTGGGCCGCCCGGTGGTGCCGGAGGTGTAGATGAGGCTGGCCAGCCGGCTCGGACCCACCGCTGCAATCCGCTCGTCGACGGCGTGCGGAGTCTCGGCGAGCAGTTGACTGCCCCGATGCTCGAGTTCGGCCAGGGTGATCACCCAGTCACCGTCGCCTTCGCCGTCGATGATCACGACGTTGTCGACGGCGGGTAGTGCGCTGCGATGTTGGATGAGTTTGTCCACCTGAGACTGGTCTTCGGCAACGACTACCCGGCTTCCCGAGTTCGCGACGATGTACGCCACATCGGCGGCGTTCGTCGTCGCGTACACGGTGGTGGTGGCGGCTCCCGCGCACATCACGGCGAAGTCCACCAGCACCCACTCGTAGCGCGTGGAAGACGCGAGTGCGACGCGGTCTTCCGGGTCGAGTCCGAGGGCCATCAGCCCGCCGGCGATCTTCTGCACGCGGTCGCCGACCTGCTGCCAGGTCACGCTGTCCCAGTCGGGGCCACGGGGGAAGCGAAAAGCCTCCGCGTGCGGGGTGGCGGCGACGCGGTTGCGGAACAGGTGTGCCACCGAGGGCGCACGATCGTCGATCTTGTGGAGGTCTGGCCTCTCCAGTGCGGCAAGCGGTGCGTTCATAGTGCCTAACCCGTGCCTTCCGAGCCGAATATCGGTCTCCCGACGGTACGACTCGGCCGACTGCGCCGCGAGTGACTTAAGTCCCTTCCCGTCTGGTCATCTGTCCCTACTGCGGCAGGTGCGTCCGAAGCTGCACTGCGAGTCAAGGACTTTCGCTGGACCCGGTGGGCCCTAGGTCCCTACGCACACCGGCCGCCCGGTGTTAGCGTGCCGCCATGACGATGCCCACCGATAGCGAACGAGAGCGCCCGGGCGCCTCGATTTGGAGTGCGCCCGGTGTCGGCGGCCTGGCCGGGGCCGTCGTGCCGTTCATGCACACGGGGCAGTACATGGCGCAGTCCTGGCGCGAATACCTGGGTCAGGCGCAGGACGAACTTCCGATCGCCCGCCCCACCATGGCGCTGGCAGCGCAGGCCTTCCGCGACGAAGTCGTCTTGATGGGACTCAAAGCGCGTCGGCCGGTGAGTCGTCCCGACGTTTTCGAGCGCATCACCCACGAGGTATTGGCCGGACTCGAGTTCTATGGCGACCGGGGATGGTTGGACCAGCCCGAGGGTTTCTTCGTCAAGCCGCCCCCGCCGGCGGATGTCACCGTCCGAAAAGTGAAGGGCCGCAGGAGTTCGTTCTACCGCATGTTGTTCAGCAGCGGATACGCGCCGCACCCGGGCGAACCTGGGTTGCGACGGTGGCAGAGCTATACCGCGAACAAAAGCGAGTACGCACTGCTGCTGCGCCATTCCGAACCGAGGCCGTGGCTGGTGTGCGTGCACGGGACTGAAATGGGTCGTGCCGCAATGGATTTAGCGTTGTTCCGAGCCTGGAAACTGCACGACGAGCTGGGCCTCAACGTCGTGCTGCCCGTGCTTCCCATGCACGGGCCACGGGCACGGGGCCTACCGAAGGGCGCCGTGTTCCCGGGCGAGGATGTGTTGGACGATGTTCATGCGACGGCGCAGGCGGTCTGGGATATCCGCCGGCTGTTGTCCTGGATCCGCCTGCAGGAGCCCGATTCGCGGATCGGATTGAACAGCCTTTCCCTGGGCGGATACATCGCATCGCTGGTCGCCAGCCTCGAAGACGGCCTGACATGCGCGATCCTCGGTGTCCCGGTGGCGGATCTGGTGGATGTTCTGGGACGGCATTCGGGCCTGAGTCACGATGACCCGCGCCGTCACACGATGAAGCTGGCGGAGCCCCTCGGGCGCATGGTGTCGCCGTTGGCGTTGACACCCCGGGTGCCGCTTTGCGGCCGTTTCATCTATGCCGGCGTCGCCGACCGCCTCGTCCATCCGCGCGAGCAGGTGAATCGGCTGTGGAAGCATTGGGGTAAACCCGAAATCGTCTGGTACCCCGGTGGTCATACCGGGTTTTTCCGCTCCCAGCCGGTGCAGCGGTTCGTGTGGCAGGCACTGCAACAGTCGGGCCTTCTGGAGGAGCCGTCGACACCGCGTGCCCGCCCCGCCTGACTTCGCCGAGATGAAGCTGCTCAGCGTGGTGGATGCCGCGATGATGACCGCGGAACTGCTGGGCAGCCCGATGCACGTCGGTGTGGTGCTGATCCTGTCACCGCCGGCCGACGCCGGGCCGGACCACGTGGATCGCCTGCATGCAGCGGCGCTCACGGAGGGTGACCGGATTGATTGGCGGCTTCGCAGGTGTCCGCACCGCGGTGTGGAGACCGGCGGCATGTGGGTCTGGCGGGAGGTGGATTCCGTGGACTTGAGCCAACATTGCCGGCGCCGGACGCTGTCTCCGGACAGCGGTGGATTGTGGGGGCTGATCGGCGAACTGCAGGCGGAACGCCTGGACCGGTCACGTCCAATGTGGATGTCGTATCTGGTCGACGGGCTCGACGACGGTCGCTTCGCCTTCTATGTCAAGGTGCATCACACCATCGTCGACGGCGTCGCCGGATTGCGGATGATCGCCGACGCGCTGAGCACCGACTGCGCGAAACGCTCGATGCCTCCGTTCTACGCCGGCCACCCCGCGGAACCGACCGCGCCGGTCGCACCGGACGCGTCCCGGCTGACGGCCCCGGTACGTTCGGTGGCCCGCACCTGTGCATCCGGTGTGCGTCTGGCCAAGCATGTGGTGACCGGCGAGTTGGCGAATGTGCTCGACAGTCTTGCCGGACGTGTCCCCGCACAGCCGTTCGGTGCGCCCTACACCTGCTTCAACGGCCGCCCGGGTCCCGCGCGCGCCGTGTGCGCCGGCAGTTGGTCACGTAGTCGCGTTCAAGCCGTCCAGCGGGCTGCGGGGGTCAGCGCCAACGATGTGATCACCGCGATGCTGGCGGGCGCCGCACGGCAATGGCTCTGCGATCGCGGGCAATTGCCCGATCGCGCTTTGATCGCCGTGTGCCCGATCACCGTGCGCAATCGCGAAGGGCGGTCCACAGACGAACTGTCGGGCAATATGTTCGGCTTGTGGCTCTGCCCACTGGGAACCGATCTGGATGATCCGGTGGCCCGACTCGAGCTGATTCACCGTTGCATGGCGGCGGGAAAACGGTGGGTGGCCGCGCGCGGATCGTTGGCCTCGCTGCTGACCAACGCGGGAAGTGTTGCTGCGACCGTGATCCCGCCGCTACTGCCGGTGACGCCGAAGATTCGCACCGGGTACAACCTGCCTATCTCTCACGTGCCGGGCCCGCGAACCGAGATGTACTTCAACGGTGCACACGTCGACGAGATCTATCCCGTATCAACGGTCTATGACGGGCAGGCGCTGAACGTGACGACCTGTTCGTACGCCGACCGAGTCGGCTTCGGCTTCGTAGCGGGCGCCGACGTGGTGCCTGACATCGAGACGTTCATACCGCTGACCGAAAGGTGTTTGGCCGAACTCGAGATCGCTTTGGGTGTCAGCCCGCGGTGACCGCACGCAGCGCGGCTCAGCGTGAGTCGGGCGTTGGCAGATAACGCTCCTCGACGGCCTGGACCAGCTTGCCGCGGATGCGTTCCAGGTCGGCGGCGCGGCGGGCTGCCAGCTCGTCCTCCCATGCCGCCACTCTCGCGGCAAACTCCTTGTCGTTGATGGTGCCGTGGAGCCAGCTGGAGAAGTCACCCCGTTCGAGGTGATATTCGAGCGTTCGGTGGTCGAGATGTGCTATAGCAGTGCAGAAGTCGTGCAACGTCGCCGCCGGAGGGACCGGGATACCCGCGGAGTTGTGGAAATAGAACTGCCGGTCCCGCGGCAGGCGGACATCAGCGTATTTGTGGCCATGCCGCACGTGAGTGGTCAGGCGATCCGCGATGGTGAACGGACGCGCCGGGCCCGAGCCGAAAGTTATGGATGCCCGCCGCCCAGAGTCGACGTCTGCCGGACTTGCGGAAGGCATCAGAGTCAGCACCACATCGCTGTCGTCTATTTCTTTGGCGGGCAGGGCCGCTGGGGCAAAGGAGGACAACACATACCCACCGCGGCGTGTCCAGTGCGCGTGCTCGGCTGCGCCGAGCAGATGGGCCTCGTCGTAGATCACCCAGTGCGGGAAGCCGTGCTGCTCGCGATGGGCCTCGGCGGTGAGCCGCAACCGTTGCATGTAATCACCCTTGCTCGCCTCGGTCAGTCCGGACATGTCGACCACGATGCTGGATTGGGGCCGCAGCGAGCCCACCAGCTCAGCCGGTTCGGGGAGGTGCTGACCGGCGTCGGCGACCTGGACCTGACTGAGTTGCTGCAGGTGTATGTGGTCGCCTTCGGGATCGAGCAGTAGCACGCAGTAATTGGCCAAGATCCACCGCTCGGCCAGCAGTCCCACCAAGTGGCTCTTTCCCGATGCGGCGGGCCCGGTGATCACCACCCGGCCCTGGCTGCCCGGGATCCGTGTCGGCGTTGCGTCGTCGAAGGTGCCGATCTCCACCCACCGCCGTGGCGGGCACCAGCGTTGTGCCCCGGTGAGATAGGGCCCGGACAGCAACTCGGCGACACCGGTTCCGCTCGGTTTGTCGAGTGCCAGGTCGGCGGATCGCCGCACGGAGGACACGGCATTGCTGACGGCCACGCCGATCTCCGCGACGGCGAAAAGGGCCAGGTCGTTTTCGGCGTCCCCGACCGCGACGGTGTTGTGCGGGGACAGGTTCATCGTTGCGAGCATGGCCGCAAGTCCGGTGCCCTTGGTGACGCCCGCCGGCAGCACCATGAGCGCCGACCGGTTGCGAATGATCTGGTAGTCCAGCCCGAGTTCGCCGATCAGGTCGACGACAGTCGCGGTGTGTTCACCGTCGATCGCGAGGATCACGTCGCCATGGCGGTAGGGCACGTCTCGATCGCCAAGCGCTTGCAGCAGACCGCCGTTCACCGCGGGACTCAGGGATTGGCTGTGTCCGTCGACGACGGTGACGGCGCCATTCTCGAGCACCATTGCGTCCACGTAGTCGGCAATCTGCGGGTACTCGTCAAGCAGTTCGACTTGGATGCGACCGGACACGAGCACGATGGCGAGCCCGTTGTGTCTCGCCTCGTCGATTGCCGCCAGCGCCTCGGGCACCAAGTGTCCCGCTGCAGTCAGGGTGCCGTCCAAATCCAGCGCCACCACCTTGAAGAAGGTCACGGCAGTACGCCCGATATACGCATAGCCGCCCGGCGGATGTCATGGATCGCTTCCACGGTGGACACCCATGCCACTATCCGTGGTCCAAGGAACGATGGTTAGTGCCGTTGGTCCCCAACGGCGACGTGGCGGCTCCCAGAATGCTCATCGACGGCCACCGAGTCGGGAGCATTTCGGCGCCGCCGACGAGGACCTATGACCCTCGTCGGCGACCCCGGTGCGGCGCACACTGACACCATGAGCAAGGTGAGGCGGATGACGGAGGTGGCCGCGTTGCTCGGGGCGCTCTACTGCGTGCGCCGCTATTACCGCAACTGGGGCTCCACCAAAGCGGAATCCCAGATGCGCTTGCCCGGTGATGCATTGGTGGGCGACCCGGTAATTCAGGTGACCGAGGCGGTATACATCGATGCGCCCGTGTCCGCGGTGTGGCCCCATCTGCAGCAGCATCCACTCGGCTCCGCCGGTGACGCCGGTGCTTCGCACCCGGGTCGGCAGCTCGCTGTGGGTGACGAACTTCGCCTGGCACCCGCCGGATGGATGGGCCTTACCCGCGGCGTGACCCTGACAGTCGAAGAGATCATGCCCGGGGAATACATTGTGCTGCAGGCAAAGCAGCTGCACCCGAGCTGGCACGCGGTGCTGTCGTTCCACTTGCAGCCGCACTGGGACGACCGGGTCCGACTGCTTGCCCGTGCCAGGATCGCCCTGCGTCACCCGGGTGAAGTTTTCGCGATGGAACTGGCCAGGCCTCTCATTTCCCTGGGCACCCGGGGTTGGTTGCTCGGAACCAAGCGCCGCGCCGAGCGCGTCACCTCCGTGCCCATAACGGAGCCCGGTCGGCTTCCGAAAGTTATTGATTAAGTCACCTTTTGGAGGTGCTACGGTGCGCGACACCATTCCACTGGGCCGGCTCGCGGGGCTGCGGGTATCCGCTCACTGGAGCGTGATCGTGATTCTGTGGCTGTTCACCTGGAGCCTGGCGACCACGTTGCCGAACGACGTAACCGGGTATCCGCACGGCGCGTACTGGCTGGCCGGCGTCTGCGGCGCCCTGGCGTTGCTGGGTTCGCTACTCGCCCATGAACTCGCGCATGCGGTCGTCGCCCGCCAGGTGGGGGTGTCGACCCGCGACGTGACGCTGTGGCTGTTCGGCGGTGTGACAACGCTGGAAGGCGAGGCGGCGACTCCCAAAGCGGCATTTCGCATCGCGCTCGCCGGTCCCGCCACGAGCCTGGCCCTGTCGGCGGTCTTCGCAGGGCTGGCGGTTGCGCTGGAATCGGCACACATCGCGACGATTGTGGTCAGCGTTGCATGGTGGCTGTCTGCGAGCAACTTGCTGCTGGGCCTGTTCAACCTGCTGCCCGGCACCCCGTTGGACGGCGGTCGCCTGTTACGCGCCTTCCTGTGGCAGCGTCACGGCGACAGAGTGCGCGCGGCCGTCGGAGCAGCGCATGCCGGACGAATCGTGGCCATTGTCCTGATCACTTTGGGTCTCGCCGAGTTTGTGGCAGGCGGCCTGGTCAGTGGGGTCTGGTTGGCGTTCATTGGATGGTTCATCCTCGCCGCCGCACGCGAGGAAGAGGTCCAGGCGACCACCCGGCAGTTGTTCAGCGGGATGTCCGTCGCCGACGCGATGACACCCAAGCCGCGCACGGCTCCCGACGGGATCACCGTCGAGGAGTTCATTCAGAACTACGTGCTGGGGGATCGTCACTCGGCTTACCCGATCACCGATCGCAATGGATCGACGGTAGGTCTGGTAACGCTACGGCAGCTGCGCGATGTCGCGCCGCAGCGGCGTGCGACGACGACTGTGCGCGACGTTGCCCTGCCACTGCCCGACGTGCCGACCGCGGCCCCGGGCGAGCCACTGAATGCGTTGCTGCAGCGGATGACACCCGTCGGGCCCCGCAGCCGTGCGCTCGTGCTCGAGGGTGACGAAGTCGTCGGCATCGTCACTTCCGGAGACGTGACCAGGTTGATCGACGTGCACCGGCTCGCCGGTCCCCAGACCTTTGCCGACACCGGCCCAGTTCAGGGAGATATGAAATGAAACCGATCATCGTAGGTACCGACGGCTCGCCGGCAGCGATCGCCGCCGCTCTGTGGAGCGTCGACGAGGCTGTCGCCCGAGACGTGCCGCTGCATCTCGTCGCAGTGATCAACCAGACCCATTCCTCGCCGGATGACTATGCCCGAGACCTCGCGCACGCCGAGACATCACTCAAGGAAGCACAATTGGCGATCGAGACCAGTGCGAAGCCCGTCCGGATCGACACCGACATTCAACGTGGTCCGGCGGCAACCGTGTTGGTTGAGGCATCACGCGATGCGGAGATGATCTGTGTCGGTTCGGTGGGAATCGGGCGCTACGCCCGGGCACTGCTGGGTTCGACGGCAGCGGATCTCGCGGAAAAGGCGTACTGTCCGGTCGCGGTCCTGCGAACCAACGTCCAACAGCCACAGATGAATTGGATCGTCGTGAGAATGACCGAAGACAATGATGCTGTCGTCGAGCATGCGGCTTGGGAGGCGAAGCTGCGCAACGCCCCCCTGCTCGCGCTCGGTGGCCGTCCACAGGATTTGAGCGAGCACAGCGATGGCGAGTTCGAACGACGGGTGGAAGCTTGGCGACAGGCGCACCCGGAGGTGCGCGTCTACCCGATCACGACGAAGTCCGCGATTGCAAAGTTTCTGAGCGCCAACGGCGAACGGGCCCAGCTTGCCGTCATCGGCGGCGACGAAGCCGATCAGCTCACCCAACTCTTGGGGCCCGCCGGGCATGCGCTATTGGCGCATCCCCAGTGCTCGGTGCTCGTCGTCCGCGGATAGCGCCATGGACGCGTCAGCGGGCCACTCATCCATCGTCGTCGGCATCGATGGCTCCAGGGCGGCGTTAGATGCCGCGTTATGGGCGGTCGATGAAGCTGTCGCTCGCGACATCCCGTTGCGGCTGCTGTACGCGATAGAACCGGACGACAATACGCAGGTTCCACCCGATCGCGCGGCGCGCAAACTGGCGATTGCGGAAAACGCCGTTCGCTATGCGAGCGTGACCGCCGAGGCGGCGGAAAAGCCGGTGCGCATCGAAATCGAGATTGCCCAGGAGAAGCCAACCGTAGCGCTGACCCGGGCTTCGGCATCGGCTGCCATGCTGTGCGTTGGGGCGGTGGGTCTGCAGCATTTTCGCCCCGAGCGGGCCGGTTCCACCGCGGCCGCGGTGGCGTTGGCGGCACACTGCCCGGTGGCGGTGATCCGCCGCCATGGTGACAAGGCCAGACGAGACGAGCACTGGATCGCCGTCGACTCGCAGGCATCCAACGATTCGGACGCGGTAATGAAGACCGCCATTGATGAGGCCCGGCTGCGCGATCTGCCACTTCGCGCGGTCAGCTATCGGCCACGTGGTGGATGCGATCAAAGCCTCCCCGGTGTCGACCGCCGACTGGAGCGGTGGCGTCGGCAATACCCGGACGTCGACCTGGCAGCAGCGATATCCACCGGGAGTCTCATCGACTACCTCGCCATCCATGGACGCAAGGTGCGGATGGTGGTCGTCGGGTACCGCAATCGCGATGCGGTGACGCAGCTGCTCGGTCCCGCCGGTAACGCGGTGATGCACGGTGCGGATTGCTCCTTGCTGATCGCCGACCGTCCGAATCTGTAATTGGGGCTGGGTTTCGCGAGGTGACTTCCGACCCTATCCGGGTGCCGGGTAAGTCGACATAATCGGCGTTGCCAGTTGCAGTCCAGGGGACACCGGGGACCCTTAAGGGAGTGGAATGCCTGCCAGAGCAGGGGATCGGCCGCACTTGTCTGAGTCCACCGTCGACGAGCTGGCGTGCCAGTTTCTCAGATCGACTTATGCCGACAGCACGTACCTGGATTGGACCCTGGACCGGCGCGTGGAAGGGTTCTTGCGTCGCCGTGGCCTTGACCGCCTGGTTTATGACGGTGATGCTTATGACCTGTTGATGGACCGCGTGATGGTCCACATCGGCCGCCCGGGCTTTGACAAGGATTCGCCTCCGACAACGTTCTCCAACTAGGCGACGAGAAGGTTCTGTCGGGACGCCGGTTTGCACCGATCACGCCGGGGCCCGCGGGCAGGGCGTTGGATTTAGACTGGCCCTGGTGGGAGGCGATTCAAATGGTCAGCCAGGGAGGATTCGCAATGGTGAAGGTTTTCTTGGTCGATGACCATGAAGTCGTTCGGCGCGGACTGGTCGATCTGCTTGCCAGTGACCCCGAACTCGAGGTGATCGGGGAAGCGGGGTCGGTGTCGGAAGCGATGGCCAGGATCCCGGCGCTGCAGCCCGACGTCGCGGTCCTGGACGTGCGGCTCCCGGACGGCAACGGCATCGAACTGTGCCGTGACCTGCTGTCAGCTGTGCCAGAGCTGCGCTGTCTGATGTTGACCTCGTTCACCTCCGATGAAGCGATGCTCGAGGCGATTCTGGCCGGTGCCAGCGGGTATGTCATCAAGGACATCAAGGGCTTGGAACTGGCCCAGGCGATCAAACAAGTCGGTGCCGGCAAGTCGCTGCTCGACAACAGGGCAGCCGCAGCACTGATGGCCAAGCTGCGTGGGGGCGCCGACAAGGATCCCCTCGCCGGGCTCACCGACCAGGAGCGAACGCTACTCAGCCTGCTTGGTGAGGGGCTGACCAACAGACAGATCGCCGACCGCATGTTTCTCGCCGAGAAGACGGTCAAGAACTACGTCTCGCGATTGCTGGCCAAACTGGGCATGGAGCGGCGCACGCAAGCAGCCGTGTTCGCTTCCCGGCATGGTGGAAGTCCGGGCCCGGGCACTCGACAGGGATAGCCGGTCGCCACGCAGACGCCGGCCGCTGCCTGGCGGTTTCGGAAGTGGCTGTGTGGACCCCGCTGTGACTAAGCTGAAGCAGGGCACCCGGTAAGCCGTACGGCGCCGGAGGCCCATAGTCGTCTTGGAGGTAGAGCTCGGGTGGGCAAAGACGAGCACGGTTCAGCTTTTGCTAGACTCGGCCAGCCTGGTCTGGTGACGACGATGCATCAGCAGCTCGATGAGTTGCTGGCGGCGCGCGATCAAATGGAGCAGCTGCTTCACGTCATCGTCGAGATCGGTTCCGATCTTGACCTGGACGCTACGTTGCGCCGGATTGTCCTCGCTGCCCGGGAATTGACCTCAGCGCCCTACGGCGCGCTGGCCGTCCGCGACCCCGAAGGAACGTTGCTCTCCTTCATCCCCGTGGGAATTGACGACGAATCGGCCGGCAGGATTGGGCATCTGCCGGTCGGCAAGGGAGTGCTGGGCGTTTCTCTTGGCGAGACCCCGGCGCTTCGGCTGGAAGACCTGACCGCCCATCCGGCTGCGGTGGGGTTCCCCGAGCACCACCCGCCGATGCGGGCCTTCCTCGGAGTGCCGATTCTGATCCGCGGGACTGTGTTCGGCAGCCTCTACCTGACCCACGACGAGCCGGGGCGGACGTTCTCCGAATCTGACGAGTTCGCGGCTCGCGCGCTGGCATTCGCCGCCGCGGTCGCGATCGACAACGCGCAGGTCTTCGAGCGCGAACGGACTTCGGTGAAGTGGATGGAGGCGAGCCGCGAAATCACCACCGCGTTGCTGGCCGGCGCCAAGTCGCATCGCCGTCCCCTCGAGCTGATCGCCGAACGCGCATGCACCCTCACCGACTCCGAACAGGGGATCGTGCTCGTTCCAGTCGAGTCCGACATGCCGCCGGAGGAAGCCGAGACGCTCGTGGTCTCGGCGGCCGTGGGTAAGAACGCCGACGAGGTCATCGGCCAGCGCGTGCCGGTGGACGGCTCTACCAGCGGCAGTGTCTTCCGCACCGGCAAACCGCTGATCACGGAATCGTTGAGCTATCCGATCCAGGCGTTCACGGACGTCGGACAGCGCTCTGCGATCGTCATGCCATTGCGTGCCCATGATCAGACGTCGGGAGTGCTCGCCCTGGCCCGCGATGCCTATCAGCAGCCGTTCGAAAGTGGTGACCTGGACCTTGTCGGCCAGTTCGCTACCCACGCGGCAATAGCGCTGATGCTGGCGACAGGTCGGGAGCATGCGCGGCAGCTGACTATCCTCGCCGAGCGCGAACGGATCGCCCACGACCTGCATGACCATGTCATTCAACGACTTTTCGCCGCCGGAATGGATCTGCAGGGCACCCTGGCCAGAGCTCGCTCTCCCGAGGTCGCCGACCGGCTCAACCGCACGCTCGATGATCTGCAGACCATCATCGAAGAGATCCGGACGACGATTTTCCAGTTGAAGTTGCCCGTGGGTGCCGACGGCGGTTTCCGCCACCGCCTCCAGGAAATCGTCGCCGACCTGACGGACCACCGGAGCATCTACACCACCGTGCACATGGACGGTCCGATGAGCACCGTCGACGGCGAGCTCGCCGAACACGCCGAAGCGGTCGCCACCGAGGCCATCAGCAATGTGATTCGGCATTCCGGCGCTTCGCGACTGACTGTCGAGGTGAGCGCTGCCGACATGTTCACCCTCACCGTCAGCGACAACGGCCAGGGCGTGCCGGCCGACAATCGCCGCCGCAGTGGCCTGGCCAACATGGAGTATCGCGCCCAGCAGCTCGGTGGCACGTGTGAAGTCACCAGCTCGCAGCAGGATGGTACGCGGCTGTGCTGGACTGTGCCCCTGCCAGTTGCTTGACCCGGCTCAACGCACCACCAACACCGAGCATCCAGCGTGTCCGAAATGGGGATCGACCGGACCGATTATCTTGGCCACTTTGCCTGCGGCAGCATGACCGATTACCGCAAGTTGCACGAGTTCAGTTGTGCCGCTGAGGAAATCAGCGGCGCCGTCTCTGGCGGCGGCTGGGCGGACGTGCACGCCGGGGTGCCGGTTGACCCACCGGCCGAGCCGGTGATTCAGTTGTGCGTACGGGATCTCGCCGAACCCCCAGCGCCACACACCCAGTGCCAGGATTGGCGCGGCACGCAGTTCGGCCTCACGGAAGCCGTGGTCGAGCACCAGGTCGTTACCGGCGGAGTCGTCGACCACGACGGCGATCGATCCGGAATCGGCTGCCTTGGCCCCGCGATTGGTTCTGATGACTGCCGCCGGGCAAAGCGCCCGTTGAACGACATCTTCGGCGGCCGAGCCGAGCATTCTGCGGGCAAGACGACCGATGCCCACTGAGCCCACGCAAACCATTGCCGCCCTGCGTGATTCGTCGATCAGGACGGTGCTTGCCAACCCGGTCACCAGATCGGTTTCTATCTTCACCGGTTGTCCCGTCGCATGGACGGCCGCGCAAGCAGCCCGCAGCGCCGTCTCACCGTATTCGACGTCGAGGTCGGCATCGCTTGGCGGTGCACCCGGGTGCGGTGGGGGAACGGCGTAGACGAGCCGAACCGGGACGTCGCGCTCCATGGCCTCTGGCACGGCCCACTGTGCGGCATGGATCGCTGCGTCTGAGCCGTCGATGCCCACCACAATGGGATTCGGGGGCTCTGCGCGGTCCATGATCGAAACGCTATCGGTCCCGGCGGTCTTGCGGGCAGGGCCGTTTGTCCTCCGGTATGGCGGCATTGGTCCCGTGGCCCGCTTTGCGCATCACGACGAAGGTCTCAGGACTGTGCGGCTGAGGACCAAAGGCCCGTGACCAAACACCCGTGGGGCAATAGCGTCGAGTTAGGAGCGAAGGAGGACACCATGTCTACCACCGTGACCCGTTATGGCGTCGTCGTCGGAGTCGACGGCTCGACCGCATCGAATGCCGCCGTCTTCTGGGCAGCGCATGACGCGGCGATGCGAAACGTCCCCTTGACATTGGTGCACATGTTCAACGCGGTCGTGCCCACCTATCCACAGTTGCCGCTGCCCTCCGGAGTCTCGCTGTGGCAGAAGGAAGATGGCGGTCAGGTCCTCGAGAACGCGGTCAAGATCGCCGAGGATGCCTTGTCGGCAGACCGGACCATCACCATTACCAGTGAAGTGAGGGAATCAGCTCCGGTGCCGACACTTGTCGACATGTCGGCTGAGGCGGACCTGGTTGTCGTGGGCTCCACCGGGCGCAGTGCGCTCGAGCGCGTGCTGCTCGGGTCGGTGAGTTCGGGTCTGTTGCGCAGCGCGAGGTGCCCGGTCGCAGTCATCCGCGAGGAATCGTCGTGGATGCCGCACTCCAAGAGTGCCCCGGTGCTGGTCGGCATCGACTGCTCGTCGACGTCCGAGCTCGCGTTGGCCATCGCCTTCGACGAGGCCTCGCGTCGTGGTGTTGAACTCACCGCCCTGCATGCGTGGAGCGACATGGCGGTATACCAACTTCCGTGGCTGGAATGGCGGTCGGAAGCCGAGCGAAGCCTGGCCGAGTACCTGGCGGGCTGGACAGAGCGATACCCCGATGTCAAAGTCAACCGGGTGATAGTCCTCGACCATCCCGGCCGCGCCCTGATCGAAGAGTCCAAAGCGGCACAGCTTGTTGTCGTGGGCAGCCACGGCCGTGGCGGCCTGAGCGGCATGCTGTTGGGGTCGGTCAGCAACGGCGTGGTGCACGCGGTGCGGGCGCCGGTGATCGTGGCGCACCAGTGCTAGTTCAGCGCCACTTGATGCCGCATCCGATCGAGGGCCGCTGATTCGGGTCGACCGGTCGCCCGGCAAGCACCGCATCGACCGCGGCGCGGACGTCGGCGGCCGTCACCGGTAGGCCGTTCTTCGGCCGGGAATCGTCTAGTTGCCCGCGATAGACCAGTCGCCGCTCTCCATCGAACACGAAGGTGTCCGGCGTGCAGGCCGCGGAAAAGGCGCGCGCGACGTCCTGGGTTTCGTCGTAGAGGTACGGAAACGCCCAGCCATGGCGTTGCGCCTCGGCAACCATCTGATCAGGCCCGTCTTGCGGGTAGGTAATCACGTCGTTGCTGGAAATCGCGACCATCGGCACCCCTCGTTCGGTCAGGTCCCGGCCCAGTTCGGCGAGCCCGGTAGCGACGTGCTGGACGTAGGGGCAGTGGTTGCAGATAAAGGTGACGACCAATGCCGGACCGGTCAGGTCGTCGAGGCTGACGGTGGCTCCGGTCGCGGGTTCGGGTAGGGCGAACCGCGGTGCGGCCGTGCCAAGAGCGAGCATTGTCGATTCGATGGCCATAACCGCCAGCCTACGTCCGCCGCAGCAGACACCCGGAGCGTTCAGCACCCGGCGATTCTGATGCGGATGGGCCCGCGCCATGCGCTGTCAGGATCCACGACGCTGTCACCCTGCGTGATCTGAACCCGGCCGGACTTCGCCAGCTCGCGCGCCAGCCCGCGCGCCTCCGCCATCAGATCGCGCCAATCCGCACCGCCGACGGCCCGTGCCGCATCCGACGGGCAGATGCTGCGGTGCGGGCCGCGAAGCTCGGCCAGGGCAAGGATCGCGCACTCGAGGCGTCGTCTGAGCGGTCCGGCAGCCAGCGCGACTTCGGCGTGGCGTGCGCTCGGCCCATCGCCCTCGGCGGCTCGGCGCAGTTCGGCGCGCAATCGCTCAATCACGCTCCCAGCTAAGCTCACACGCGGCGTGCCGGAGCGTGGTGGCCGGCCTAGCGCTTTTTGGTGACTGAAATCGACTCGACCGTTGAGACCTGGCCGGCCTTCGAGCGCTTGTCGGCGCGTTTCTCTTTAAGGGATTTGCCGGACTTTTTGGTCATCGTTTGCCGGGGAGACTTGTCAGACATCGCGACCCTTTGTATTGGGGGGCCGTGTCGGTCCCGGTTTTCCGAGTGTACGCCCGTTGCGGGTCCCCGCGCTACGGCGCACTCGAGTCAACCTGACTCAACCGTCTCCGCGGAGTCCACCGAACTCGTTGTCGCGCAACATGTTACTGCAGCCTCCAGCAGGACCTCGCGAACCGGCGACACCCACGGGCACCGCCGCAACCTTTCAACCCGATTGTGGCGTAACGTCGTAAGTGAGCTGTTTCGTTTCTCCGGCGGCCTCGACCGTTCCTTCTCGGGGGGGCGCGGGTGATGTAATTCCTCCGTCGATCCGACGTGCGGATCGATCGCTCCTGGCGGGAAGGTTTGTCCATGAAGCGTGCTTCTTCAACTGAAACTGTTGTTGCGCAGCGGGTTTCGGCGTCCAGAGTCCTGGTGGACACCGCCAGGGGTCGACGGGACCCGAGCCCGGTGCGACTGACGCTGGCGACCCGGCTCGGACAGAAGATCGATGGGGCGTGGTGGCCCCGCACCGGGGTGATCTCGCGAGAATTGCCGGGATTGGTGGCGGTCTTGGACGTACCGCTGGGCGGGGTCACCGATATCGATCTGAACTGGTCCTCACTACAAAGTCAGCCGGATCTGAATTGGCATTGGTTTCAGGGCGTACAACCGCATGTGATGAGAGTCGACGGCCGTGCCGCGCGCACCAGGATTCTGATCGTTCCCCATAGAACGGCGGCATCCCTTGCGGTCCTGCTGCTGCGCCGAGCGGCCGGCCTACCCATCGATGCGGCTCATCGTGACTCGCGGGTGTTCGAGACAGCAGAATGCATCGTCCGGGCAGCCCGGGGCGACGCGATGTTCGGCTAGAGCCGCTCAGTTCGCAGTGCTCTGCAGCAGGTTGTCGATGGACGACACATTGCCTGCCCCGGCTGCCGTCATCAGGATGGCGTGTGCCTGGTCCGGTCCGGCATCCGGGGAAACCACCAGGAGCACAATTTTGTTGCGGTCGAGTCCGAGGACTTCGACGGTGTTGGCGGGCTGGCTGCGATAACCGTCGAGTCGTACTGTCCGCCCGCCGGTTTCGAATTTGGCGGGGGCCGCTGCCCATTCGTTAACGTTGTAGATGACCCGCGCGACTGGTCCGAGCCTGACCGACAGAACCGACAGGAGATCTGGTAACTCCGCTGTCAAGCTGTCACTGTGCGGTTGCCATGCGCCATCGACATATCCGCTTGTCGGCGCCTTGGGCTTGAGCCGCAAACGCGGTGTGTGCTCGGGCGGGGTGTGCCGGTTGCCGGCTTCTGTCTGAGTGCTCTTAAGCGTCATCGCGACGCTCCCGTCTTGACCGCGAGACCGGCCAGATTCCTCGAATCGGCGATGACATGACTTTGACTAGTCATGCACGAGTTATCGCCGATAGTTCCCAAGGGTACTCCCGAGTCGCTGCAACCCGACGCACGACGTCGCCGCAGCAGATGGGTGCTTGCCGTCCGCCGCGACACAGGTCGACGACCGGCGCATTGCGTGCCGGGGCCAGTGTGTGCACCCTCGATCTGCAGTACCGTTAGTGCACGTCGTCGGCATGCCGCCCGCGCCCGTTCTGGGTCGTGGCGTTTCGGGACCGAATGATTTGAACGGGAGCGTGGCGCCTTCCTCAATCGACACAACATGTGCTGCGGGCGAAGTGGGTACTCAGCACAGGGCCGCTGCAACGTGCGTCGTCCTAGCTCAGAAGTTTTCGGATTCAGACGTTTTCGATCGAGAGGGAGGGTGACTTGGTTACGCGGTTGTCGGGGCCCGATGCGCTGTCGCTGCATACACAGAGTTCGAGTACCCCGGCGCACACCGTTGCGCTGATCCTTCTCGACGCCGCCGATCAGCTCAGCCACGAGCGGTTGCACCGCCTGGTCGGCGCGTCGTTGTCGCAACTGGCGCACTTCCGTGGGCGTCTGATCACAAAGCCGTTGGGTATCGGACACCCCGTCTGGGCGGAAATCGCCGACTATGACCCTTCGCCGCAAATTCATCGCGCGACGGTGCGGGCTCCGGGCGGCCAGTCCGAACTCGCCGAGCTGATAGTCGATTTGACCGCTGCGCGACACGACAGCCGCGAGCGGTTGTGGGAAGCGTGGACGGTCGACGGTCTCGCGGGAGGCCGTTGGGCTCTGGCGGTCAAGATGTCAGCTGCCTTGAATGCCGGTTCCGCAGGGGCGTCGTCGGTTTTCGCGAGGCTGCTCAGTCCCAGGCCACACGTCGGCGCCGCCGACAATCTGCCGATCGAGCCCAGCCTCGGTCCGGCGCCGCCGGTCGGCGAATTGGTTCTTGATGCGATCATCGAGGCCGTCGAGAACCAGGTCACCGGCATGTGGCTGCTCGCCGAGACGGTGTCGGGTGCGTTGCGCTCCATCCGCGGTCGGTTGTCCGGCGGCCCGCGACGTCAGACAACTCCGGCAGCGTCATCGAGCAGTCGACCTCCACCGCAGACCCTGTTCAACGCGCCGCTGACCAAACGACGCGCCGTCGCTTTCGCGTCGCTCTCGGTGGAAGACGCGCGGGCGGTGAGCAACGCGTTCGGTGGCAGCGTCACCAATGTGGTGCTCGCCGCATGCACAATGTCGCTGCGCGCCTGGCTGCAGCGGCACGACCGGGTGCCCGACGCTCCTCTGTCGATGCGAATACCGTTCGAGTCGCCGGACAGCAACCCCCCACGAGTAAGCCGGGCCCTGACTGCCGGGCGACTCCGGATTCCGGTGCATCTGGACGATCCGGTTCAGATTCTGGCCAACCTTCACACCGCCACCGAAAGGCTCAACGCCATCCGACGCAGCACAGACGAAACTGTCTACGCTGCAACGAATCTCGCAGCGATCGCCGCGCTGGTTCCGCCAACCGTGAGTCAGGCCGCGATGCAGCTCTACAGTCGGTCGGGCTTGCGGCGTCAGTTCAGGCCGATCAGTCACGGCAGTGTCTCCTACAGCGCCGTGGGGCCCGCCCCGGCCTATTGTGCCGGAGCGAAGGTCGCCGGCATGTACACCTTGGCGCCACTGGTCGACTCCAGCGGGCTCAATATCGCGTTCACGGCTCGGGGTGCGGAGCTGGACGTGAGCGTTTGCGCATGCCCTGACAATGTGCCCGGCGTCGACGGTATTGCCACCGGTATCGCTGACTCGGTTCAGGCGCTACTGGCTGCAGCGCAGGAGTCCCCTCGCGGGCACGGCCGCTCTGTCGTCACAGAGATGGCGTCACACCCGGCGAATCGGGTACGCGGCCACCTGTACTAGTTCCAGCGTTGTCCTTCCGGCATCCGGCCGTGACTATGCTTGCTGAACGCCGGCCACGCAGCGCGCGGCGAGTTGGCCTGCCGTGGCTCGCAGCCGCGGGCCCGCCGCAACCACCCTGGCTGGGCGGTAAGTTGCCGGCCAGAGATACCGGAAGGTGAGGCGAGGTAGTTGGCAGCCGTGTCGGCCGTGGTGCTCTCGGGTAAAGGCGGAACAGCCAAGACTTTGTGGCAGAAGTTGCTGGCGGGGGAGGCGTCGCGGCTGGACATCTCGACGTTGCTGGTCGATGCGGATCCCGAGCGCAACCTGTCCAATCACTTCGGGGTGTCCCAGCATTCCACGGGTCTGGGCTCGGTCCTGGAGGACGCGGGCATCAACTTCTGGGGAGATCCCGGCGCCGCAGCGAAACGTGTCGATGAAGAGATCATCGAGACCAAGTGGCCCCACGTCGAGTTGTTGCCGGCCGGCGCGTCGTTGACCCGGGTCGCCGGGGTCGGTGTTTCGGACACCGGTTTGTTGCGCGGCATCTTCACCGCCGCCGGGGTGTTCGACCGATATGAGCTGATACTGATCGACACCGGAGGCCGCACGGGTTCGCTGGAAGCGCTGGCCATGCATCTGGCCGATGTGGCGTACGCGCCGATCGCTCCGACCGGCGACGCGGTACGTAAGGCCGTCGAGGCGCGCAACAGGGTCGAGCGCATCCAACGTACTCATCCGCTCAAGTGGTGTGGGGTCGTCCTGTCCGGCTTCGACAGCCGCAACGGCATCGAACAGTCGATCCGGGAAACGGTGTACCGGGAGTTCGGCGACGAGGTACGTGCGGAAGTGCCACGGCGTGCCATCATCAACGAGGTTTTTCAGGTGGGAGACCGGCTCGGTGACCGCCATGAGTTCGTCGCCCGGCAGCTGGCGCCCGTCTTCCGGCGGTTCCTCGAACAAGACCTGCTGGGTCGCACCGTCGACGGCGGTCCGCCGACCAGCTGGTGAAAGCATCCGCGGTTAGCATTACGCGTTCGCCGAGTCGACATCGATATGCGTCCCTGATCATCACTCAGAACATCACCCTTGACGGCTCTATCGAAATGCTGGGGGACTGGTTCGACCCGCAGGCACACGACGACGAACTGGCGGCGGAGTTGCGTCACCAGGACGAGACCGCCGACGCTCTCCTGCTGGGCAGGCGGACGTTCGAGGACTTCCGGGCATACTGGCCGCACCAGACCAACGACCGCACCGGCGTCGCGGACTACATCAACGGCGTCGCCAAGTACGTCGTCTCCTCCACGATCGGCGAACCGCAGTGGCGCAACTCGACCGTGTTGTGCGGCGACCCGACGGAACAGGTCAAGATGCTCAAGGCGGCACCGGGCGGCGACATCGTGGCGACCGGCAGCATCACGCTGTGCCACACCCTGATCGCCGCGGAATTGGTCGATGAGTACCGGCTTTTCGTCTACCCCTGCGTCCAGGGCGGCGGTCGTCGCCTTTTCCCGGCCGGCACGGTCCTTTCCGGATTCGCGCCGGCGGCGGCACCGGTGACGTTCCCGGGTGGCGTCACAATGGTCAGTTGGACCGCCCCGACTCCTGGGCACCAGCGCTGATGTCCAGTTGGCCGGCGAGCGCGGTGCCTACCGCCTCGGCTCCCGAAGCGTTGGGGTGCAACGGGGCTGCAAGGTGCGAGAGTTCGAATCCTTCGATGTACCGGTCATCGGGTGGAGCACACATATCGTGCCCTGCCGAAACCGGGCGCGTGTCGAAGAAGTCAATCGCCAGCCGAGCGGCCAATGCCCGCTGCTGGTCGTCGATTTCGTCGACTTTGGCCTGAAAGTAGTCGGCGTCCGCCGGGTTGATCGGCTGCCGTCCGAAGCACCCACCCGGCCTTATATAGGTTGCGTAGCCGACGAGGACGACACGTGCGTGCGGGGCCCTGGCCCGCACGGCACCGATCATGGTTTCCCACTGCGGTAGCTGTCGGCGGATGGCGGCGCTGAATCGATCACTGCCGGCTGAGGTGAACGCCGCAAAGCAGGGCGGCTGGGCAAGGGAATTCCTGCGGCACTGGGCCGCGCTACTCGCCAGCCCGACGTCGTTGCCGCCGATCGTGATGGTGATCAACTCCGTATCGCCGGTAATGGCTTCGATCTGTCGGGGGACATCCCCACCGCTGGTGCGTTGTGCGCGATCGGTGATATCGGCAACCGTGGCACCGCTACAGCTCACGTCGACGAAATTGGCCGCGCCGATGCGGCGCGCCAGCACCGCGGGATAATCGTTCGTCGATCTGAAGCACCCTGGCGGGTCAGCGGCGTCGGGCACCAGTGGGGCGGCTGCCGCCGAATCGCCGAGCGCCACATACGTCACGGGCCGGGTCCGCGCGGGTTCGATGCCGGTCGGCGGCGGTGGGGCTGAGAAACAGACGGCGGTCGCCGCAACCGGCGAGACGGCCATGCACATCCATAGCTTCCGCAGCCATCCGCTGACTTCTCCCATTTCAGGCCAGGGTAGCGAAGCGGCGCGCCGGGCCGACCGGTTCGCCCATCGGCTCCAACAGGGCTCTGGGCGAATGCGGGGGTGATTTGGTCAGTTCGGCGGCGCCGGATTCATCGACGCAATGAAATATGTTTCGCGCCCGGTCGGATACCCGCCGCCGTTGGTGGCGATGTGCACATGGTCGTAGTGGTTGGCCGTTTCGTTGCCCAGGTCGGCGGTCCAGGCGCCTGACGCGGGGCCCAGATAGATCTTCTGCCGCCAGATCACATGGTCGATTCCCCAGCGTTTGGCGTTGGCCAGCGCCAACCCGGCGATCTGGTTGCCCAGCGCAATTCCCTCGGGGCTCTCGTGGTTCGGAATCATCACGTCGATCGCCAGACCGCTGGGGTGCCAACGCAAGGCGTCCTGCCGGAACCCGCCGATGGTCTTGATCTCGGGAAACAGCAGTTCGATGACGCGGGCGGCCCAAATGGTCTTGATCTGCAGCCCCTGCTCCGGAGCGATGCCGGCAGGCAACGCGATCTGGAAGTCCTGGGCCATCACCGGTGCGTTGCCCGCCAGCATTGCCACCTCTGCCGCGCTGGCGGTTTGCGGCGCGGCCACCGACGGTGTCGCCGACTGGGTTGCCGGGGGTGCTGCCGCCGAGGGGCTGTCAGCGCAGCACGGAGTGATCGGCTTGGTGTCCTGGGCATAAATCATTCCGCCGGCGAGCACCAGCGAAGCCGCGATTGCCAACCAGCGGCCCCAGCCTTTCGCTTCGGCGTCTTTGCCCACCCTCAGCACTCTAGTGTCGGGTGGGACGTATGTGGCACTCTTCGCTTCGTTGTCGGCCGAAATCCTTGGTCAGTTCCGGCCTGGAAGCTTCATCACGGTGCGCACGATGGGCAGCAGCGACTTCTGCCAGAGGGTCGATGGTAATCCGAACGGTGGGTCGAGATTGAATACCCGCGCGGTCGCGATCGTCTGCGATTCGGTGTACTTCAACAGCCCTTCGGGCCCGTGCCGGCGGCCGACACCGGACCGGCCCATCCCGCCCATCGGTGCGCTGAGGCTGCCCCAGGCGAATGCGTAACCCTCGTCGACATTCACTGTTCCCGAACGCAGCCGGGCGGCAATCTGCTGACCCTCGGCGGGTGTGCGGGCCCAGACGCTGGCGTTGAGGCCGTACTCGGTGTCGTTCGCCTTCTCCACGGCTTCGTCGACGTCAGCCACCGGATAGATGGAGACCAGCGGACCGAACGTCTCGTTGGCCGCGCACTCCATCTCCGGCGTGACGTCGGTGAGCACGGTCGGCTCGTAGAACAGCGGACCGACGTCGGGTCGGGGCTTGCCGCCCGCAATCACCTTGGCGCCTTTCGACGTTGCGTCCTCCACGTGACTGGAAACCGCCTTGAGCTGGTCTTCGGAGATCAGGCTGCCCATGTCGACGGAGAAGTCGTAAGCGGTCCCCAGCTTCATGTTGCGCACGGCTTCGCCGAACTTGCGGGTGAATTCGTCGGCGATGTCCTTCTCGACGTAGATCCTCTCGATGGAGATGCACAACTGGCCCGCGTTGGAGAAACATGCGCGGATGGCCGCCTTGGCCGCCTTGTCCAGGTTCGCTCCCCGCGTGATGATCATGGCGTTCTTGCCGCCGAGTTCGGCGGAGAAACCGATCAGCCGCCGGCCCGCCTGCTCGGCGAGATGGCTGCCGGTCTCGGAGGACCCGGTGAACATCAGGTAGTCGCAGTTCTCGATGATCGCCGTTCCGACCACCGAGCCGGGACCGGGCACGATCGCGTACAGCGCCCGGGGCAGGCCGGCTTCGTACAACAGTTCGGCGCAGGCCAGGGCGCAGTAGGGAGTCTGGCTGTCCGGCTTGAGTACCACCGCGTTGCCGGCCAGCAGCGCCGGCACGGAATCCGATGCAGTCAGCGTCATCGGGTAATTCCAGGGCGAGATCACCCCGACCACACCCTTGGGCTGGAAGCCCACCGTCGTCTTGCCGATGGCAGGTAGCAGCGCCTGCACCTTTTTTGGTTTGAGCAGTTTGGCGGTGACGCGCACGTAGTAGTTCGCATTCGCCATCAGGTCGACGATCTCCTCCTGCGCCGCCCACCGGGCCTTGCCGGCTTCGGCCTGCAGCAGGTCCATCAAGAATTCGCGATGGTGAATCACCAGGTCGCGGTAGCGGCGGATGATCTCGATGCGCTCGGCGACCGGACGCTGGGCCCACTCGACCTGCGCCGCGCGCGCCTGGGCGAACGCGGCGGCGACATCGTCGGCCGTGCCGACCGGGATGGTGGTCAGGGGTTTGCCGGTGAAGACTTCGTCGATCGTCTTGGTGGGACGTTCGGTGACGTCTTTGATCGCTGCGAGCTGACGCAAGCGGTCGAAGACCTCGGCTGACGGTGCAGGCATATCGCCACCTCTCGGAGAACACAGGGTGTCTATGACCTCAGCCTATCGGCCGGTGCGACGAACCCCTCCCGGGCGGCGGGTCCCGGCGCGCGGCGTTAGCGTTTGCCACCCGAAAGGCGTTGAGCGACTTCTCCGTATCGCTCGAACCGGGCCGGATCGCTCAGGGCGTTGTACAACACGATGCGGGTGGCGGCGCCGTCGTACTTGTCGAGCAGCGCATCCGCCAAGCCGTCCCAGGTCGACTCGGTGGCAAATACCGCAATGTGCTCGTCGGTGATCTGCGCCGCCATTCCTTTGACGTCACCGGCTTTCTGTTTCTCCCGGATGCGCGCGGTGGTGCCCTCGAATCCGGCTTCGTCCAGGATGAAGGCGTAGTTGGGGGTGCTGGCGTAAAAGCTGAGACTGGCCCGCACAAGTTCACGGTCGTTATGGCGCTCTTCGTCGGTTTCACCGACGATTGTCATGACCGGAACGATCACCGCGATATCGGACGCGCTACGGCCCGCCTTCACCGACCCGGCGGCGATGTTCGGTCCAACATGGCGCGACAGATAACCGGGTTCGCCCAGCGGATGGATGTGAACTCCGTCGGCAACCTCTCCCGCCATGCGCAACATCCACGGGTTGACCGCGGCCACGTCGACTTTCGGATCGGGCGCGTCGATGGGACCGGCGCTCCACTGCGGGGTGATGAAATCTAGGTCGTAGAACTCGCCGTGGTGATCGAGTCTGCCCGTTCGGAATGCCGCGAAACACGCCTTGACGGCGCGCACGTAGTCGCGCAGGCGTGGTCCGGGATGTTCGAAGGGCATCCCGTAGCGCCGCACCACATGGGTGCGAACCTGGGTGCCCAGACCAAGCCGGAAGTTGCCGTTCGTCGCTTCTTGCAGTTCCCAGGCTGTTGCGGCCGTGACGAATGGACTGCGTGGGAAGGCGACGGCGACGCCGGTCGACAACTCCAAACCGGGGGCGGCCTGCGACGCCACCGCGGCATTCAGATAAGCCGTGCGACCGGTCTCGGTGAAGAGAAGGCCGGAGAAGCCGGCTGCTTGAGTGCGTCCGGCGATGGCGCCGATCTGGGCCAGCGGCAGCGGGACTGTCATCACGTCGACCTGCACGGGTCGAACGCTACCTCCGGCCCCTCCGGGCCGTGTCGGGGGCCGCTAGCGCGACGCAGCGGCCGACCGGTTGATGCCCGATGCCCGAACCAACACTGCCAATACCACGGCGGCCAGGAGCAGTGCCGCCACATCTCCCCACAGGTGTCCGATCTGGTGGGCTTCGTGAAACGCCTGCACCGCCATGATCGCCGCGTGGACGACGCTGGACGACACGGCGAACCAGATCAAGCTCAGATGGCGCTCGGGGCGGCGGGCGGCGGCGATCAGGAACACACCAAGCGTGGCGTACAGGCCGACGATCATCATGAAGTAGTCCGATTGATACGGCGGCCCGGGATGCCAGGCCCACCCCGACGGCCAGACGACGGCCAGTGGATAGAGCAGAATCATGACCGAGCCGAAGAGCAGGAGTGCTGCTTGCAGGTACTTGTAGGGCGTTGACATGGTTCGCTCCTCAAGTGCGAGTCTGCCGCGGCAGGTCCGAACAGGGCTCTTGACAGCCTATTTCTGCTTGGTCCCGGTCCAGCCGGCCGGGACCGGGTTGACGGCAGGACCCGCAAGAAATCCGCAAGAACTTCGCGAAATTGTGGCAAGCGTTGTGGCGCACTGTATGTGGTGTGGGTCGGTCGGCCTTGATCGGGAGCGTCACGGGACAGCGCAATTGACGGAATCGGACTCGAGCGCAGGGATCGGAGGAGAGGCACATGGGCACCACCGGCGCCTCGTCACTGCCGTTTTGCCGGCCGGAAACAGAACCGGCATCGGGCTGCGCATCTGGCCGCGAATCCCACGTTGCTGGTGCTATGTTGACGACGCCGGTCCGTGGCGTGCGCAACGGTCCGGCGCTCGCTGTTTCGGCCATTGACCCATCTCCTTTCGGTGTTAGGAGTACGAGTGAGTACTAATCCATTCGATGATGACAATGGCCGCTTCTATGTACTCGTCAACGACGAGGAGCAGCACAGCCTTTGGCCGGAATTCGCCGATGTGCCCGCCGGTTGGCGCGTGGTGTACGGCGTGGCGGACCGGGGCGCCTGCCTGGAGTACGTGGAGCAGAACTGGACCGACATCCGGCCCAAGAGTCTGCGCGACAGGTTGGCGCAGGACGCCGGCCGCTGATGGACAAGCCGTCTGGAAGCCGGCGGCACCATGACAACACTTGAGGGCGAACTCAATACCGGTGCCCAGCAGGCACCGGAAAGCCGGCACGGCGACTCCGGCGAAAACTCGGTCGAACAGGTTCTGACCGGCATCTACGCCGCTGTATTGGGCGTGGCGGGCGTGCGCGCCGACGAGTCGTTCTTCGACCTCGGCGGGGATTCGCTGTCGGCGATGCGCGTGATCGTGGCCGTCAACGCGGCCCTGAACGCCGATCTGCGGGTAGGTACCCTGTTCGACGCGCCGACGGCAAGGGAGCTGGCATCGCGCATCGCCGGGGAGTCGGGGCGGCTCCGGCCACTGCAGGCCAGGCCGCGACCTGCGGTCGTGCCGTTGTCGTACGCGCAGAACCGGTTGTGGTTCATCGACCAGCTGCAGGGTTCCTCGCCGGTATACAACAGTGCCGTCGCGTTGCGGCTGTGCGGCCACCTTGATGAGCGGGCGCTGGGCACCGCAATGACCGACGTGGTGCGCCGCCACGAAGCCCTGCGCACGGTGTTCCCGGCGGTCGACGGGATGCCCAGGCAGGTCGTCCTACCCGGCGCGAGTGCCGATTTCGGATGGCAGGTGGTGGATGCGACGGGTTGGCCGGCCGGGCAGCTGGATCGCGCCATCGAGGAAACGGCGCGCCACGGGTTCGATCTCGCCAGCCGGATCCCTCTATGGACAAGGCTTTTCCGCGTCGGCGCACACGACCATGTGCTGGTGGTCGTGGTGCACCATATCGCCGGAGACGGTTGGTCGATCAGAGTGCTCGCCGGCGATGTGATCGCGGCCTACCTCAGCCGGTGCAACGGACAGGCTCCCACTTGGGGCGAATTGCCGGTGCAGTACATCGATTACACCCTGTGGCAGCGGGAGAATCTCGGGGATCTGTCCGACCAGGAAAGTCCCCTGGCGGCTCAGGTGGCTTTCTGGGAAGAAGCACTGGCCGGTATGCCGCAGCGGCTGGAGATACCGACCGATCGCCCATATCCGCCGGTCGCCGACCACCGCGGCGACCAGCTCGCCGTGGACTGGCCGGCCTCGCTCCAGCAGCGAATTCGCGATCTGGCCCGCGAGCACAACGCGACCAGCTTCATGGTTGTTCAGGCCGCCCTGGCAGTGCTGCTGTCGCGACTCGCCTCGACTCCCGATGTGGCGGTGGGATTCCCAATTGCCGGCCGCGGTGACCCGGCACTCGACGGCCTGGTGGGTTTCTTCGTCAACACCTTGGTGCTGCGGGTCAACCTGGAGGGCGACCCCAGCTTCAGTGAGCTGATCGCCCAAGTGCGCGAGCGCAGCCTGGCCGCCTACGAACACCAGGACGTGCCGTTCGAGGTACTGGTCGATCGACTGAATCCGCCCCGATCGCGGACCCATCACCCACTGATCCAGGTGATGTTGAACTGGCAGAACAACGACCCGACGGTGGGACTGGTCGCGGGCGAGTTGCAGATCACCCCCCTACCCGTCGATACCCACACCGCCCGCGTGGATCTCGCGTTCTCCTTGATCGAGCGGTTCACCCAGAGCGGCGAGCTCGCCGGCATCGGCGGGCGGGTCGAGTTCCGCACCGACGTATTCGACACCGCCAGGATCGAGGCGCTGATCGCGCGACTGGCGACGGTGCTCGAGCAGGTCGGCACCCGTCCGGGACGACGCACGTCGGCACTGGATCTGCTGATCGCCGATGAGCCGGCACGACTGGCCCACTGGGGCAACCATGCGACGCTGACCCGGCCGGCGCCACCCGCGATGTCGATCCCGGGGGCGTGGTCGGCGCAGGTGATGCGTTCCCCTGCGGCCGTCGCGCTCAACTGCCGGGAACGGGCCTGGACCTACCGCGCACTCGACGACGTATCGAACCGGCTGGCGCACCTGTTGTCCGATGACTACGGCGTGGGACCGGGATCGGTCGTCGCGCTGCTGGCCGAACGTTCGGCACAGGCTGTGATCGCCATCCTGGCGGTGCTCAAGACCGGCGCGGCGTACCTACCCTTGGACCCGGGCCTTCCCGGCCCGCGACTGGACTTCATCGTCGATGACGCCGCGCCCGTCGCAGCCGTCGCCACCTCGGGCCTCGCCGCCAGGCTCAGCGGGCGCGGATTGCCGGTCATCGACATCAGCGACCTCGATTCCGTTCAGCTGCAATCGCATCCGGGCAGCGCCCCGGCGGAACCGGCGCCATCCGACATCGCCTACGTCATCTACACCTCGGGTACCACGGGTGTGCCCAAAGGTGTTGCCGTCAGCCACCATAACCTGACCCAGTTGATCCTGTCGCTGGACGGCGGCTTGCCGGCTTCGGCGGAACAGGTTTGGTCGCAATGGCATTCGTATGCGTTCGATTTCTCGGTGTGGGAGATCTGGGGCGCGCTGCTGCGCGGCGGACGACTTGTCGTGGTGCCCGAAGAGCTGGCCGGCTCACCGGCCGAGTTTCACGATCTGCTGGTGGCCGAGCAGGTCAACGTGCTCACTCAAACACCCTCGGCGATCGGGATGTTTCCCGCGCAGGGATTGGAATCGGCAGCGTTGCTGGTGGGTGGAGAGCCCTGCCAGGCCGAGGTGGTGGATCAGTGGGCGGCGGGGCGGCTGATGATCAACGCCTACGGCCCCACCGAAACCACGATCTATGTCACCCTGAGCGCGCCACTGAAGCCAGGTTCGGGAGCGCCGCCGATCGGGTCGCCAGTGCCCGGCGCGGCCTTGTTCGTGCTCGACGAATGGCTGCGTCCGGTAGCGCCCGGGATGACCGGTGAGCTGTACGTGGCCGGTGCCGCGGTGGCATACGGGTATCCGCGGCGCCCGGCGTTGACCGCCTCGCGGTTCGTGGCCTGCCCTTTCGGGCGCCCGGGGTCGCGCATGTACGGCACCGGCGATCTGGTGTTGTGGCGCAACGACGGACAGCTGCAGTATGTCGGGCGGGCGGACGAGCAGGTCAAGGTGCGCGGGTATCGCATCGAGCCGGCTGAAGTTCAAGCGGTGCTGGCCGGGCTCGATGGGGTGAAGCAGGCAGCGGTAGCGGTCCGCGAGGACCGGCCGGGAGACAGACGTCTGGTGGCTTACGTCACCGAGTCGGTCGGCGGGGGTGTGGGCCCGTCCGGCCTGCGCGCGACATTGGCGGAGCGGCTGCCGTCTTACATGGTGCCGGCCGCGGTGATCGCTCTCGACGCCCTGCCGCTGACGATCAACGGGAAGCTCGACGTCGAAGCCTTACCCGCACCGCCCTATTTCGACGACGATCGCTACCGGGCTCCCGCGACGCCGATCGAAGAGATCCTGTCCGGGATTTACGCCCATGTGCTCGGGGTCGAGCGGGTCGGTGTCGGCGACTCGTTTTTCGACATTGGTGGCGACTCACTGTTGGCCATGCGGTTGGTCGCCGCGATCAACGCGGCCCTCGATGCCGGCCTGGTGGTGCGCACCCTCTTCGATGCGCCGGCGATCACCCAGCTGGCGCCGCTCATCTGTGCCGGCGGCGGCCCGTCGATGCCGCCGGCCGCGCTCCCGCGGCCGACCGACATCCCGCTGTCGTTCGCGCAGAACCGGCTGTGGATCATCGATCAATTCCAAGGCCCCTCCGCGGTTTACAACATCCCGGTGGCTCTGCGGTTGCGCGGGCGGCTGAACGTCGAGGCGGTGACTTCGGCGCTGACCGACGTAGTCGGCCGGCACGAGAGCCTGCGTACGAAATTCTGCTCGATTGACGGCGTGCCCCGGCAGAGAGTTATCCCGTTGGAGTCGGCCGACTTCGGCTGGCACACGGTGGATGCGACCAGCTTCTCGGCCGACCGGCTGAGCGCGGCCATCGATGCCGCGGCGTGCCACCCTTTCGACTTGACGGTCGAACTGCCCTTGCGCGCTCAGCTTTTCCAGGTATCGGTCCAGGAACACATTCTGGTGGTGGTGGTGCATCACATCGCCGGTGACGGTTGGTCGGTCGGCGTGCTGGCCGCTGACCTGGGCCTGGCATACGCTGCGCGGTGCGCCGGACAGCCGCCCGGCTGGGCTGAATTACCATTGCAATACGTCGATTACACGCTCTGGCAGCGCGACAGCCTCGGGGATCTGGCTGATGACGGCAGTCCGATGGCGGGTCAGCTCCGCTACTGGGAACAGGCGCTGGCCGGGCTGCCGCCACATCTGGAGCTGCCGACCGACCGCCCCTACCCGCTGGTGGCCGAGCACCGCGGCGACATCGTTGTCGTCGACTGGCCGGCCGTTGTGGCGCAGCGGGTCCGCGACATCGCCAGGGCATGCGGCGCGACCAGCTTCATGGTGGTCCAGGCCGCGCTGGCAGTGCTGCTCTCGAGGCTGAGCGGCAGTCGTGATGTCGCGGTGGGCTTTCCCATCGCGGGCCGCGGGGATCCGGCTCTGGACGGGGTGGTCGGGTTCTTCGTCAACACCTTGGTGCTGCGAGTCGACCTCTGCGGGAATCCAAGCTTCGCAGACCTGCTCGCGCAGGTGCGGGAGCGTGCCCTCGCCGCTTACGAGCACCAGGACGTGCCATTCGAGGTGCTGGTCGAGCGCCTGAACCCGGCCCGCTCACTGACCCATCACCCGCTGATCCAGGTAATGCTGGCCTGGCAGAACAACGTTGCGCCCAAGCTCGGGCTGAGCGACGTCGAGGTCACTGCGATCCCAGTCGACACCCGCAGCGCCCGAATGGACTTGGCGTTCTCGCTGGCCGAGCGCTGCACCGAGGGCGGTGAGCTCGCCGGGATCGGCGGGACGGTGGTCTTCCGCGCCGACGTTTTCGATGCAGCCACCGTCGGCGCCCTCGTGGGATGGCTGCAGACGGTGCTGACTGCCGTCACCACCTTCCCCAACCGGCCATTGTCATCGGTAGACCTGGTTACGGTCGGTGAGCAGGCCCGGCTGAACCGGTGGGGAAACCGCGCCGTGCTGACCCAGCCCGCACCTCCTGCCATGTCGATTCCGGAGGCGTGGGCGGTGCAGCTGCGGCGCACGCCGTCGGCCGTGGCGTTGACATGCGGGCGCCGATCGTGGACATACCGCGAACTCGACCAGGCATCGAATCGGCTGGCGCACTACTTGTCCGTACGCGGTGCTCACGGCGGAGCGCTGGTGGCGCTGGTGTTGTCGCGTTCAGCCGACGCGATCATTGCGATGCTGGCGGTGCTGAAGTCCGGTGCCGCTTACCTACCCGTCGACCCGGCACTGCCGCAGGAGCGAATCGGTTTCATTCTCGCCGACGCGGCTCCGGTGGCCGTGGTCACCACCGCGGGTCTGGTCGACCGGCTCGAACCGCACGGCGTGCCGGTGATCGACGTTGCCGCGCCCGATATTCAAAGCTACCCCGGCACCGCGCGGCCGATGCCGGCGCCCGACCAACTCGCCTATCTCATCTACACCTCGGGCACCACCGGTGTACCGAAAGGCGTTGCCATAACCCATCACAACGTCACTCAGCTGTTGCGGGTCACCGGCTTCTTCGATCGCCGTGACGAGAAGGGCAGTCCGGCAGTCAACTTCGCGGCCACCCAATGGCACTCGTACTCGTTCGACGTCTCGGTGTGGGAGATCTGGAGTGCGTTGTTGCGCGGCGGCCGGTTGGTCATCGTGCCCGAGGACGTGGCGGCCTCGCCAGACGATTTCCACTGCCTCCTGACCGCCGAACACATCCAGGTGCTCACTCAAACACCATCTGCTGCAGGCATGTTGGAGGTCGAGGGACTCGAGTCGACAGCGTTGGTGGTGGGCGGTGAGGCCTGTCCGGCTGAGCTGGTGAATCGATGGGCACCGGGACGGGTGGTCATCAACGCCTACGGTCCTACCGAGACCACTGTCTATGCGGCGATGAGTTCACCGCTGCAGCCGGATTCCGGACCGCCCCCGATCGGGTTCCCGGTATCGGGCGCGGCGCTGTTCGTGCTGGACCAGTGGTTGCGCCCGGTGCCCGCCGGGGTGGTCGGCGAACTCTACGTAGCCGGCCGGGGAGTGGGGGTCGGGTACTGGCTGCGCCCGGGCTTGACGGCGGCCCGTTTCGTGGCCTGTCCGTTCGGCGGATGCGGCTCACGCATGTATCGGACTGGTGATCTGGTCCGATGGCGCGCCGACGGACAGCTGGATTACCTCGGCCGCGCCGATGATCAGGTCAAAATCCGGGGCTACCGCATCGAACTGGGTGAGGTGCAGGCGGAGCTGGCCGCGATCGGCGGCGTCGAACAGGCGGTGGTGGTCGCGCGTGAGGACCGTCCCGGCGACAAGCGTCTGGTGGGATACGTCACTGGGGCGCCCGACCTGGCTTCGGTACGTGACCGGCTGGCGCAGCGGTTGCCGTCCTACATGTTGCCGGCCGCCGTGGTGGGGCTGAAAGCGTTGCCGCTCACGGTCAACGGTAAACTCGACACCCGCGCGCTGCCCGCACCGGAATACCAGGACGCCGACCACTACCGGGCGCCGGACGGCGCCGCCGAGGAGATTCTGGCCGTCATCTATGCCGAGGTTCTCGGGCTCGACCGCGTCGGCGTCGACGAACCGTTTTTCGATCTCGGGGGCGACAGCATCCTGGCGATGCAGGTGGTCTCCCGGGCCCGGGCCGCAGGCGTGGTGTGCCGGCCACGCGACATCTTTGTCGAGCAGACAGTCGCCGGGGTCGCCCGCGTCGCCGTCCTGGCCGCCGGTGACGCCGACCTGGTCGACGAAGGCACCGGAGAACTGGTGCCCACGCCGATCATGCGCTGGCTGCAGAGTCAGCACGGCGCGATCGACCAGTTCAATCAGACGATGGTGCTGCAGGCACCGTCCGGGGTCACCGAAACCGACGTGCTGGCGATCCTGCAGGCCCTGATCGACCGGCACGCCATATTGCGGTTGCGGGGCGACGATGACGGCTGGTGGGTGCCCGAACCGGGGGCGGATGCCGGTGGCTGCCTGCAACGGGTCGCCGACGTGACGCCAAAGACGTTGGCGCAGGCCCGGTCCCGATTGGACCCGATGGCCGGCCGGATGCTGAGCGCACAGTGGTGCGCCGATGCCGGTCAGCTGGCGTTGGTCGTTCACCACCTGGCCGTCGACGGGGTGTCGTGGCGGATCCTGCTGCACGACCTCAACACCGCCTGGGGTCAGCTGCGCGATGGGTGTGAGGTGGCGCTGCCTCCGGCGGGCACCTCGTTTCAGCGGTGGGCGTCCTTGCTGAACGAGCACGCCCAGGCGCCGGCGGTGATCGACACGGCCCCCTCGTGGCGGCAGATCCTGGCCGCGTCCACGCCGCTGCCGCCGGTGCGGCCCGACGTGGACACATTAGGCACCGCCGGACACGTCACGGTCGCCCTGGACACCGACACCACCCGGATGCTGCTTGGTGCGGTGCCGACGGCGTTTCGCGCCGGCGTGCAAGACATTCTGTTGATCGGATTCGGCTTGGCGTGGGCCGAATTTCTGGGCGCCGGCGCGGCGCCGATCTCGGTCGACGTCGAAGGGCACGGACGTCACGACGACATCGCGCCCGGGGTGGACCTCTCCCGTACGGTGGGCTGGTTCACCACCAGATACCCGGTCGCCCTGACCGTCGGGGGACTGACCTGGGCCCAGGTGGTGGCGGGCGACCGGGTGCTCGGGTCGGCGATCAAGGACCTCAAAGAACAACTGCGCTGTGTGCCGCATCCCCTCACCTTCGGTCTGTTGCGCTATCTCAACAGTGATGTCGACCTTTCCGGCGCCGATCCGGCGATCGGCTTCAACTACCTTGGCCGCCTGGGCGCTGCCGCGAAGGCGGGCGACGAAGCCTGGTCCATCGGGACCCGTGCCGCAAACAGCAACGCGGGACTGTCGATGGCGCTGACGCACACCGTCGAGGTCAACGCCTTCACCGTAGAGACCGAGGCCGGCCCTGCGCTGCATGCGGACTGGATGTGGGCGCCGTCTGCGCTGGACCATGTGCAGGTACAACGGTTGAGCCAGTTGTGGTTTGAGGCCCTGGCCGGCATCTGCGCGCAGGTGCGCGGTGGCGGGGGAGGGTTGACGCCGTCGGACATCGTGCCGGCCCGGTTGAGTCAGCAGCAGATCGACGAGCTGGAGTCGCAGTACAGCATCGCCGATGTGCTGCCGCTGACCCCTGTTCAGCAGGGGCTGCTCTTTCACGCCGCCGCCACCGGAGGCGACGTATACGCGGTGCAGCTGGATTTCGCGATCGCCGGTGCGCTGGACCCCGATCGGCTTCGCGATGCCGTGCAGACCGTTCTCGCCCGGCACCCGAATCTGGCGGCGCGCTTTTGTGACCACGAACCGGTGCAGCTGATCCCGGCTGATCCGGTGCTGCCGTGGCAATACCTGGAACGCGACACCGATGAGCAGATCCGGCAGGTGTGTGCCGCCGAACGCGACGCGGTGTGCGACCTGGCCAATCCGCCGGCCTTCCGGGCGGTGCTGATTCGCACCGGCCACCAACGGCACCGGCTTGTGCTGACCAATCACCACATCGTCGTCGACGGCTGGTCGATGCCGATCATGTTGCGGGAGATCTTCGCCGCCTATCAGGGGCAGCGGTTAGCAGCGCCCGGATCCTATCGGCGCTTTGTGACCTGGCTGGCTGATCGAGACGGCTTGGCCGCCCAGGAAGCCTGGCGGCAGGCACTGAGCGGCTTCGACACCCCCACCCTGATCGGCACGCCGGGCCGCTTGGGGCCCGGCCCGCGGCGCGCGACGCTGTTCCGGATGCCCGCCACCACCACGCAAGCCGTCAACGAGTTGGCGCGCTCGTGCCACACCACCGTCAACACCGTTCTGCAAGCGGCGTTTTCACAACTGCTGAGTTGTCTGACCGGTCAGCATGACGTCGCCTTCGGCACCACCGTCTCGGGGCGTCCGGCCGAAGTGGCCGGGGCCGACTCGCTGGTGGGCCTGTTCATCAACACGGTCCCGGTGCGTGCGATCTGCACGCCGAGCACCACCGCCGCAGACCTGCTCGGCCGGCTGCACGCGGACCACCACGACACCCTCGACCATCAGCATCTGGCACTGAGCGAGATACACCGCATCACCGGCCACGACATACTCTTCGACACGCTGTTCGTGTACCAGAACTTTCCGACGGATATCTCGGCGCTGGCGGGCGCTGACGGTTTGGACATCACCGAGATGTCCAGGCACGACTACAACCACTACCCGTTCACGCTCCAGGCTCTTCCGGGTCCCGAACTGGGCCTGCGCGTCGAATTCGACACTGACCTGTTCGACACCGCCGACATCCACGCGATGATCGGTCGCTTCGAACGGATCTTGACAGCGATGACCGCCGACCCGGCACGGCGGCTGTCGTCGCTGGATGTACTCGATGACGGTGAGCGGGAACGGCTCACGCAGTGGGACAACCGGTCGGCGCTGAGTCGGCCGGTTACCGCCTCGGCGTCGATTCCGGTGTTGTGGTCCGCTCAGGTCGCACGCACACCCGAGGCGGTGGCGGTGCGCTTCCAGGGTGATTCGATGACCTATCGCGAACTCGACGACACTGCGAACCGACTCGCGTCCCTGTTGGCCGGCAACGGGGCGTGCCCCGGAACGTTTGTGGCGCTGCTGTTTCCGCGCTCCGCGCAGGCAGTCGCAGCGATTCTTGCTGTCCTGAAGACCGGTGCGGCCTATCTGCCGATCGATCCGGCACTGCCGGCGGCCCGCATCGCGTTCATGCTCGACGACACCGCCCCGGTCGCCGCGGTGACCACCGCTGCGCTGGCCAGTCGGCTCGATGGCCATGACCTGCCGATCATCGACATCGGTGCAGTCGGCGGTCCCGGCACTGCACCGGAGATCGCGTTGACCGTGCCTGCCCCCGAGGACGTCGCCTACCTCATCTACACATCGGGCACCACCGGGATTCCGAAAGGCGTTGCCGTCAGCCATCGCAACGTTACGCAGCTGCTCGATTCGCTCGGCGACAGCCTCGGCTCGGCGGGCCGGGTGTGGTCGCACTGGCATTCGCTGGCGTTCGACGTCTCGGTGTGTGAGATCTTCGGTGCACTGTTGTCCGGCGGCCGCTTGGTGGTGGTGCCCGAGCCGGTGACTCGCGCACCCGAAGAATTTCACACGCTGCTTTGCGCGGAACAGGTCGCCGTGCTGAGTCAGACGCCGTCGGCGTTCTACGCGCTGCAGGCGGTCGACGGTCAGGGACAGTCACTGCGACTGGAGACCGTGCTGTTCGCCGGGGAAGCGCTGGAACCGCAACGACTTCGGGCCTGGCTGAAGAGTCACCCCGAGTCACCGCGCCTGCTGAACCTGTACGGCACCACCGAGACGACGGTGCACGCGTCGCTGCGTCAGATCGTCGCCGACGATGTCGAGCGCACCGTCAGCCCCATCGGCGTCCCGCTGAGCCATTTGGCCTTTTTCGTCCTGGACGGCTGGTTGCGTCCGGTCCCGCCGGGGGTGGTGGGGGAGTTGTATGTGGCGGGCAGCGCTGTGGGAGTGGGGTATTGGCGCCGGGCGCCATTGACGGCGGCGCGGTTTGTGGCGTGCCCGTTCGGGCCGGCGGGGACCCGGATGTACCGGACCGGGGATCTGGCCTCGTGGGGCCCCGACGGTCAGCTTCGTTATGCCGGGCGGGTCGATGAGCAGGTCAAGCTACGCGGGTATCGCATCGAACTCGGTGAGATTCAGAACGCGTTGTTGACCTGCCCGCAGGTCGACCAGGCGGTTGTCACCACACAGCGCAACGCCTCCGGAGGCGCTCATCTGCTCGCCTACGTCACCCTTTCGCCCACCACGGCAGCCGATCGAGACGCCGGGCAGGACGCCGACATCGTCGAACAGTGGCAACATCTCTACGACGACTTGTACGGCGGCGAGGTGGCCGCGCCGGATTTCGGCGCGGATTTCCGCGGCTGGAACAGCAGCTACACCGGTGAACCCCTTCCCCTCGAGCAGATGCGGGAGTGGCGTTCGGTCACCGTGGAGCGGGTCCTGGCTCTGCAGCCGCGACGGGTCCTGGAGATCGGCGCCGGTTCGGGTCTGCTGCTGTCCCACATCGCGCCGCACTGCGAGGAATACGTCGCCACAGACATGTCGCAGGTCGCCATCGACAACCTCGCCCGCGCGTTGGAGCAGGCGCAAGTTCCGTGGCGTGACCGCATCCGGCTGCTGGCTCAACCCGCACACGTGACATCGGGCCTGCCGCATGCGTATTTCGACACGATCATTCTCAACTCGATCATCCAGTACTTCCCGAACGTGGGATACCTGACCGACGTCATCGACAGCGCCCTGGACCTGCTGGCACCGGGCGGCGCCGTGTTCGTCGGCGACGTCCGCAACCACACTCTGCAGGCCGCGTTCCAGACCTCGGTCGCACTCACCGATGTCGCGGCCGATGCCGGCGAGATCCGCCGCCGTGTTCGCCGCGCCATCGTCAGCGAGTCCGAATTGCTTTTGGCCCCAGAATTTTTCACCAGCTGGGCGGCCGGCCACCACTCGGTCGCCGGGCTCGACATCCAAGTCAAACGCGGATCGGCCGACAACGAGCTCAACCGGTACCGCTATGACGTTCTCATCCACAAGACCCCGGCACCGGTGCGGTCGCTGGCCACCACGCCCACCTGGGCGTGGAGCGATGCCGCCCAATTGAGCACCCAATTGATGTCCGACCGTCCTGCCGCGGTTCGCGTTACCGGCATTCCGCGCGCCGGCCTGTTCGCCGACGTCCACACCGAGCGTGCTCTCGCCTCTGGAATCCCGTTGCGCGAAGCGGTGACCGGACCCGCGGTCGAAACCGTCAACCCCGAACACCTGCACCGCCTCGGCGCGGCGGCCGGATACCGCGTCGCCGTCACCTGGGGTGCCCAACCCGGCACCGTCGACGCCGTATTCCTGCCCGGCCGGTCACGCCTGACCGATGTTTACCGGCCGACCGGCGAGACTCACCGGCGCACCGCCCACGCCAACGAGCCGCACACCAACAGCACGATCAACGCGGTGCGCCGAGAGTTGAGCGCGCGACTGCCCGCCTACATGGTGCCGGCCCACATCGTGGTGCTGGATGAGTTTCCGCTGACGTCGTCGGGCAAGCTGGACCGAAAGTCCTTGCCAATGCCCGATTATCAGGACGGGAACTCCTACCGTGCCCCCACGGGCGCCGTCGAAGAAATCCTGGCCGTTATCTACGCGGAGGTGCTGGGGCTGCAGCGGGTCGGTGTTGACGAATCGTTCTTCGAACTGGGCGGCGACAGCATCCTGTCGATGCAGGTGGTGGCGAGGGCGCGCGCCGCCGGGCTGGTCTGTAAGCCCCGAGACATCTTCGCCGAACAAACCGTTGCCGGGGTGGCCCGGGTGACCACGGTCGCCGACGGCGGCGCGGGCGTAGTCGACGACGGCATCGGGCCTGTTCCAGCCACCCCGATCATGAGCTGGTTGCAGTGTCTTGACGGCAGCGTCGACCAGTTCAGTCAGGCGGTGGTGGTGCAGGGTCCTGCCGGTGTCGCCGAGGCTGACGTGGCGGTGGCGCTGCAGGCCCTGCTGGACCGGCATCCTATGCTGCGGTCGCGGCTCGTCGCTGACGACGCCGGCCAGTGGTCGCTGACGGTTTCGGAGCCGGGTGCGGTGAACGCGACGAGTGTCCTGCGGAGCGTTGACGAGTGGTCCGATGACGCGGTGGTGGCAGCACGGTCGCGGCTGCGGCCGGCCGCAGGTGTGATGATGAGCGCGGTGTGGGTCGCCGGCGCCCGGCAGCTGGTGTTGATCATCCACCATCTGGCCGTGGACGGGGTGTCGTGGCGAATCCTGCTGAGCGACTTGATCACCGCATGGGCGCAGCACAGTCACGGGCAGCCGTTGGCGTTGCCGGCGGGGGGAACGTCGTTCCGGCGGTGGGCAACCCTGCTAAGCCAGTACGCGAGCCGGCCCGAGGTGGTCGCCCAGGCGGCCGCCTGGCGGCGGGTGCTCGCCGTTCCAACCGTGGTGCCGCCGGTACGCCCCGAGGTGGACACTCTTGCCACCGCCGGTCACCTGTCGGCATCGCTGGATGCCGAGCACACCCGCATGTTGCTCGGTGGGGTGCCGGCGGCGTTTCACGCCGGCGTCCAAGACATCCTGTTGATCGCCTTCGGGCTGGCGTGGGCTGAGTTCTCCGGCGTTACCGATGCGCAGGTCGGGATCGACGTCGAGGGGCACGGACGGCACGAGGAACTCGCTGCGGACATCGACCTGTCACGCACGGTCGGGTGGTTCACCACCAAGTACCCGGTCGCACTGGCGTTGCCCGGGTTGGACTGGGCGCAGGTGGTGGCCGGCGCGACGGCGCTGGGCGCGATCATCAAGGATGCCAAGGAACAGTTGCGCGCCCTGCCGCATCCGCTGACCTTCGGCGTCCTGCGCTACCTCAACGCGGACGTCGAACTGTCCGGCGCCGATCCGGCTATCGGATTCAATTACCTTGGTCGGCTTGGCAATTCCGCGCCTGATCAGGTCGGCGGATGGCGGCCGGTGCAGCGCGAGTTGCCGTCCACCGGCGTGTCGATGCCGATGACCCACACGGTGGCGGTCAACGCCGGCACCCGCGACACCCAGGACGGGCCGCGCCTACAGGCCGACTGGACATGGGCGACGTCTGCCCTCGAGACGGCGCAGATCACCCGGCTTAGCCGGTTGTGGTTCGAAGCCCTGGCCGGCATCTGCGCACACGTGGACGCCGGTGGGGGCGGGCTGACGCCGTCGGACATCGCCCCCGCCCGGTTGAGCCAGCACCAGATCGACCAGTTGGAACGGGAATACCGCGTCGCCGACGTGTTGCCGCTGACCCCCCTGCAGCGGGGTCTGCTGTTCCACGCCGAGACGGCACGGGACGACGTCTACGCCGTGCAACTGGGCTTCACGGTGAGTGGCACCCTGGATCCGGAGCGCCTCCGCGCTGCGGTCCAGACGGTGGTTGCGCGGCACCCCCACCTCTGCGCCCGATTCAGCGAAAAGTTCGACGAACCGGTGCAGATCATCCCTGCCGACCCACAAGTGCCGTGGCAGTACCTGGAACTCGAGACCGACCAGATCGAGCCCTGCTGTACCGCCGAACGCGCCGCCGTATGCGACGTGACGAGCTCGCCGCCCTTCCGGGCGGTCCTGATCCGCACCGGCAAACGGCAGCACCGCTTCATCTTGACCAATCACCACATCGTGCTGGACGGCTGGTCGCTCCCGATCCTGCTGCGAGAGATCTTCGCCTCCTATTATGGGCAGCCGCTGGCCTCGCCCGTGCCCTATCGCCGTTTGGTGACCTGGCTGGCCGATCGAGACATCCCCGCCGCCCGCGCGGCCTGGCAGGAGTTGCTGACCGGCTTCCAGACACCGACCCTGGTCGCCGCACATCATCGGTTGCAGTCAGGGCGGCGAGGTGCTGCGTCCTTGACGCTGACTACCGAAATCACATCGGCGGTCATCGAATTGGCGCGCTCCTGCCGCACCACGCTCAATATCGTGCTGCAGGCCGCGTGGGCCCTGCTGCTGATGCGGCAGACCGGCCGCCAGGATGTGGTATTCGGCACCACGGTTTCCGGTCGGCCGTCCGAGGTGGTCGGCGCGGAGACGATGGTGGGACTGTTCATCAACACCGTGCCGGTGCGTGCCACCATCACACCGGCCACCAACGCCGTAGAACTCATTGATCAACTGCAATGCGCCCACAACAACACCCTGGAGCATCAGCACCTGGCGCTCAGTGAAACTCATCGCATCGCCGGTCAGAACCTGCTGTTCGAAACGCTTTTCGTGTACCAGAACTATCCGCTCGACACCGCGGCGGTGCTCGATGCCCATGAATTGCGCATCACGCAGAGCTTCAGCCGCGATGTCACCCACTACCCGTTGACGATTCAGGTCGTGCCGGGTTCCGAGTTGGACCTACGGGTGCAGTTCGACGCCGACGTCTTCGGCCCCGGGGACATCGACACAATGATCGCGCGGTTCCAACGTCTGTTGGCGGCGATCACCGCCGACCCGACGCGCCGGTTGTTCTCGATAGATGTGCTCGATGGACCTGAGCGTGCCCGGCTCGCCGCGTGGGGTAACCGGGCGGTGCTGGGACAACCGGAGCCCGCCGCGGTGTCGATTCCGGTCTTGTGGGCGGCTGAGGTCGCGCGCACCCCCGAGGCGGTAGCGGTCAGCGCAGCCGGCGACTCGATGACCTACCGCGAGCTGGATGAGATCGCGAATCAGCTGTCGCATTTGTTGGCCGGGCACGGTGCTGGCCCGGGAACAGTTGTGGCGCTGCTATTTTCCAGATCCGCGCAGGCGATAGCGGCGATTCTGGCGGTGCTCAAGACCGGTGCCGCGTATCTGCCGATCGACCCGGCGCTGCCGGAACCGCGAGTCCGGTTCATGATCCAGGACGCCCAACCGATCGTCGCCATCACGACAAAGGCACTGGCCGGCAGACTCGGCGGCCACGACCTGACGATCGTGGATGTCGACGCCCCCGACATCGCGGGCAGTCCTGTCACCGCCCTGCCGCCGCCGTCGGCCCAGGATGTCGCCTACGTCATCTACACCTCCGGTACCACCGGTGTCCCCAAAGGCGTTGCCGTCACCCATCACAATGTCGTGCAATTGGTGGCGTCGCTGGATGACGCGTTGCCAAGGGCCGGGGTATGGGCACAGTGTCACTCCTACGCCTTCGACGTTTCGGTGTGGGAGATCTGGGGTGCCTTGTTGCGCGGTGCCCGGTTGGTGGTGGTACCCGAGCATGTGATGGCCTCCCCGGCCGACTTCCATGATGTGCTGGTTTCCGAACGGGTCAGCGTTCTCGACCTGAGTCCGTCTGCGGCGCAGATGCTTTCGCCGGCGGGTCTGGAGAACATGGCGCTGGTGGTCGGGGGCGAAGCCTGCCCGGCCGCAGTGGTGGATCGCTGGGCCGCGGACGGCCGGTTGATGATCAACGCCTACGGCCCGACCGAGACCACGGTTGACGCGGCCAGGAGTGCACCGCTGAGAGCGGGCGTGCCGCCGATAGGTTCGCCCGTGTCGGGAGCGGCGTTGTTCGTGCTGGACGAACGGATGCGTCTGGTGCCGGCCGGTGTGGTGGGCGAACTCTACATCGCCGGACACGGTGTCGGCGTGGGGTATTGGCGCCGGCCGGAACTGACCGCGTCGCGGTTCGTGGCATGTCCGTTCGGCGGAACCGGAACTCGGATGTACCGCACCGGAGATCTCGCCTACTGGAGCGCCGAGGGGCAGCTGCATTACGCCGGGCGTGCCGACGAACAGGTCAAGATGCGCGGTTACCGCATCGAACTCGGGGAAGTACAAGCGGCGCTGGCGGCCCTCGACGGAGTCGATCACGCTGCGGTGACCGTCCGCGAAGACCGACCCGGGGACAGGCGCCTGGTGGGTTACCTGACCGGAACCGCCGATCCGGCGCGCGCACGCGCGGAGTTGACCGCCCGCCTGCCGTCGTACCTGGTGCCGGCCGCGGTGGTGGCAATCGACGAAATCCCGTTGACGGTGCACGGGAAGCTCGACACCGGTGCGCTTCCGGCGCCGGACTACCACGACGCGGCACGGTACCGCGCCCCGGCCACCCGCGTGGAAGAAGTTCTGGCGGACAGCTTCGCCGAAGTGCTCGGGCTGCAACGGGTCGGTGTCGACGAATCATTCTTTGACCTGGGCGGCGACAGCATCTCGGCGATGCGGGTGATTGCGGTGATCAACAACGCCCTCAACGGGCAGCTCGCGGTGCGCAATTTGTTCGATACGCCGACGGTCGCAGGGTTGAGCCGACTGGTGGGCGACGGCGCCGGCGGCGATCCGCGCTACGCGGCCGTGCACGGGCTGGCCGCCACCGAGGTATACGCCCGAGATCTGACCCTGGACAAGTTCATCGACGCCGCCACGCTGAGAACGTCGCCGGGCCTGCCCGGTCCGAGCGCCGACGTGCGGACTGTCCTGTTGACCGGTGCGACCGGTTTCGTCGGGCGGTACCTGGTGCTGGAGTGGCTACAGCAGCTGGAGCTCAAAGACGGCAAACTGATCTGCTTAGTGCGAGGTCAGTCCGACCTGGACGCGCGACGTCGGCTGGACGAGCTCTTCGACAGCGGTGATCCGCATCTGCTGCGGCTCTACCAGGAGTTGGCGGCCGATCATCTGGAGGTCATTGCCGGTGACAAGGCCCAGACCGACTTCGGGCTGGACCGGCACGCCTGGCAACGCCTGGCCGATACCGTTGACCTGATCGTGGATTCGGCGGCGGTGGTGAATGCTGCCCTGCCCTATCACGAGCTGTTCGGGCCCAATGTGGTGGGTACCGCCGAACTCATCCGGCTGGCGGTCACGACGAAGCTCAAGACCTACGCTTTCGTGTCCACCGCAGACGTAGGTAGACAAGTCGAACCGTCACATTTCACCGAAGACGCCGATATCCGCGCTGTCTGCCCCAGCCGTACCATTGGCTCGGAACTGGCCAACGGGTATGGCAACAGCAAGTGGGCCGGCGAGGTGCTGTTGCGTGAGGTCAACGACCTCTGCGGGCTTCCGGTCGCGGTGTTCCGCTGCGGCATGATCCTGGCGGACACCACTTATGCGGGCCAACTCAACCTCTCCGACACGTTCAGCCGGATGGTGCTGAGCATGGTCGCGGCCGGCATCGCGCCGGCATCGTTCTACCGGACGGACCGAGAGGGCAACCGGCAACGCGCCCACTTCGACGGTTTGCCAGTGAAATTCGTCGCCGAGGCGATCGCAGCTCTCAGCGCCCAAATCGTCGGTTCCGGTGTGGGCGGGTTTCAGACCTACCACGTGATGAATCCGCACGACGACGGCATCGGACTCGACGAGTACGTCGACTGGCTGATCGAGGCCGGCTATCCGCTACGGCGGATCGCCGACTTCGGGGAGTGGGTGCGGCAGCTCGAGGCGGGCCTGCGGGTGCTGCCGGAGAAGCTACGCCGCCATTCCGTGCTGCCAATGCTGCTGACGCGTAATCCGTTGAATGTCAAGCCGCTTGAACCGACACAGGGTTCGTACGCGCCGACGGATCGATTCCGCGCCGCAGTGCACGAGGCCAAGATCGGTCCCGACAAGAACGATCCGGACATTCCCCACATCTCGCCGGCGGTCGTCGTCAAGTACGTGACCGACCTGCAGCTGCTCGGACTGCTCGACTCAGACTTGCCGCCATGCTGAGTCTGCTTCGCCCGTATCGGGTCTCGATGACGATGAGCATGTCGCTGCTGTGCGCCGCGACCGCGCTCATCCTCTTGCAGCCGCTACTGGTCGGCCGCCTCGTGGACCGTGCCACCACGGGCGCGATGCCCCTGCAGTCGGCACTCCTGCTGCTCGCCGTCCTGGTGTGCCAGCTTTCGCTGGAGGCTCTTGGGCACTTCGCCCTGGACCGGACCGGTGAAAGGATCGTGCTGCGGCTGCGCGCCGACTTCACCGAACATGTGGTGCGGCTGCCGATCGGCCTCCTGGACCGTGGCCGGAACGGTGATCTCTTGGCCCGCGGAACCAGCGACGCGAGTCAGTTGCGCGACATGCCGCGCGCGGTCGGTGATATCGCGTTCGGAATGCTGACGCTGACCGGGGCCGCCGTGTTCATGCTGTCGATCGACGCGGTCACCCTGTTCGTGGTGGTGGCGGTTATGGCAGTCGCATTCGGGGCCGGTAGCCCGCTGCTGGGCCGGATTCAGCGTGACTCACTGAATCGCCAGGTGGCGCTGAGTGACTACACGGCCGGTCTGGACCGGGTGCTGGGCGCGGCCCGCACGGTGAAGCTGTTCGGCGCCGAGGACCGCGAAGTGAAGTTCATCGGTGTGGCCGCACGGGCCGCCTACCGATCGGGCGTTCGGATTGCGGCGTCGACGGCGATAAACGTCATGGCGATTCGGCTCGGTGTCACCGCCTCGTTTCTGACCATCATGGTCATCGACGGTCGACGCGTCGCCGACGGCGGCTTGTCGGCAGGCCAATTCGTCAGTTTGTTCGCATTCGCGATGTACGCGGTTTTTCCCATCACGGCCGGCTTTGCCGCGCTCGCCACGTTCCGCACCGCCGCGGGAGCCCATCAACATCTGGTCGCGACCATGCGCGAGCTACCCGAAGGCGATCCACCATTGTGCCCGGGCACCGCCAAGCTGCCGTCCGCCGCGCGACTAGCGGACAACGCCGCGCCGCTGGTCGAGTTCGATCACGTGTCTTTCTCTTACGGTTCCGAAGGCGCTGTGCTAGAGGACGTTTCCTTCACGCTGTGCCGCGATCAGATCACCGCCCTGATCGGTCCGTCCGGCGCTGGGAAGTCCACCGTCATCGCGCTGCTGTGCCGCTTCCATGACCCCGACGCCGGAACTATCCGATGGGAGGGTCAGGATATTCGCACCATGGCCCTGCGGGACCTGCGCGGGCGGCTCGGGCTACTGGAGCAGGACGCTCCGGTGTTGCACGGCACCATCCGTGACAACCTGCTCATTGCCGACCCGGCTGCCACCGACCCGCAGTTGTGGCGCGTCCTCGAGCAAGCGAACATCGCCGACGAAATCGCTCGTCTGCCAGAACAACTCGACAGCCCCGTGCTGGAGCGCGGGCGCAGCCTGTCCGGTGGGCAGCGGCAGCGGCTGGCCCTGGCCAGGGCATTCCTGTCCCGGTCGCAGCTCATCGCGATGGACGAACCGACCTCGCATCTCGACCGCGCCAACGAATACGACGTGATGACCAATCTCCTGCACGCCCGAGGTCGGCGCAGCCTGCTCGTGGTGGCCCACCGGCTTTCCACCGTCACCCACGCCGACCAGATCCTCGTGCTGCAGCAGGGTCGCATCCAAGCCACCGGAACACATTCGGAGCTGATGCGCACACCCATCTACCGCGAATTGATCGAACACGAACTCGTGCGGCATTAGGAGAGGAAAAGCCGTGCTGTACCGGATCAGTCGCCTGGCCATCGCCTTTCCGCGCCGGGTCATCGCCGTGGCGGCGCTGGTCATGATCGGTGCCGCAGTCTTCGGCGTCCCCGTCGTCGAACATCTCTCCGGGGGTGGGGGACTCGACCCCGGGTCCGAGTCGTCCAGAGCCTCCGCGCTGCTGTCGCAGAAATTCGGCCGGGGCGATATGACCATGGTGATCGCAGTAACCTCCCCGGCCGGCGCGAACGAACCCCGAGCCAAGGCTGTCGGTGTCGATCTCTTTCGGCAGCTGAAGAATTCGCCCGACGTCAGCGACGTGCAGTCGGCGTGGACGGCGCCGCCCGAAGCGGCTCCGGCGCTGTTCAGTAGCGACGGGAAAACCGGGCTCATCGTGGCCGCCATCTCCGGTGGCGAGAGCAAGGCGCCGCTCAACGCCAGGCGACTGGCCGACGAACTCGTGCACGACCGCGACGGGATCACCGTGCGGGCCGGCGGCGACGCCACCGTCTATTGGCAGGTGAACGCGCAGACTCAGCAGGACCTGTTGGTCATGGAGTCGGTGGCACTGCCACTGAGCTTTCTGGTGCTGGTGTGGGTATTCGGTGGCCTGGTTGCGGCGGCCTTGCCGGTGGCCGTCGGCGTGTTCGCGATCCTGGGTTCACTGGCGGCGCTGCGCACCATCACCCTGTTCACTGACGTGTCGATCTTCGCCTTGAACCTGTCGGTCGCAATGGGCATGGCGCTGGCAGTGGACTACACGTTGCTGATACTCAGCCGATTCCGCGACGAGCTGGCAGACGGCCATTCTCGGGAGGCGGCGCTGGTTCACACCATGGCCACCGCGGGCCGCACCGTGTTGTTCTCAGCGATGACGGTCGCGCTGTCCATGGCGACGATGGTGCTCTTCCCGCCCTATTTCCTGAAGTCGTTCGCGTATGCGGGAACCGCGGTGGTGGTGTTCGCCGCAGCGGCAGCGATCACCGTCACGCCGGCGGCGATCACGCTGCTGGATCAGCGTCTGGACGCCTGGGATGTGCGTCCGATGATGCGCCGGATCTTCTGGGGCACTGCCGGCAGTAAGAGGTCGTCGCAGGGGTGGTCTTGGTACGACTGGACGAAAACGGTGATGCGGCACTCGGTGCCCATCGGTCTCGCGGTCATTGCGATCCTGCTGCTGTTGGGCTCACCGTTTCACCGGGCCCGGTGGGGCTTCGCGGATGATCGGATTCTGCCCACCTCAGCTTCGGCACGCCAGGTGGGGGATCTGCTGCGCACTCAATTCTCCGCCCGCGGGGACATCACCGTCGTGTTGCCGGATGCGGCCGCTGTCAGTGCGGTGGAATGGGATTCGTATGCCGCTCGGCTGTCGCGGGTGCCGGAGGTGAAGTGGGTGGCCTGGATGGGCGGCACCTTCGTCGACGGCGAGCGGTTCGGTCCACCCTCGGCGCCTTACGGACTCAGGGATGGTAGTGCGTTTCTGACCGTCGGGACCACCGCTGCGCTGTACACCACCGCTTCAACAACTCAGCTGGACCGGCTGCACGCGGTGCCCCCGCCGCAGGGCAAGTCAGCGTGGCTGACCGGTCTGGCCCAGAGCAACCGGGACAGCGTGCACGCCATCGCGTCTCGCCTGCCGCTGGTGCTCACGCTCATTGCTGCTATCACGCTGGTGCTGGTGTTCCTCCTGACTGGCAGCGTGGTGTTGCCCGTCAAAGCCGTGTTGATGAACACGCTGTCGCTGACGGCCGCGTTCGGCGCGCTGGTGTGGATCTTCCAGGAAGGGCACTTGGGCGGACTCGGCACGGCGGCCACCGGCAGCCTGGGTGTTCAGTTGCCGGTTCTGTTGTTCTGCATCGCATTCGGCTTGTCCATGGATTACGAGGTATTTCTGATCTCGCGAATCCGGGAGTACTGGTTGGCATCCGAGCAGGGGCCGGGCGCCAATGACGAGAGCGTCGCACTCGGGGTGGCCCACACGGCGCGGGTGATCACCGCTGCGGCGCTGATCATGACGATCTCGTTTTCGGCGCTGATGGCCGCTCAGGTTTCCTTCATGCGGTTGTTCGGTTTCGGCTTGACGGTGGCCGTGGTGGCCGACGCGACGCTGGTCCGCATGGTGCTGGTGCCGGCGTTCATGCACGTGCTCGGCCGGATCAACTGGTGGGCACCGAAACCATTGGCGCGCCTCCATGAGCGGTTCGGACTGCGCGAGGCGCCGAGCCGGTAGCCGCTGCCTCTGAGGCAAGAATTTGGCAAGAGTTGCGACAAGATGTGGCAAGCGTCGCGCGGCACGGTATGGGTGCCGGCCACATCCGGCGGCCCCGACAGGGTTCACCGCAACGCAGAAGGACAGACATCGTGGACACCACTCACCCGCTGACGTTGACGACCGGCCAGATGTTTGCCGGATTCAGAATCATTCGGGTATTGGGTGCCGGTGGGATGGGCACGGTGTATCTCGCCGCGCACCCGCGGTTACCGCGGGAGAATGCGCTGAAGATACTGCCGGCGCAGTTCGGGTCCGACGCGGTGTCTCGCGCCCGGTTCGAGCGCGAGGCCGAATTGGCGGCGAGTCTTTCACATCCGCACATCGTGCGGATCCACGATCGTGGTGAGCAGGGTGGCCAGTTCTGGCTGTCCATGGACTATGTACCGGGCACCGATGCGTCCCGGATGCTACGCGAAAGATTTTCTGGCGGAATGCCATTGAACGATGTAGTGCGAATCATCGCTGCGGTCGCGTCGGCGTTGGACTACGCCCATGGTCGCGGCCTGCTGCATCGCGACGTGAAGCCGGCGAACATTCTGCTCGAAGAGGACGGCCACCACCCGCCGGGAATCTACCTGGCCGATTTCGGTATCGCACGGCGCATCGATGACGCGGTCGGCCTCACCGCGACCAACATGACGGTAGGCACGGTGAACTACTCCGCGCCCGAGCAGCTGCGCGGCGAGCACGTCGATGGCCGGGCAGATCAGTACGCGTTGGCGTGCACTGCTTTTCATCTACTGACCGGAGCCCCGCCGTTCGACGACCCCAATTCGGCAGTGGTGATCAGCCAGCATGTCAGCGCCCCGCCGCCCTCACTGGGGGAGTCCCGCCCCGACCTGGTCGGGCTGGATTGGGTGTTCGCCACCGCGATGGCCAAGGATCCGGCCCGCCGGTTCGCCAGCTGCCAGGAATTCGCCGATCATCTGACCCGGCAGTCGGCTCCCAGCTATGCCTATGCCGGCCAGATTCCGGGAGCCGCCCTCGAGTACCCACCCACCTCTACCAGCGTCACACTGCCGGCCTTGCCCATCAACCGGCGCGGCCGTCGAACACGGATCGTGATCGGCGCCGTGGCCTGCATCGCACTGCTGATCGGCGGCGGTGTCTATGCGGGGGAAAAGCTCAGCTCGCGCTATCAGGAGAGTGTGGCGGCAAAGGCTCCCGCTGCGTCAACCACCGCACCAGCACCCAACACGGGTCCGTTCACCGGTTCCTATCAAGTCGAATTCGGCGTGGTGACCGGTGTCGATGGCCAGCCCGCCCCGGTTGCAGTGACGCCGAGTACCGAAACATGGTCGGTGCGTTCGGTGTGTGGAGCTGCCGGATGCGTGGCGACGTCGTCTCGACAGGGCGGCGACACCATGCAGGTGCCGACCATGGAGTGGGACCAGGTCGACGGCAACTGGGTTGCGGCCGGTGTCGGCACGAGCACCTGTGGCGACGTGGAAGGTGAAGTGTGGGAGACGATTTCGCTACAGCCCCGGCCAGACGGCTCACTCGCCGGTGAGGCCACCCAGACGATGGCCAAGGGGTGTGCCAACAAACGCACCGTGACGTTCACCCGCACCGGCGACACCGACGTCAACAGCCTGCCCGACCCCGCCGCACTCCCGCCGCGGGTGACCTCCCCCGCGGCGGCCCTGCATGGGCACTACCATCAGACATCGGTCCAGCCCAACGGTTTCAAAGAGCAACTCGACTACTCGGTGCGGACCGATTGCCTGCGCACCGGCACCCGGTGCCTGAGCCTTTTCCACACCGCGCCGGCCACCGCGATGGTGCTGCTCTACGCAGACGGAACGTGGACCTACGACCGGGAGTTCGACGGCAGGTGCTACAAGGGCGGCATGGCGCACGTGAGAATCGTTGTGCCCTTTACCCTTCCGCAGCCGCTGCAAGACCCGGTCACGCTACTCGCCGGTCATGGTCACGAGGAAATCACCGGCAGCGCCTGCCCGAGTACCGACGTCGAGGTGACCTTCGCGCGTACCGGCGACTGAGTCCTACCGGGTTTCGGTGCTCGCCGCGATGTGCGGGGTTGCCCGCGGGCTGAACTGAAACCGGCGGCCCGTCACCGACTCGGGAATCACCCGCACATAATGCGTTTTGTCCGAGTCCGTCCACGGCAGCAGGTGCGCACGTTCGGCCTCAGCGATGTCCTCGTCGCTGCGCACCGAACGTGCGGTGCCCTTGATGATGACGCTCCAGCCTTCGGCGACGTTGTGGTCGTCCACTTCGAACACCACGTTGTTGTTGATCGCCGTGCTGACCAACTTGGTGCCGCCGGCGGTCCGGAACAAAATCGTCTTTCGTTGCACAACGTAGTTGACCGGAAAGATCTCGGGGCGACCGTCGACGGCCGTCACCAACCGGCCCAACGTAATGCCGGCCAGCAGCTCCCAGCATTCGTGGGCGGACAGAATGGTGCCGCCGACGTGGTCTTGGCTTTCATACGTCATGATGACCAGGCTATTCAACAAGCCGGGCAATCGCGCGTGCCAAAGGTCCTCTCCTGTGGGGACCTAAGCGTGCAGGTCAGGTCACCGCAGTGCCGAACAGGTGACCGATTCCGTAGGTGAGGGCAAGTCCAGCGGCGCCGCCGACCGTGACACGCAGCACTGCGCGGCGCACACTGCTGCCGCCGATCCCGGCGCTGAGCGCACCGGCCAGACCCAGGGCGACCAGCACCGCAACGAACGTCAGCGGTACCCGCCAGGCGGCGGGAGGAAGGAGAATCGCGACGAGGGGGAGGAGCGCGCCGGCGACGAAGGAGCCGGCCGATGCCGCCGCGGCATGCCACGGATTGGTCAGTTCCTCGGGATCGAGGTTCAGTTCGGCTTCCGCGTGGGCAGCGAACGCATTGTGGGCGGTCAGTTCTCTCGCGACCTGCTCCGCGGTTCCAGGCGTCAGGCCCTTGGCTTCATAGATGGCGGTGAGTTCGGCCAGCTCGGTGTCGGGCGTTTCACGCAGCTCGCGACGCTCTTTGGCGAGCATCGCCCGTTCACTGTCGCGTTGACTGGACACCGAGACGTACTCGCCCAGTGCCATCGATACGGCGCCGGCGACCAGGCCGGCCAGTCCGGCGGTGAAGATGGGCCCGCGGGCGGCGGTGGATCCGGCAACCCCGACCACGAGGCCGGCTACCGAGACCACACCGTCGTTGGCGCCGAGCACCGCAGCTCGCAGCCAGTTCAATCTGCCGGATTCACCTTCTCGGTGGGGTTCGGAGGGGTGAGGCCGGCCGCTCTGATCGTCGATCACGGGGTCAAGCCAACCGCAGCCGCGCGAGTCACGCCAGCAAGCGAAGGCTCACCGATCTCGCCTCACCAAGCGTCGAACCCAGAACACCACCGCGCCCAGAGCGAGGAACACGGTACCCGCGATCACCGATGTCAACGGCAGGGCGAATGCCACGACGACGCAGCCCAGTGCGCCGACCACCGGAATGACCTTGGGCGGCGCAGCTTCGTCGGGCCGCAGGGTGAAGGCGGACGCGTTTGCGATCGCGTAGTAGACCAGCACCGCGAACGACGAGAAGCCGATTGCACCGCGCAGATCAACCGCCGCCGCCAACGCCGCGGCCACTAGCCCGACCGCAACCTCCGCGCGATGCGGCACCGCGAACCGCGGATGCACGGCATCAAGCCGGCGCGGAAGGTGGCGGTCGCGCGCCATCGCCAGCGTGGTTCGGGAGACCCCCAGCAGCAGCGACAGCAACGACCCCAGCGCAGCCAGTACCGCGCCGACCGCCACCACCGGCACCAGCCAGTCGGCACCTGTGGCGCGCACCGCCTCCACCAGGGGCCGGGCCGCCGAAGCGAGCCGTTGCGGCCCGAGCACCGTCAGTACGGCCACCGCGACGGTGGTGTAGACGGCCAGAGTGATCGCCAGCGCGATCGATATCGCCCGCGGAATGGAGCGGGCCGGGTCGCGAACTTCCTCGCCCAGCGTGGCAATGCGGGCATAACCGGCGAACGCGAAGAACAGCAGCCCCGCGGACTGCAAAACCCCGCCGACCGTGATGCCCGGAAAGCTCGTCAGATGCGCGACCAGGTCACCGCCGCCGAAGCCGAACGAGGCCACGACGACCGCTGCCAAGACGAGCAGCACGGTGGCCACGATGCTGCGGGCAAGCCAGGTCGACTTCTGCACACCCAGGTAGTTCACGACCGTCAGGCCCAGCACCGAGACCACCGCGACGGCGTGGGCGTGGGCCGGCCATGCGTATGTCCCGACTGTCAGGGCCATCGCGGCACAGGAGGCGGTCTTGCCGATAACGAATCCCCAGCCGGCGAGAAACCCCCAGAACTCGCCCAGGCGCTCCCGCCCGTAGACATAGGTGCCCCCGGAGGCGGGATAGAGCGCGGCCAACCGTGCCGACGAGGTTGCGTTGCAGTACGCCAGTGCACCCGCGGTTGCCAAGCCGATCAACAGACCGGCCCCGGCCGCCCGCGCCGCCGGCGTCAGCGCCGCGAAGATCCCCGCACCGATCATCGAGCTGAGGCCGATCACCACCGCGTCGCCCACACCGAGGCTGCGCCGCAATTGGTTTGATGGCCGATCGTCGGTCGTCACCAGAGCACGCTATCGCGCCGCGGCCAGCAGTTCCCGGAAGGCGCTGTCCATGCACTGCGCATACCAAGCAGGGTCGGGCAGAGCGTCGCGATCCGCGGTGGCGCTGATCGACAGAGTCCCGTCGTAGCTGGCTACCACGTGGCAGAGGTTCAATCCGCCGATCAGCGGACCCAGACCGGCGGCGCGCACCAGGCGCGCCCCGCGGAAGTAGATCGGGACGGTCGGTCCCGGAACGTTGGTGACGGTCGTGTTGGCGACGGTCGGGCCGGAGAAGGGGAGCACGCTGGCGGCCTTGGCGGTCACCCCGAGCAGCGCTGTCGGCAAGGTGGCCACCAGTTCCAGCATCTGCGTCCTGTTCGACTGCTCGGCTTCGGAACGGCTCTGCGCGGTCGATTCGGCAATGGCGGCCAGTCGCTCGAGCGGGTCGGCGACGTCGGTCGCAAGTGGCTGCAGCCGGCCGGCCAGCAGGTTTCCTCTGCTGCTCGTATCGCCGGCTTCGCGTAGCGAGATCGGGCAGGCTGCGACGAGCGACTCATCAGGCAGCTCGCCGTGACCGGTGAGGTACTCGCGCAGGGCGCCGCCGACGTAGGCGAGCGCAACGTCGTTGACGGTTGCGCCGGGCACCCGCGCCTTGATCCTCTTGAAATCGGCGAGATCGTGGAACCGGGCCTCGAACACGCGGTGCGGTGACGCCGTCTGGTTGAATCGGGTCCTGGGTGCGAACGTGGGCCGATTGCCTTCGGCGACACTGCTTATCACGCCGCCCACCAGCTTGCCCGGCAAACCCGCCAGACCTCGCAGCAGCTGCGGTGCACTCGACAATACGACCTTGCCGGCCCGTACCGGGTACAGCGCCGCATTGACCGCCGTTCGCGACAGCAGATCGGAGGTCGACGGCAGCGCCGCCGGGCGCCACGGCCGATCCGGTCCCGCCGGGCGGGGGTTGTCGGCAGCCAGGTCGTGCAGCGCCGCGATCATCTGAACGCTCGCCATCCCGTCGACCGCGCAGTGGTGCAGCTTCAACGCCATCGCAAAACAGCCCGCTGGCACCCCTGGCACCGCGTTCAACCCCTCGATCACGGTGATCTCCCACGGCGGACGGCGCAGATCGATCTGCCGGGCGTGCAGCCGTGCGACCTGGATGCACAGCTGCCGCCAGTCACCGGGTTGCGGCAGCCCGATGTGGCGGACGTGGTACTCGAGGTCGAAGTTCGGATCCTCGACCCAGTAGGGCATGTGCAGGCCGCCGGGCAGCTCGGTCAGGCGTCGCCGGAAAACATCGGCGAGGTGCAGCCTGGCGTCGAGTTCCGCCAAGATGCCTTTGAAAGTCACCTTGCCGCCCGGGGCGGTCGACGGGTCGTAGATCAGGAGCATCTGAATCTGTAACGGCGTGGCCGGGCCTTCGGCCCGCAGCATCATGTCGTCGCTCCAGCTCAGTTGCTGCACGTCACATCCCCGATTCATCGCGTCTCACGTTCGCAACCAATGCTGCGCCACCGTTGACGCCTGCGTAACAAGATCGCCATCGAACCTCCCTACGGTGAGGCGGTCTAGGGTCCGTCAAGCGATGAGCGACGGACCCCCTCAAAGCAAGATGGCGATAGGAACTGAATTGAGCGGAAACGCGGTCCGCCTGCAGGCGATCAACAATGTCGAGGCATACATACCCCCGGCGATCAGTTTTGTACCGGGCGAGGCCCCCGGCGAGGTCTTCGGCTCCAACGTGTTCACCAAGGCCGAGATGCAGGCGCGGCTGCCCAAATCGGTGTACAAGTCGATCGTGGCGACCATCGAGAAGGGCGCCAAGCTGGACCCCGCAGTCGCCGACACGGTGGCGGTGGCGATGAAGGACTGGGCGCTGGAACGAGGTGCCACCCACTACGCGCACGTGTTCTACCCGATGACCGGGCTGACGGCCGAGAAGCACGACAGTTTCCTCGAGCCTGTCTCGGACGGGCAGACGCTTGCCGAGTTTGCCGGCAAGACGCTCATTCAGGGTGAGCCAGATGCGTCCAGTTTCCCGTCGGGCGGCCTGCGCAGCACTTTCGAAGCACGCGGCTATACCGGCTGGGACGTCACCAGCCCGGCCTACATTCTGGAGAACCCGAACGGCAACACGCTATGCATCCCAACGGTTTTCGTGTCGATGACCGGCGAGGCGCTGGACTACAAGACTCCGCTGCTGCGTAGCCAGCAGGCGATGGGCATTCATGCAGAGCGCATTCTGGCGCTGTTCGGTCATCAGGACCTGAACAAGGTGGTGTCTTTCTGCGGGCCGGAGCAGGAGTACTTCCTGATCGACCGGCACTTCTTCCTGGCGCGACCGGACTTGATCAATGCCGGGCGCACGCTGTTCGGCGCGAAACCGCCCAAGGGTCAGGAATTCGACGACCACTACTTCGGTGCCGTGCCCGAGCGTGTCCTGGGCTTCATGATGGACACCGAGCGCGAGCTGTTCAAACTCGGCATTCCGGCCAAGACGCGGCATAACGAGGTGGCTCCGGGCCAATTCGAGGTGGCGCCGATGTTCGAGCGGGCCAACATCGCCTCTGACCATCAGCAGCTGCTGATGACGATTTTCAAGACGATCGCCAAGAAGCACGGGATGGAGTGCCTGTTTCACGAGAAGCCGTTCGCCGGGGTGAACGGCTCCGGCAAGCACGTGAACTTCTCGCTGGGCAACTCCGAGTTGGGATCGCTGCTGGTGCCGGGTGACACGCCGCACGAGAACGCCCAATTCCTGGTGTTCTGCGCGGCGGTGATCCGGGCCGTGCACAAGTTCGCGGGGCTGCTGCGGGTGTCGGTCGCCTCGGCCACCAACGACCATCGGCTGGGGGCCAACGAGGCGCCGCCCGCGATCATTTCGATCTTCCTCGGCGAGCAGCTCGCCGATGTGTTCGAGCAGATCGCCAAGGGCGCGGCCACGTCGTCAAAAGGCAAGGGCACGATGATCATTGGTGTGGACACGCTGCCCCCGTTGCCCACCGACGCCGGTGACCGCAACCGCACCAGCCCATTCGCGTTCACCGGCAACCGATTCGAGTTCCGGGCCCCGGGCTCCGGGCAGACGGTCGCGGTGCCCATGATCGTCCTGAACACGATCATGGCCGACTCTTTCGACTACCTGGCGACAATTCTGGAAGGGGCCGTCGAGAACGGCGAGGATTTCGATGCCGCGGTGCAGAAATTGCTCACCGACGTCATCACCGAGCACGGTGCGGTGGTGTTCAACGGCGACGGCTACTCGGAGAACTGGCAGATCGAGGCGGCCGAGCGTGGACTGCCGAACCTCAGAACGACGCTGGACGCCATCCCGGAGCTGATCAAGCCGGAGGCGGTCGAGGTTTTCGAGAAATACGGCGTTTTCAGCGAGCGCGAGTTGCACAGCCGTTATGAGGTGCGGTTGGAGCAGTACGCGCTGACCATTGCGGTGGAGGCCAAGCTGGCGCTGGAAATGGGGACGACGGTCATCTTGCCGGCAGCCGTTCGCTACCAGACCGAGCTTGCACAGAATGTCGCGACGCTGAAGGCTGCCGGCGTCGAACCGGACACCGTTGCGCTGCATGCGGTTTCCGCTCCACTCGCGGACCTGACCGCCGCACTTGTCACGTTGAAGACCGCGCTGAGCGATCAATCAGCGACCTCAGCGCTCGAGGAGGCTCAGCACGCCCAGCAGCAGCTGCTGCCGGCGATGGAGGCGGTGCGGGCAGCGGCCGACGCGTTGGAAGGTGTGGTGGCCGACGACCTTTGGCCACTGCCCACCTACCAGGAGATGCTCTACATCCTCTGAACGACGTTCGCAAAGACCGTCGTCGGGCGTGAGGGCCGGCCGCAACAGCGGACCCGGTGATTCCCGGCTCTCACGCCCGCCGGCTCGTGTCATCGGGGTCCCAGGTGCTCGGCGTCATCGGCACCGTCGGTGCGCCGGTGAACGAGTTGCCGTCGGCGGTAATCAGCCCACTGGCAGCTGCGATGCCGGATTTCGTTGCCGTGCCAGTGAATCCGATCGGTCCTGCACCCGCATCCGAGTGGCCGGCCAGAGCCGCCGTGACATCCATGGTCAGGTATTCCTCGCGGTAGCCGCGACTGTCGAGGTCGCCGCGGCGGCGTCTGGGGGACTGGCCTGTGCAGCTGGTCGTGGCCACGGACGAGGCGGCGATCCGCGACGCCGGGGCGCGCACGGTTGCCTGGTCGCGCACGGCGGGACCGACCACCGGGCCGGGGCCCGCGCCGCCGACGAGGTAGGTGGGCCCGCCGGATGGCCCGGGCGGGCCGGTGGCGGAGGCGGCAGGCGCCGGCGCTGGCGGGGCAGGGTTGACTGCCGGTGCGGCACCCGCCGTCAAAGACGCCGTCGGGGCGATGCCGGCTACGGGTATGACGCGTTGCGCACCCGCAGGCACCGGCGCATGGTCGGCCAGTCCCACCGGGATCTCCGGAGGTGCGCACAGGGCGGACAGGCCGATCGCGAGCGGCAGCGCACCGAGGCCGGGTGCCATGATGACGTTGTAGATGGGCGATCCCAGCAGCGCGAACGTCGCGGCGTAGGCGAACACGTAGATCAGCGGAAGCCAGGTGGTCATCGCGGTCGCCGGATTGATGGCGAAGTCGGTGATGATCTGCACCACCGTGCCGAAGGGATTGGTGAGCAGACCCTTGAGTGCCCGGTACATGCCGGAAAAGTGCTCCGACCAGGCCAGCAACTCCTCGATGGGATCGGTGGGCGGGTACTTGGCCGGTTCGGCCGTACCGATCGGCGGCGCCGTGTCGGTAGGCGTCACCGCGGTCACAGCGGACGCCGAAAGTGCTTGATAGGCGGCCATAGTCGTGGCGGCCTGCATCCACAGGCGGGCATAGTCGGCTTCGTTCAGTGCAATCGGGATCGTATTGATGCCGAAGAAGTTGGTCGCGATCAGCATCCCGTGCAGGGCGTGATTGGCCGTCAGTTCGGCAAGGGTCGGCATGGCCGCCAGCGCAGCGGTATAGGCGGTCGCGGCCGCCTCGTGCTGCGCCGCCGCGCCGGCACACTTGGCACTGGCCTGGACCAGCCAACCAAGGTATGGCTCATGGCCCGCGGTGTAGCGCGCCGCCGTGGGGCCATCCCAGGCTCCACCCTGAACGGTGGCAAGTATCGCCGACAGCTCGGTCGCGACCTGTGTCAGCTCGGCACTGAGGGTGGCCCATCCCGATGCGGCGGCCAACAGCGAGCGCGGTCCCGGTCCGCTGCTCAACAGGCTGGAGTGCACCTCGGGCGGAAGCGCCATCCACACGGTCATCGGTGCCCTTTCGTGGGTCGGGTTGGCGGGCCAGGGTCGACGACGGCCAAACTAAGCTTTGGATAACCTAATTTAATTTAGGCTGCCCTTGCTAGAGGCGCAATCAGCTATGTGTTCGGTAAGGGTGGGCTCCCTGGTAAGCGCGCCCAGCGCCTACTGGAGCCATTAGCCTTATGCCTGGCACGCCACCGCGTACTCGTGTCCGACGCAGGTAATGGTCGGGGGCGCGAAGGCGCCTTCGGATCGGTTAGCTGCGCGAAAGGCGGGTGAGGAGTCGGCGATGGGAGACACGTCCGAGGGTTCGCGGGTGGGGACGCAATTCGGTCCGTACCGGTTGCGGCGCCTGGTCGGGCGCGGCGGAATGGGTGACGTATACGAGGCCGAGGACACGGTGCGGGAACGGGTCGTCGCGCTCAAACTGATGTCACAGTCGCTGTCGCAAGACCCGGTCTTCCGCACCCGGATGCAACGCGAGGCGCGTACCGCGGGACGGTTGCAGGAACCGCATGTGGTGCCGATTCACGACTACGGCGAGATCGACGGTCAGTTGTATGTGGACATGCGGTTGATCGACGGCAAAGACCTGGCCGCCATCCTGAAGCGCTATGGCCCGCTCACCCCGCCGCGCGCCGTGGCGATCATTCGGCAGATCGGGGCAGCGCTGGACGCCGCACACGCAGCAGGTGTGACGCATCGTGACGTCAAACCGGAGAACATACTGGTCAGCGCCGACGACTTCGCGTACCTGGTCGATTTCGGCATCGCCAGTGCCGGCACCGACGAGAAGCTCACCCAGATCGGCAGCACGGTCGGAACTCTGTACTACATGGCGCCGGAGCGTTTCGGCGAGGCCGAAGTGACCTACCGGGCCGATATCTACGCATTGGCCTGTGTGCTGTACGAGTGCCTGGCCGGATCCCCGCCGTACCGGGGCGACCAGCTCAGCGTGATGGGCGCCCACCTGAATCAGGCCGTTCCGCGGCCCAGCGTCGCGCGCCCGGGTGTTCCGGCGGCTTTCGACGAGGTGATCGCCCGCGGTATGGCCAAGGATCCCGCCGATCGCTATCCCACCTGCGGTGACCTCTCGGCAGCGGCCTACGCGGCGCTGGCCACACCAGACCAGGACCGTGCCGCCGACATTCTCGAGCGCAGTCAGGTCGGCAAAGTGCCGCCGCAATATGCCGGTCAGACGCCCGCAAGCTTCCCGGCTACGCCACCGCCTGTGGTACCGCAAGGGTCAACCTGGCCACCCGCCGCTCCCGGAACGCAGCCGGCTGCAGCCGGCCAGGGAGGCCCGGGGTGGGCCGGCACGCACGGCTGGGGAACCACGCCTGCCGCGGCCACCGGCGCGCCGCCGTGGGGTCAACCACCGCCGCGTCCGGCCGGCCTGCTGCGTAAGCCGTGGTTCTGGGCCGGATTCGCGGTAACCCTGATCGTCGCGGTCGCGGGCGGGCTGATCGTCGGCTTTTCCCAGTCCAAGCACCCAGGCTCACCGCCCAAATCGTCGACGCCGCCGCCGGCCCCGGATGCGGTACAACTGAACGTGCTCAATGACGGTGTCTTCGTCGGCAGCTCCGAGGCCGTCGCAACGATCGACGTCTTCAACGAACCGATCTGCCCGCCCTGCGGTGCTTTCATCAGGTCCTACGCCAGCGACATCGACACCGCGGTGAACAATAAGAAGCTCGCGGTTCGATATCACCTGTTGAATTTCCTCGACGAGCAGTCGCACACCAAGAACTACTCGACTCGCGCCGTAGCGGCGTCATATTGCGTTGCGGCGCAGAATGATCCGAAGGTCTACAGCAGTTTTTACGCTGCCCTGTTCGGCAGCGACTTCCAGCCGCAGGAGAACGCACCCGCCGATCGGACGGACGCCGAGCTCGCGCATCTGGCGCAAACCATCGGGGCCAACAACACGGCGACCAACTGCATCAAGTCGGGCGCCGATCTCGGCACCGCCCAAACCAAAGCCACCAATGCCAGCGCGTCACTGGCCGGGTTCAATGCCAACGGCACACCCTTCGTCTGGGACGGTAGTGGGGGCGTGGACCTGCAGAATCCGAACTGGCTGACCAAGCTGATCGGTTGATTGCGGAGTCGTAGTGTGAGCGGGGTGACCGAACGCATCGAATCCGAACGCACCATCCCGGCTCCTGCCGCAGACATCTTCGCGCTGCTCTGCGACCCGCAGGGACACGTCGCCATCGATTCGTCGGGGATGCTGCAGGACGCAGACGGCGATCCGGTACAGGCTGTGGGTGATAGTTTCGTCGTGCACATGGATCGCGAGTCCTTGAACGACTTCCCGCAGTTGGGGAAGTACGACGTGACGGTCGAGATCAGCGAGTTCGAGCCGGATCGGCTGATCGCCTGGACCATCCTCGGCCAGATCCGGCCGCAGATCGGCCACGTCTACGGGTACCGCCTGCAACCCACCGACGACGGTGCGGCCACCGTCGTGACGTCTTTCTACGACTGGTCGGACATCGACCAGCAGTGGCGGGATGCGGGCATCTTCCCGGTCATCTCCGAAGGGGCGCTGCGGGCGACGCTGGGCATCCTGGACCGGACCGTGCGGCGCGGGTATCCGCGCCCGTAGCCGGTTCGGCAGGCGCGCCGTGCCGGCTTGACGAGCGCTGTCGCAGGCATTCGGTAGGGTCCTGCGGGTGACTTCGACAGCCACCCTCAAATCCGTAAATGCCCGCCTCGCTGAGGAACTGGCGATCGACCTGACCCAGGTGATCGCCGCGGTCAAGCTGCTGGACGACGGCGCTACCGTGCCGTTCATCGCCCGTTACCGCAAGGAGGTCACGGGCAGCCTCGACGACGGGCAGCTACGCACCCTCGAAGAGCGGTTACAGTACATCCGGGAACTCGACGAACGCCGCGCTGCGGTCCTCGCGTCAATCGAAGAACAGGGCAAGCTCACCGGCGAGCTGAGGGCGGCACTACTGTCCGCGGGCACCAAGGCCCGCGTCGAGGACATCTATCTGCCGTACAAGCCGAAGCGGCGGACCAAGGCACAGCTCGCCCGTGAAGCGGGGCTGGAGCCCCTGGCCGACCGGCTGATCGCTGACCCGACACTGATCCCCGAAGCTTCCGCGGCGGAGTTCGTCGGTGACGATTTCCCTGATGTCGCCGGTGCCGCGTCGGCGTTGGAGGGTGCGCGGCACATTCTCATCGAACGGGCGGCCGAGGACGCAGAACTGGTCGGCGCGATTCGTGAGACGTTCTGGGGGCGGGCCGCGCTGCGCACCGCGCCCTGGTCGGAAGAGGCGGCGAAAACTGCTGAAGCGCAGAAGTTTCGCGACTACTTCGATTTCTCCGAATCGCTGGAGACCATGCCGTCGCACCGGGTGCTCGCCGTGCTGCGCGGGGAGAAGGAAAAGGCCCTGGCCTTCACCTTCGACGGCGGACCCGACGACGTCTACGAAGCCATGATCGCGCGCGCTTTGGAGGTCGACCTGTCACCGAAGACCGCTGTGCAGCCCGCCCACCGGTGGTTGGCCACCACCGTGAATCTGGCTTGGCGGGCCAGATTGATGTTCTCCGCGACGGTCGATGCCCGGATGCGATTGCGGCAGCGGGCGGAGCAGGAAGCGGTGGCAGTGTTCGCCCGAAACCTCAAGGACCTGCTGCTGGCCGCCCCCGCCGGAGCCCGTACCACCCTGGGCCTCGATCCCGGTTTCCGCACGGGCGTGAAGGTTGCCGTGGTCGACGGTACCGGCAAGGTGCTCGACACGTGCGCCATCTACCCGCACCAACCGCAGCGACAGTGGAACGCCGCCAAGGCGACCCTGGCTGCGTTGGTCGCCCGCCACGGTGTCGAGTTGATCGCAATCGGCAACGGCACCGCGTCGCGCGAAACGGACGCCCTCGCAAGCGAACTGATCGCCGATATCCGGGCAGCCGCTGGTGGCTCCGGAAGCGTCCCGGTGAAAGCGATGGTGAGCGAAGCCGGCGCGTCGGTGTATTCCGCGTCGGCCTACGCAGCGCATGAACTGCCGGATCTGGACGTGACCCTGCGTGGTGCGGTGTCGATCGCCCGGCGGCTGCAGGATCCGCTCGCCGAATTGGTGAAGATCGAACCGAAATCCATCGGCGTCGGGCAATACCAGCATGACGTGACCCCCGGCATCCTTGCCCGCAGTCTGAACGCGGTGGTCGAGGACGCGGTCAATGCCGTGGGTGTGGACCTGAACACCGCATCGGTCCCGCTGCTGGCACGAGTATCCGGAATTTCGGAGTCCCTGGCCGAGGCCATCGTGGCCTACCGCGACAACACCGGTCCGTTCGCCAACCGCCGCGCGTTGTTGAAGGTTCCGCGGTTGGGACCCAAAGCATTCGAACAGTGCGCGGGATTCCTGCGCATCCGGGACGGAGACGACCCGCTGGATGCGTCGGGCGTTCACCCGGAGGCCTACCCGGTGGTGCGCCGTATCCTGGACCGCTCCGGTGTCACGCTGGCCGAGATCATCGGTGACGAACGTGCGTTGCGCAGCCTTCGCCCCGCCGACTTCGCCGACGACAGGTTCGGCATCCCGACCGTGACGGATATCCTCGCCGAGCTGGAAAAGCCGGGGCGCGACCCGCGTCCGGCCTTCAACTCGGCAACGTTCGCTGCCGGCGTCGAAAAGGTTGCCGACCTCAAGCCCGGCATGGTGCTGGAAGGCGTGGTCACCAACGTTGCCGCGTTCGGGGCCTTCGTGGATGTCGGGGTGCATCAGGACGGCCTGGTGCACATCTCCGCAATGGCCGAGCGCTACGTCTCCGATCCCCACGAGGTGGTCCGCTCCGGCCAGGTGGTGCGGGTGAAGGTCGTGGAGGTCGACGTCGAGCGCCAGCGCATTGGACTCAGCCTGCGCCTGGACGACCAGCCACAGCGCGCCAAGCGTCCCGACCGGGATGGCAAAGGCGCTGCCCGGCAACGTAATCCGCAGCAGTCGAGGAGTTCCGGCGCACGGGCGCCGGGCCCGGCCGGTAACTCGATGGCTCAGGCTCTGCGCGACGCCGGCTTCGGACGGTGAACCCGGACGCGTAGTACTACTCATCCCGGATTTCACCCGGGTGGGCATGCTGGACGAATGCCTCTGACGACCTTCATGCCCAACCCTGCCGCGCTGTCCGATGACCGCCGGCGCGACCGCGCCGTCGATGTCGCGCGACTGACTGCCCTGGTCGTGGTGATGTTCGGACACTGCGCGCTGCTGCTGGCCACCATCGACACCAGCGGCGTGTGGATCGGGAACATTCTCGGCGAGATGCCCGCGCTGACCCCGGTGACCTGGGTGGTCCAGGTGATGCCGCTGTTCTTCCTCGCCGGGGGCGCCGCGGGTGCCTACGGCTGGCACTCCGACATCGCTTGGGGCGCGTGGCTGTTCACCCGGGCACAGCGCCTGTGCCGCCCGGTGTTCTGGTACCTGGCGGCGTGGACGGCGGCCCTGCTGGTGGTGCGGGCGACGCTGGGCGCGGAATCAGCCGACGGGCTCGGGCGCGAATGTGTGGCGCTGCTGTGGTTTCTCGGGGTCTATCTGGTTGCCCTGGCCTTCGTACCTGTGGTGACCCGGCTGCGCACCGGGGGTGCGGCGGCGCTGAGCGTTCTCGGTCTGCTCGCTGTCGCGGCGCTGGTCGACGTGGTCCGCTTCGCGGTAGGCACACCCGAATCCGGTGTCGCGAACTTCCTCATCGTGTGGCTCATTCCGGTGACGATCGGCGTTGCCTACGCGCACGGACTGATCGGTGTGCGCGCGGCTGTGGTCTCCGCCGTGTTCGCATTCAGCGCACAGGTGGCTTTAGCGCTCGGCGGTACCTACGAGGTTTCGCTGGTGGTGACCGGCGCGGAGCGAATGTCCAACGTGTCGCCGCCCACGCTACTGCTGGCGCTGCACTGCACCTGGATGTCGTGTGCTTTCGTGGCTGCCGCCGGACCGATCCGCCGCTGGGCGCAGCGTCCTCGTGTCTGGCACGCGGTCGCGGTGGGCAACGGGGGAGCGATGACCCTCTACCTGTGGCACATTCCGGCGATCGCCGTGGCCGCGTTCGCTCTGAACGCCGGCGGCCTGGACGCCTACGACGTGCACGCGCCCGGGTTCTGGGCACGGCTCGCACTGCGGGCCGTGGTGTTCGCCGCCGTCATGGCTGTGCTGTTCCGGCTGCTCTCACCGCTCGAGCATCGCCGGTTGCCTTGGTGGGACGCGCCGCTCCGCTCCTTCGGCATCCGGTCGGCTGCCGCCGGTGCGCTGATCTGCATGGCCGGGGTGGCGCTGGTTGTGTTGGCCAAGAACGGGTTGGCCGGTGCCGACGGTTGGGCGGCGCTCGGCGGCTTCTTGGTCGCGGCGGCCGCCGCGCGGGTGGTTATCGGCGTGCCAGCTGTGCGCTCGGGGCTGCCCAGTCGGTCGACACCGTCCGCCGCTTGAGCAGCCATGTGCCCTGCGCGGGCACCAGGATGTCGCGATAGCGACCGAAGTGGTCGAGCCCGGCATGGGTGACCACAGTGAAGTAGGAAGAGACGTGCGCGCGGTCCACGGCCAGATCGGTGAACAGTACGTTAGTCACGATGTGCCGGACGACTGCCTTTCCGGCCGCGCCGGCGGTGGTTGCGAGGTCAGCGGTGACACCGCCCAGAAAAGCCGTGATCTCGGATCTGCCGTGCAGCGGTTGGCGGCCGCGGATTTCCAGCACACCGTCCGAACAGAACGTTGCGGCGAGATCGTCGATCCGGCCGGCATCACCCGACCAGTTGTACCGTGCCAGCGTGTCGCGAATCTGCTCGCGCGCAACGAGTTCCCACATCTCCATGGCTGGCAGGCTCACCCGAACGGGCGGTTGTCACGAACGCCACGGTAGATGCCCCAACGCACGATCAACGGCATCACCACGTGCTGAACCGACCACAGTGGAAAGCGCAGCGCGTGACCGGTGGGGAAAAACACTTCCAGGCCATCGCGCTGCACACCCACCAACGAACCCCACCGGCGCCCCGGTGCCCGGAAGGTCCGCAACGGTCGATCGGCGAAGGCGGCGCGAATGTTCCGCGCTACCAGCACATCACCACGGTTTCGCGCGGAACTGCGCAGCGGATCGGTTGCCGCCACATCCCCGACCGCGAAAATCTCAGGATGTCCGGGTACCTGCAGTTCCTGAGTCACGCGAACAAACCCACGCTCATCGAGCAATTCCGTTGGCAGCCAATCGGTGTTGGGACGCACCCGCCCGACCGCCCACAGCACCGCATCGGCCACCGCCGGCGTCTGTCCGGTACTCCAGCGCACCGGTTCGCTGGTGATCTGCTCGCCGGTGAAGTCGTCGGTGATCACCGCCCGATGCCCCGGGTGGAGCCCCACCCCCAGCTGTGCCAGCCGGCGCGCGACCCGCGTCCAGATCCGCGGGTGATAGTCGGTCAACGGGCGTTCCCCGGGGAAGTAGAGGTCGATGTGCTTTCCGGGCCAGGTGGTGGCCAGGTTGACGGCACTGCTGACCGCGGCCGCGCCGCCGCCGACGATGATCACCGACTTGGCCGTTGCGAGCTGTTCGTGGGCGGCATAGAGGCAGACGCCGATCTCGGCGGCGGACTGTAGGGACGGCTGGCGCCAGAAGCCGTTGCTGACACCGGTGGAGATGACCAGCACGTCGTACGCCTCGGTGATCGGCGTCCCGTCCGCACGGCGACCAAAGACGGCGCGCCCGCTGAGGTCAAGTCCCGTCAGTGCGGCCTGCACCGTCCGAATGCGGTCCAGCTTGCGGAATCTGTCAAAGGGAATCCAATAATCCCGCGCCCAATCGTCAGGCCGGGCCAGACGCATACCGAGTTCCTGGCCACTGACCAAACCGGGTTTCGCCGAGATGCCGACCACGTCGAAGTGCGGGGCCAAGTGGATGGCGGTCAGCACGCCGACGTCGCCAAGCCCTGCGATGACGACTCGCTTGCGGCTCATGCCGCGTGATTTCGTGGTGGTCTGGGGACGAAACGCGACACCCGGTCGACCACCCGCTGATAGTCCGGGCGGCGCTGCAGGCTGCGCGTCTCCATCATCGGAATGCTGGCACCCAGAAACATGCCGAGCATCGCCGCCGCGCCGGCGAACATCCACCATGCATCCGACGGTGAGGCGGCCACCCCGAACAAGGCGAGGGAGAACCAGAAACCGAACTCGCCGAAGTAGTTTGGATGCCGCGACCAACTCCACAACCCGCGGTCCATTGCGGCGCCGTGGGGGGCGTCCCGGACGAACCGGTGCATCTGCACGTCGGCCGTCAATTCGAGCACGACCGCTGCCATCCCGAGTACGAAGGCGACCAGTGCCAGCCAGCGGATACCGGGGCCGGGCTTGGTCATGCAGACGTACACCGGCAGCATGCCGGCGAACACCTGCAGGGTGGGGATCAGGTGGATAGCCGCCAGGTCGACGATGAATGCCCATCGCCCGGCGCGCTCCTTGAACATCGGGTAGCGCCAGTCCTCGTGATGCAGGCCCGGAAATCCGTAGACCCAGTTCGCGGTCAGCCGCACCGCCCATACCGTGATCAGCACCGCCGCCAGCCAACAACGGAGTTGGTCGACGCCCGACCCGGCCTGACTCCACCAGTAGAACGCCAGCAGTGGTGGAATGACGCTCCAGTACGCGTCGTAAAAGCTCGAGTTGCGGTAGAAGCGGCTGAAGACGAACACCACCGCCGTGGCCAGGACGTCGGCGATCAGGGTATCCAGCCAAAGGTGTCCGGTGGCGGGCCCCCAGACCAGCCAGCCGGCCGCCACCCCGATCGCGATCACATATGCGACCGCTACCAGTGCCAGCGATCGCGCCTTTCCGGCCGCGGTCTTCATGAATTCATCTCTGCCACAGCGCTTTTTGGCGAGCACACGTCGTCCGGGTCTCCTTAAGCGCACTGCCCGGTTGGCCCGGGCCATCGGCCACGGTCGGCAGAACTGTAACACGTTCTACCGGCGCGGCCGACGGTCTGCGTCAGGATGCGGGCGACTCGTGGGTGACGGCTTGGTAGCCGCGGGCGCCCGCCCGGTCGACCGCGGCTTTGACGACCCCGAATATCAACCCTTGCAGGCCGGCGCCTATCAGAGCGGAGCGGGTGGAGTTGTTCAGATCCTTCGGGTCAGGCGGCGCCTGGTCGTCGTCGCTGAAACGCTTCCAGACCTGACTGAACAAGGCGCCTGCCAGCAATCCGCCGGCAACACTGGTGGCAATCGATAACGGCAAGTAGACGGCTTTCGACTTTGCGCTCATGACAGTCCTTCGTTTGCGGTGTTCATGCGGTTGCTGCTATCGGTGTTCCCGGATCTGTCCGTTCTGCAACGCAGGGATCTCGGCACGGGCGATGGGCTGCGCCGGCCACCGGAATTCTCGGCTGCCCTGCCACAACGCCGTCATATTCGATGGAAGACATTTCGCGAAAGTAGAAACAAATTCCACCATGGCCAGCTATGTTCTTGCTGCCAAGCTGCTCAGTTCTGACTCGATCTCGTTTTGCGGGAGGCGCGTGATGGTACGCAACACGCGGTGCACGGAATGGGTCCACGGTGGGCGGCTGCTGGGGGGTTGCATTTGCCGGGCGCCTGCGCGGAGGGGCGGTCGACCGGTTGAGCCCACCAATTGAGAACGGACCGTGTCATGAATTTTTCGGTGCTGCCACCCGAGATCAATTCACTGCTCATGTATTCCGGTGCCGGGTCGGCGCCGATATTGGAGGCCGCGACGGCCTGGGATGGTTTGGCCGGTGAGTTGCAGTCCGCGGCATCGTCGTTCAGCGCGGTCACCTCTGGACTCATCGACGGATCGTGGCAGGGCCCGGCGTCGGCGGCCATGGCCGCAGCAGCCGCTCCTTACGCGAACTACCTGAGGGCGGCGGCGGCCCAGGCCGCGGGCACGGCCGGCCAGGCCGTCGCCGCGGCGGCGCTTTTCGAAGCCGCACAGGCCGCGATCGTGCCGCCGGCCTTGGTCGCGGCCAATCGTAACGACCTTGTGGCACTGGTCATTTCGAATTTATTCGGGCAGAACGCACCGGCCATCGCGGCCACCGAAGCTTTCTACGAGCAGTTGTGGGCCCAGGATGTTGCGGTGATGGCGGGCTACCACGCCGGGGCCTCCGCGGTGGCCGAGGCGCTGGCTCCTTGGGCGGCCACCCTGCCCGGTCTCGAGGGCGTCGACTTCAGCATCTCGATCTTCGGTCTCCAACTGCTGCAGACGGGCACCGCCCAGGCCAACACCACCTTCGGCGGGTTGGCCATTGCCTCCGGAGCCAATAGTTCGGCCAGCGCCGACCTGGCCGATGTCGCGTTCGCATTCGGTAGTGGCAGCAGCGCAGCGGCAACCGGCGGCGTGCTCAATATAGCGGGAGTCATCGGCAGCAATTCGGCCGCAAGCGCCACGGGCGCCGTGAACATCGGCACCGGCGCTCTGGCGTTCGGCAACAACAACAACGTCGTGGCCAGTGCCGTCGGCGTCGGAAACATTGGTACGGTCGCGGCCGCCTTCGGCAACGACAACACCGTGTCGGCGACCGCCGAGGGTGTGCAGAACAACGCCACCGTTGCGGCCGCGTTCGGCAACAACAACTCCGGTGTGGCGGCCAAGGTGACCGGTGTGGAGAACACCGGCATCGTCTCGGCGGTGTTCGGCAGCAACAACACCAATGTTTCGGCCAGCGCGTTCGGCGTCGAGAACAACGCTGTGGTGGCCGGAGTCGCGGGCAGCGGCAACGTCAATGTGCTGGCAGCCGCCGGTGGTGTGGGCGGTAACGAGGGAGTGGTCGCGGCCGCGCTGGGAAACAATAATGCGGTCGCGGCCACCGCGACCGGAGTCGGCGGAAATCTCGGCACCGTGGCCGCGTCCGTGATCGGCAACAACAACGTGATCAACGCGACCGCGACCGGCGGGGGTCAGCTCGGCACCGTGGCCAGCGCCTTGTTCGGTGACAACAACGGCGTCAGCGCGACCTCGATCGGCCTGGAGAATGTCGCCACCGTCGCCACCGTCGGTGGCAGCGGCAACACCGCAGTGTCGGCCGACGCCAGCGGGTCGGGAAACATCGGGACAGTGGCTACCGCGTTCGGTGCCAACAACCCCAGCGTCGCGGCCAGCGCCCTGGGCGCGGGCAATATCGCCAACGTCGCCACGGCGTTGGGCAACGGCAGCACCGTCTCCGCCAACGTGATAGGGGCCGGCAATATCGCCACCGTGGCGACCTCCGGCGGTAACAACAACGGGGTCGCAGCCAGCGCCGTCGGTGTCGGCGCCAACACCGCTCAGATCGCCACCGCATTCGGCAACGGCAACACCCAGGTCAGCGCGGATGCCGGTGGTGCGGGTGGCAACATCGCGACCGTCGCCACCTCGCTCGGCGACAACAACACCGCAAAAGCCAGTGCATTCGGCGCCGGCAACATCGCCAGCGTGTCGACCGTGTTGTTCAGCAACAACAACAACTCGGCGGCCGAAACTATCGGAGTCGGGAACGTCGCCACCCTGGCCACTTCCTACGGGAACGACAACAACGTCTCCGCCGAGGCCAAGGGAGTCGGCGGTAACACCGCCACCATTGCCACGGCCATCGGCCAGGGCAACTCCAAGGTGGACGCCGACGCAGGTATCGCCGGTGGCAACATCGCCACGCTGGCCACCGTCTTCGGCGACAACAACACGGCACAGGCCAGTGCGCTGGGTGCGGGCAACACCGCCACGTTGTCCACCGTGCTGTTCAGCAACAACAACACCTCCTCGGCCAGTGCTCTCGGAGTGGAAAACATTGCCACCGTGGCCACTTCGTACGGCAACAACAACAACGTGTCGGCCAGTGCCCCGGGTGTGGGCCTGAACGTGGCAACCTTTGCCACCGCAATCGGTGAGGGCAATACGCAAGTCCACGCCGAGGCCGGCGGCGGTGGCGGTAACACCGCCACCCTGGCCACTGTCATCGGAGACGGCAACTCAGCGTCCGTCGTCTCGACCGGGCTGGGCAACACGGCCAACATCGGCACCCTGATAGGCAACAACAACACCGCGAAGGTCGACGCGTTCGGCGTCGAGAACATCGCCACCGTCGCCACCGCCATCGGTGACAACAACGGCGTCGCCGCCAGCGCGCCGGGCGTGGGCGCCAACATCGCAACCTTTGCCACCGCGATCGGCGACGGCAACACCCAGGTCTCCGCCGCGGCCGGTGGCGGAGGCAGCAACATCGCCACCCTGGCCAGCGTGTTCGGTAACAACAACACCGCCACGGTCAGCGCCACGGGCCTGGGCAACATCGCCACCATCGCCACCGGAATCGGCGACAACAGTGGCCTGTCGGCCAGCGCTTTCGGCCTGGAAAACATCGCCACGGTGGCGACTTCCTACGGTGACGGCAACACCACGGTGGCGGCCGAGGCCGGCGGCGCCGGCGGCAACATCGCCACACTGGCAACGGTTTTCGGCAGTGGCAACACCACGACGGGTGCGCGCGCGATCGGTGTCGGTGGCAACATCGTCACGCTGGGCACGGTGATCGGTGACGGCAACGAGGCGGTGTCGGCGAGTGCTACCGGGTCGGGCAACATCGCCTCGATCGCCACCGCCATCGGCGACCGGAACACGGCTACTGTCGACGTGACAGGCGTAGGGAACGTGCCGGTCGCCTCGACGGTGATCGGTGACGGAAACTCGATGAAGGTCAGCGCCTTCGGCTTGGAGAACATCGCCACTCTGGGCACGGTGTACGGCGACGGAAACACCGGTGGGGTGGTCGAAGCCGGCGGCGTGGGGGGCAACATCGCCACCCTGGCCACGGTGTTCGGCGACAACAACACCGCGGCCGTGGCAAGGGCCGTCGGCATCGGCGGCAACATCGCCACTCTCGGCACCGCCATCACCGACGGCAACGCGGTCTCGGCGACTGCCAACGGGGCCGGCAACATCGCCACAGCCGCCACCGCCTTCATCGGCGGTGGCAACACCGCCACCGCGTCGGCAACCGGGCTGCAGAACTACGCGACCCTGGCCACCGCCGCGGGTGCGGACAATGGCGTGTCCGCCACCGCATCGGGCGTCGGCGCCAACATCGCTACCCTCGGCACGGCGATCGGCGACGGAAACACTCAGGTCGCTGCCACCGCGGGTGGTGTGGGAGGCAACATCGCCATCGCAGCGACCGCGGTCGGCGACAACAACTCGGTCGCGGCCACCGTTGCAGGTCTGAGCGTCGGGGGCGTCGCCACCGCGGTCGGCGACGGCAACACCGGAGTCACCGTCCATGGGCATCAACCGGCCAACTTCGGGATCGTGTCAACCGTCGTCGGCTCGGGCAACAACCTCATCGCGGCCCACGGCTACGGTCCGCTCAACTTTGCTAACGTCGCCACGGTGGTCGGCGACGGCAACCACGACGTCTGGGCCGGCGGCGCGGGCGTCTTGAACATCGCGGTGACCGTTGGGAACGACAATTTCGCGCTGGCCGGCGACCAGGCCGGGGCACTGGTGGCCGGCAACTTCGCCATCGTCACCGCCAACGGTGCCGGCGCGAAGGCATTCAACGGCTTCCTCAACCTGGCGGTCGCCGCCGGAGACGGCTTATTGCCGATAGCCGGCCCAGGTAGCTTCAACGTGAGTATCCGGCCCTTCACCGCATAGAGTAGCTGCGTCTCGTCAGTCCTCACGCTGAGTCTGTTTGAGCAGCAGCACCGCGCGGCCTTCGACCACGATCTTCCCCTTCGGCGGCAGCGCCTCCGCACCGTCAACCTGTCCCGTTGCGGTGGCGGTGTTGAGCACGGGAAGCCAGCCCGGCGCGAATTCGTCAGGCGGAAGCACGAACTCGATCGGCTCGTGGTGGGCGTTGAAGCACAACACGAAGGAATCGTCGGTGATGCGTTGTCCGCGCGAATCGGTACCCGGAATGCCCAGCCCGTTCAGGTACACCGCTACCGACTTGCCGAAACCCGAGTCCCAGTCCTCGTCGCTCATCTCCGAACCGTCGGGCCGGAACCACGAGATGTCCGGCAGGCCTTCGGAACCCCGTAGCCGCACCGGAGCCCCGGTGAAGAAACGGCGCCGGCGAAACACCGGGTGCGCAGCGCGGACTGCCGCGACCGCGCGAGTGAACTCGATGAGGTCGTTGTCGGCGTTGTCCCAGTTGATCCACGTGAGCTCGGAGTCCTGGCAGAACCCGTTGTTGTTGCCGTTCTGCGTACGACCGAGTTCGTCGCCGTGACAGATCATCGGAATACCCTGGGACAGAATGGTTGTCACCAGGAAGTTCCGTTGCTGGCGGGCGCGTAGCGCATTGATTTCCGGGTCGTCCGTAGGACCTTCGGCGCCGCAGTTCCAGGAACGGTTGTGCGACTCGCCGTCATTGTTGTCTTCGCCGTTGGCTTCGTTGTGCTTCTCGTTGTAGGACACCAAGTCTCGCAGCGTGAATCCGTCATGCGCGGTGACGAAGTTGATCGAGGCGATCGGCCGGCGCGCGGTACGCTCGTAGAGATCGGCGGATCCGCTGATGCGGGAGGCGAATTCGCTCAGGATGGCGTCCTCTCCCCGCCAGAAGTCGCGGATGGTGTCGCGGAACTTGCCATTCCACTCGGTCCATTGCGGCGGGAAGTTACCGACCTGGTAGCCACCGGGTCCGACATCCCATGGTTCGGCGATCAGCTTCACCTGGCTGACGATCGGATCCTGTTGCACGAGTTCGAAGAACGCCGACAACCGGTCGACGTCGTAGAATTCCCGCGCCAGGGTGGAGGCCAGGTCGAAGCGGAACCCGTCGACATGCATCTCGGTGACCCAGTACCGCAGCGAATCCATGATCAGCTGCAAGGTATGCGGATTGCCGACGTTCAGGCTGTTGCCGGTCCCGGTGTAGTCCATGTAGTACTGCTTGTCGTCATCGACCAGCCGGTAGTAGGCGGCATTGTCGATGCCGCGCATCGAAAGGGTGGGACCCAGGTGGTTGCCTTCGGCGGTGTGGTTGTAGACGACGTCCAGGATCACCTCGATGTCGGCCTCGTGCAGGGTGCGCACCATGGCCTTGAACTCCTGGACCTGGCCGCCGGGGGTGTTGCTGGCGGTGTACTTGAAGTCGGGGGCGAAAAAGCCGATTGTGTTGTAGCCCCAGTAGTTTGACAGCCCCTTGTCGATGAGCGTCGAGTCGTTGGCGAAGTGGTGCACCGGCATCAACTCGATTGCCGTCACACCCAGGCTGGTCAGGTGCTCGATGATGGCCGGGTGCGCGATCGCCGAGTAGGTGCCGCGGATCCGCTCGGGGATCGCGGGGTGAGTCTGGGTGAGGCCCTTGACATGTGCCTCGTAGATGATGCTGTCGGCGTACTCGTGGCCCGGGGGGCGGTCGACACCCCAGTCGAAGTACGGATTGATCACCACCGACTTGGGCATGTTGGCCGCCGAGTCGTCGTCGTTGCGGCTGTCGGGGTCGCCGAAGTTGTAGCTGAACAGCGACTGGTCCCACTGGAAAGACCCGTCTATCGCTTTGGAGTAGGGATCGACCAGCAGCTTGTTCGGGTTGCACCGGTGGCCGTTGGCGGGATCGTAGGGGCCGTGTACCCGGAACCCGTAGCGCTGGCCCGGCTGGACGCTGGGCAGGAACGCATGCCAGACGAACCCGTCTACTTCCGGGAGTGCAATCCTGGTCTCGGCCCCGTCATCGTCGAACAGGCATAGCTCGACCCGCTCGGCCACCTCACTGAACACGGCGAAGTTCGTGCCGAACCCGTCGTAGTTGGCGCCCAGCGGATAGGCCTTTCCCGGCCACACCTCGGCCTGATGTTCTGGTTGGCCCGAACGGGCGGTGGCCTCCGGCGTCGCGGTCTGCCCTGCGCTGACGTTGGTAACCACCGTGCCTCCTGGATGTCGACGAATTGACCGAACTGGGAACACCGGCGGTCGCGCACTGTATATCCGCTGACCGGCCGGGTTAAGCATGAGATCGCTCTCAGTCTTGGCCGGGTGCGCGGACCGCGTGGACACTTCTTCTCGGCCTGCCGGGCCGGGTCAGGCCGGGCCGGGCCAACGGCCGAGGGGTTGCGACACGGTCACGGACACATACCTATTCGCTGCTCACAGGTCACATCCACCACATTGCTCACTATCGTCACATCAACCCATGCGGACGTCAATTTGGCGTCCGGCTTTTGGAAAGGTGTGACATGTCGGCGATTCCTCGCTTCGTTTCGGTATCGCTGGCAGCGGCTGCTGTTGTCGGACTCATTCTCCCGATCGGCATCGTGACCGGCGTCGTTCCGGAGGCGCATGCGCTGCCCTGCAGCGCGCCCGAAGCGAACGTTCCGCCCCCGGCGAACGCCGTGGTGACCAATCCGGGCGGCAAGGTGCTGGGTCCGATGAACAAGCGGCCGCGGGGCGCCAACGACCGTGCACCGTTACCCAGACTGGGGCCGTTGCAGCGCGTGCTCCAGCCGGGCCAGCGCTACTCTGCGCCTCTTCAGCAGCAGGCCCTGGTACCCGGTGCCAACCCCGCTCCGCCCGCTCCGACGCCGCCGGCCGCGGGCCAGCAGCCCCCGGCCGGTCAACTGGCTCCGGTTCCGGAGGCAGCCGCGGTCCCGCCGCCGAACCCGGCGCCCGAGGCGGCGCCGCCGGCCGGGGCGCCGGACTCCGAAGGGGCTCTGGGGGGCTCCAACACCTCGCTGGTCGAGTGGGTGACCGGACCGGAAGGGCCGAACAAGACGCTTGAACGCTTCGGCATCTCCGGGACGGACCTCGGGATCCTTTGGGACAACGGCGATCCCGGCAACCATCAGGTGCTGATGGCCTTCGGCGACACCTTCGGCTACTGCGCCGTCAAGGGCGACCAGTGGCGGTACAACGTACTGTTCCGCAGCAACGATCACGATCTGTCGCACGGACTGCACGTGGCGACCGGCGATCCCTCCAACCGGTACGCCGGCTCACCGACCCAGCAACCGGGCTTCTCCAGGCAGGTCATCAACAGCATCAAGTATGCGAAGGAAGAGACCGGCATCATTCCGACCGCTGCCATCTCGGTCGGCAAGACTCAGTACATCAACTTCATGTCGATCAGGGACTGGGGCCGCGACGGGGAGTGGTGGACGAACTATTCGGGCATCGCGATGTCCAACGACAACGGCCAGACGTGGGCGGTGTATCCCGGCACCATCCGCGCCAACGGACCCGACGCCGCGCGGGTCCCCTACGTCGAGGGCAACGAGAACTTCCAGATGGGGGCCTACGTCAAGGGCGGCGACGGCTACCTGTACTCCTTCGGCACACCGAATGGTCGCGGTGGCGCGGCGCACCTGTCCCGGGTGCAGCCGCGCTTCATTCCGGACCTCACCAAATACGAGTACTGGAATGGTGATTCGAACTCCTGGGTGCCGAACAAGCCGTCGGCGGCCACTCCGGTCATCCCGGGCCCGGTGGCCGAGATGTCGGCCCAATACAACACGTACCTCAAGCAGTACCTGGTGATGTACACCAATGGCGCCAACGATGTCGTGGCCCGGACCGCGCCGGCGCCGCAGGGTCCGTACGGTCCGGAACACCTCCTGGTATCGAACTTCCAGATGCCGGGCGGTGTCTACGCACCGATGATGCATCCCTGGACCACGGGCAAGGACGTGTACTTCAACCTCTCGTTGTGGTCGGCATACGACGTGATGCTGATGCACACCACGCTCGGCTGAGTTAGGGAGCGATCGGGCGATTGGTCCAATCCCGGCCGGCCCGGCGTGACGAGCGGAACCACCCGCCCGCGGCGCCGGTACCGCCATCGGTCGGAATCGTATGGCCGGTGACGAACGCCGACAGGTCCGATGCCAGGAAAAGGATGACCCGAGCCTGATCCTCTGGTACTCCCATGCGTCCGATGGGAACCCACTGTGGCCACCGGGCCTGCTCGTCGGGGGACAGCCACTGGGAATAGGGCACCTGCAGCGATTCGGTGACATCGGGGCCGATCGCGTTCACGCGCACGCCGTCGCGACCGACCTGCACCGCCAGGCTGCGGGTGAACTGGATGACAGCCGCTTTGAACGCGGCGTACACCGGATCCTCCGGATAGCCGCGCAGTCCCTCCACCGACGAGACGTTGACGATCGCGCCGGAATGCCGATCGATCATCATCGGCAGAAAGGCCCGGGTGACCAGGAAGACGTGGTGCAGGTTCACCTGATAGAGCTCGTCCCACAGGTCGGGGGAGGTACCGGCGAAGTTCCCGGGGTGCCGCACCCAGTGCCCGACGTTGTTCACCAGCACGTCGAGCCGCCCGTAGCCGTCCCGCACGGTGTCTGCCAGGGCGGTGACCTGGTCGGCGTCCCGCACGTCGGTGACCACCGCTTGCGCCGCGCCGCCTGCGGCCACGATGTCGTCAGCGGTCCGCTGCGCGCGCTCGACGTCGGTGTCGGCGATCACCACCCGTGCGCCATGCTCGGCGAACAGCCGGGAGGTCGCCGCGCCGATGCCGCCGGCTCCGCCGGTGATCACCGCGATGCGATCGGTCAGCAACCCAGTTGCGTGCGCCATCCTCATATCTTGGGCCGAAGCTGACAAGATGCTCCAGGTGACCCGACCCAACTTCCTGGTGATTGTGGCCGACGATCTCGGCTTCTCCGACATCGGCGCGTTCGGCGGCGAGATCAAGACCCCCAACCTGGACCGGCTGGCCTATCAGGGGATCCGGTTCACCGACTTTCACTCGGCGCCGGCGTGCTCGCCCACCCGCGCCATGTTGCTGACCGGAACCGATCACCATGTCGCGGGCATCGGCACCATGCTGGAGGTCGCTGTTCCGGGATTTGCCGGTGCGCCCGGCTATGAGGGCTATCTCAACGACCGGGTGGTGGCATTGCCGGAGTTGCTGCGCGACGCCGGCTATCTGACGTTGATGTCGGGCAAGTGGCATCTGGGGGCCACCATCGAGACCTCGCCGTGGGCCCGCGGTTTCGACCGCTCCTTTGCGCTGTTGCCGGCCGGCGCCAGCCACTACGGCAGTGGTGGTGGTACAGGATTCCTCTCTGTCCCAACCATTTACACCGAAGACGACCACTTCGTCACCGTCGGCGACGACTTCTACTCCTCGGATTACTACACCGACACCTTGTTGCGCTACCTGTCCGAACGGTCGCCGCAGGACGAGCGACCGTTCTTCGCCTATCTGCCGTTCCAGGCGCCGCACTGGCCGCTGCAGGCACCTGACGAATCCGTCGCGACCTATCGAGGCCGCTATGACGAGGGACCGGATGCGTTGCGCGAGGCGCGATTGACCGCGCTGAAGCGATTGGGCCTGTGCCCGTCTGACGTCGAGCCGCATCCAGTGGTCGCCGACGGTTCCCCGGAGTGGGCTGACATGAGTGACGACGAGCGGGCGCGGTCAGCGCGCAGCATGGAGGTCTACGCCGGGATGGTGGACCGGATGGATTGGAACATCGGTCGGGTGATCGACTACCTGGCGGGGACCGGCGAACTGGACAACACGGTGGTGATCTTCCTGTCGGACAACGGCGCCGAGGGTGCGATCGTCGAGGCGATGCCGCTACGCGGCCCGCAGATCGCAGCGCAGATCGAAAAGTACTGCGATAACAGCCTCGACAACCTCGGCCGGCCCAGTTCCTATATCTGGTACGGCCCCCGCTGGGCGCAGGCCGCCACCGCGCCGTCGCGCCTGCACAAGGCCTTCACCACGGAAGGCGGGATCCGTGTGGTCGGTTTCGCGACCTGGCCCGGCTTCGAGCGTCAGCGAGAGATCGGCACCGCCTTCGCCACGGTCATGGATATCGCACCTACCGTGCTGGAACTGGCCGGCGTCGAGCACCCCGGCACCGACTGGCGAGGCCGCGAGGTGGAGCCGATGCGGGGCCGGTCACTGGTGGGCTATCTGTCAGGCTGCGTCGACAGCGTGCACGACGCGGAAACGGGTACCGGCTGGGAGCTGTTCGGTCGGCGTGCCATTCGACAGGGCGACTGGAAGGCCCTCTATCTGCCCGCGCCGTACGGCCCGGGCGCCTGGCAGTTGTACGACCTGTCCGCCGATCCCGGCGAGATCCACGATCTGGCTGCCGCGCATCCTGACAAACTTGCCGAGCTTGTCGCGCTGTGGGATCGCTATGTTGAGGACAACGGGGTGCTCGTCGAGCCCATATCGGTGTTCGACGCTGACCCGGCGCTGTTCGGCTGAGGCCGGCGCGGACGCTCAGTCCTTGCCGCGGGGTGGCGGCTGCACCTCTACGCCGCCGGACTCGTGCTCTGGCCCGGCGTCCGGGTGCTCGGCCGGAACCCGCTCGCGGAACCGATTCGACTCGCTGGCCTCGTGGTCTACCGACGACCGTTCGGCACTGCGGTAGGGGCCCGGCTTCGGCCGCGGCTTCCCGCCCGGGAATGCCAACCGAAAGATGGTGCGGTGCACCATGAACCACTGCTTGGAAAAACGCCCGGAATTGTACGGCAGCTCGTAGCGCTCGCAGATCTCCTTGATCTTCGGGGCGATCTCCGAGTACCGGCTGCTGGGCATGTCCGGATAGAGGTGATGTTCCACCTGATAGCCGAGGTTGCCGCTGATCACATGGAACAGCGGGCTGCCCTCGATATTGGCGGCGCCGACCAACTGACGCAGGTACCATTCCCCCCGCGTTTCGTCCTCGACTTCTTCCTGGCTGAAGGTGTAGGTCTGGTCGGGAAAATGGCCGCAGAAGATGATGGCATGTGCCCATACGTTGCGGATGACGTTGGCCAGCGCGTCGGCGGCCAGAGTGCGCAGATAGGTGCTTTCCACGCCGGGCAGCGCTCGGTCGAAAAAGGTAGCCGTGGCTCCCATCCGGCCGTTGCCGGAGATCTTGCGGAGTCGTCGGCCCAGGCGGGACTCCGCCGGTTGATCGAGCCGTCCCCGCAGGGCGAGTTGCACCAGCGCAAACGCCCCGGCGCTGATCACCGGCCAGCCGATGTAGTCCTTGATGATCTGCGAGCGTGCTTTGACACCGATCCCTTTCAAATCCTTGCGCACCTCGGACCACGGCTTCTCGCCGGCCCGAATGGCGTCGATGTCCATGTCATGCACGGCCACGCCCCATTCGAACAGCGCGGTCAGAAGCAGGTTGTAGATCGGTTGACCCAGATACCTGGGATGCCACTTCTGGTGCGGATCGATCCGCATGATCTCGTAGCCGAGATCCTTATCCTTTCCCCGGATGTTCGTATAGGTGTGGTGGATGAAGTTGTGCGAATGCTTCCAGGACTCCGCGGTCGAGGCGGTATCCCAATCCCACACCGAGGAATGGATGTCCGGATCATTCATCCAGTCCCACTGGCCGTGCATCACGTTGTGGCCGATCTCCATGTTCTCCAGGATTTTGGCCATCCCAAGGCATGCGGTCCCCAGCACCCACGCCGTTTTCGATCGAGAGCCGAGCAGCAGGACCCGCCCGGCCACCACGATCTGGCGCTGTACCGAAATAACCGTCTTGATATAGCGACGGTCCCGGTCACCGAGGTCGGCGAACACCTCGTCGTGAATGGCGTCCAACTCTTTTCCGAGTTTCTCCCGTTCTTGTTCTCCCAGGTGGGCGAACGGGTTTTCCGGGCGTTGCAGAGTAGAGGTCACTGCGGCTCCTTTCGATCAAAGTTCGAGTTCGATGTCGCCTTCGGCGCTGTGTATGCAGATCCGGACGTCCTGTCCAGTCGGTTCTGTGACGTCGCCCGAGCGCAGATCACGCAACTTGCCCGATTTGAGCGTGCCTACACAGGTGTGACAGATGCCGATCCGGCACCCGAAGTTCAGCTCCAGTCCGGCGTTCTCGCCGGCCTCCAAAATTGATGTGCCACCGTCACATTGGGCTTTCTTATCGCTCTTGAGAAAGCACACCTCGCCACCCTCGCCGGCTTCGGCGTCGCCACCGATCTTGGGCTGAAACCGTTCGTAATGCAGGCGGTCCGGATCGCCGTTGTTCTCCCAGTGCTCGATCAGCGCGTCGAGCATTTCCTCCGGTCCGGAACAGAAAGCTTCGCGCTCACGCCAGTCCGGGCACATCTCGTCCAGATCGCCCGGCTTGAGCCTGCCGCGGTCGGAGGTGAGGCGCAGGTCCAGGCGCATGCCCTCGTGGCGGCCGGCGAGGTCTTCCAATGCGGAAAGAAACATGACCTGCTCGCGGGTGCGGGCGGAATGGATGACGAGCACGTCGCCCATCGCGTCGCGATGATCGAGGCTGCGCAGCATACTCATGATCGGCGTGATGCCACTACCTGCGCTGATGAACAACATCTTGGCCGGCAGCGGCTCGGGCAGGGTGAACACACCTTCGATCTCGCCGAGGCGTACCAATTCCCCGGGCTGAATCTTCTCCACCAGATACGGTGAGACGACGCCGCTGTCCACCTTCTTGGGTGTCACGCTGATCAGCCCGTCGGCGGGTTCCGGATCGGAGGTCAAGGAGTACGCGCGCCAGTGGTACACGCCGTCGATCACCAGTCCCAGCCGTACGTATTGCCCAGGTTTGTGACCGGGCCATTCGTACCCCGGCCGGATCAGCACACTCGCCGCTTCCGAACCCTGCGGCTCGACGCGCTCGACCTTCCCCCGGAGTTCTTTCGTCGTCCAGAGCGGGTTGATCATCTCGAGGTAGTCGTCGGGCTGCAATGGCTTGAACAACTGCCGCACCGCGCGGAGAAACCATCTGCGGCCACGGGGGACTTGGGGCTGAGCACCGCGTTCGGCCATGTCCATAACAGTACACACTTGTACACTGAAATAAACCCGGCAGCAGCAAATTAAAGCTCTCTGCAGCATCTTTGCTTGTCAGAGCTAAACCGCTTGCGAAGCGCACATACGTTCACCGAAATAGACCAGCCGGTTGTCATCACCCCGGCTACCGTGATGAGGATTACCCGACCGCCGCGGTCTAAACCGCGGGATCGGTTTAGCCACCGCAAAAGCCTTCGCAGCCCACGGATCTCGCGTCTTCATCGGCGATCTTGACGCCGACTTGGCCGCCGCGGCCGCCACCGGGATCGGGGGGCACGGGATGGCTCTGGACGTCCGCTCCAGGCAATCCTTCGCGGCGTTTCTGGATGCCGTCGGCCGGTGCGCCGCTGACGGTGTTGGGTCAACAACGCAGGCATCATGCCGGTCGGCCGATTTATCGACGAGGACGACGCGATCACCGATGGCGATCCTCGACATCAATGCCAGGGGCGTGCTGATCGGCACAAAGCTCGCATTGCCCGGCATGCTTGCCCGGGGCACCGGCCACATCGTCAACGTCAGTTCGTATCTGGGCAAGGTGCCCGCAGCGGGACTGGCGACCTACTGCGCAAGCAAGTACGCGGTCGTCGGGTTCAGCGGAGCGCTGCGTGACGAGCTCGCCGGTACCGGTGTCACCGTCTCGGTCGTGCTGCCTTGCGCCGTGCGTACCGAACTGACCGCCGGGGTCAAGCTCGGCGGCGTGCTACCGACGGTCGACCCTATAGACATTGCGAACGCGGTGGTTAGGTCGTGCGCGCGCCGGCGTGCTGTAGTCGCGGTGCCCGGCTGGATGCGCATCTACTAGGCTGCGGCCGCGACCGTGCCAGACCGGCTGGTCGCTGCCGTGGGTGGCCGCCTCGCCCGCACGCGTGTCCTGCCGACACTCGACACCGGCGCGCGTCCGGCTACGAACTGCGGTGCGCCGATGTAACGACTGACTTGCGAGGCGACGCGGTGCGGCCGCGGTCAGGTGACGCTGGTCCTGCGGCCCGCCGCGATCGCGTTGTGCTCGTCAAACCGCGCGACTAGTGCAAGGGTGGGGGTATGACGCTGCCGCCGCGACCTGCATTCGGCTAGATGTGGCGATCTACGAGGAACTCCTCGCGGCCGTCGACGGTCGCCACGGCGTAGACGCCGCCGATCGACTGTGTGAAGCATGCGTGGATCTGCTCGACGTGGATGCAGCGGCGATATCACTTGTCTTCGACGGTGCGAGCAGCGCAACGCTGGGGTCCAGTGGAACGCGCGCTCGCATCTACGACGAACTGCAGTTCACCCTCGGCGAGGGGCCTTGCCTGGAGTCGGTGGCGCGACGTTCGCCCGTTCTGGTTTTCGATCTCGCCGACCCCGAGGAGTCTCGCTGGCCTGCGTACGGCCCTGCCCTGTTGGCTCACCAGATCAGGGGTGTATATGCGCTACCCGTCGTCGTGGCAGGCGAATATGTCGGCGCTCTAGACCTTTTCCGGGTGCGGCCGGGTCAACTGATGAGCGATGACTTGACCGGCGCAACCGCCGCTGCCGAGCTCGCCGGCGTCCCCGTTCTGGACCTTCTGGACGGCGATATGCAAGCTGGCGTGGCCGACCCGACCAGCGATGCGTGGGCCGAATTGAACAGCCTGAGTCGGGCCGAGGTCAGCCAGGCCACCGGCATGCTCGTCGCCCAGCTGGAGATCGAGCCCGCCGAGGCTCTGGTCCGGTTGCGCGCCCATGCTTACGCCACCGGCCGCAGCGCTACCGACGTCGCTCGCGACATCCTCGACCGCCGACTGAAGCTCGACGCCGACTGATGCGGAGAGTGCGGCTGGGAAGGCTCCAAGAAGAAGGCAAACATGACTGACACCCCCCGGGAAACAGGCGTGCTGGACGCCGTCGTTTCGCTCGTCGACAGTTTGCTCGATGACTTCGACGTCGTCGATTTGTTGACCGACCTCACAGAACACTGTGCCGAGTTGCTCGACATCGAAGCGGCGGGCATCCTGCTCGCGGATCCGCTGCATAAGCTCCACCTGCTGGCCGCCACCTCAGAGCAAGCCCGTGAACTCGAACTCTTCCAGCTACTGGCCGACGATGGCCCATGCCTGGATTGCTACGCGACCGGTCAACCGGTATCGGTGGCCGACCTCCGGAACGAAGGCGACCGGTGGCCGCTATTCGTTCCCGCCGCGATCGGGGTCGGCTTCGCCTCGGTGCACGCGGTCCCGATGCGCGCCGCTGGAACCGTTCTGGGCGCACTGAACTTGTTCGGTACCCACCCAGGCGAGCTCACCGAGGCCGACCTGCTCGTCGGCCAGACCCTGACACACATCGCGTGTGTCGCCATCCTCCAAGAACACCCACCCACCCCCGTGACCGTGCTACCGCAGCTACGCTCCGCGCTGACCAATCGTGTCGTCGTCGAGCAGGCCAAAGGCTTACTCCGCGAGATGCTGGATGTGTCCGTGGAGGAGGCGTTTGCGCTGATGCGGACCTACGCGCGGGCCGGCGGCGAACACCTGACTGGCCTCGCACGCAGGTTGATGAACGATCGGGATGCCCGGATGCAACTCGTCGCGGAATTTACCGAAATTCTTTCCGCATCAGACTAATACGGGTTCAAGGCCGTCGTGCTCGGGCGCGCCGAGCGGCCTCTTCGACCAGTCGTTCGGCGACGGTGTGCAGCTTGACGTTCTGGGATTGGCTCAATTGGGTGAGTCGGTCGAACGCCTCTTCCGTGCTCCCGCCCGACCGGCTGCGGATGATCCCGATCGCCTGATCGATCACCGATCGAGTGTCCAACGCCCGTTGCAGTCGCATCGTCCGTTCGTGCGCTCTGGCCAACAATTGGGCGTTGTGCACCGACACGGCGGCGGGTATGGCGAACTGCGCCCCCAACCGCACCGCGTGCTCGCCGAAGGCATCGCGGCGCTTGGCGTAGGCATTGATCGAGCCGATCACCTCGTCGCCGACGATCAACGGCAGCGCCAGCGCGGAATGCACTCCCAGCCGGGCTACCCGGCCACCGAAACGCGGCCAACGATCATCGCTACCCAGTGATCCACTCACCATAGGCCGCCGCGACTGCATACAGCTGATGCACGGCCCCTCGTTGAGCTCACCGTACTGCATACTGTCGATCTCGTGGACCAGCATCTCGGTGGCCGCCCAGGTCTGAATTCGGGATAGCGCCTGCCGCTGGTCGGCCACGGCCACGCAGACGCCATCGGTACCTGGAATCGCCTGAGCAGCGAACTCCGCTACATCCCCGAGAAGTTCGCTCACCCCGCGGGCGCCGGCCACGATCCCGGCCACGCCACGCAGACCGGCATACAGTTCGGCCTCGTCTGCTTCCAATTGGGCAGGGGAGAGTTTGGACTGCGGCGGTGTCTCGCGACCGGGCTGGGCGTCGAAGTCGGTCAAAGATCCCCTTTCCGGCACTTCAGCACCAAATTACTACTGCAGACATCCAAAAGCTCACGCGATGAGCACCAATGCATTTGCCCGCCGCAGCTTGCCCGACGGAGTCTTCGGAATCATCCCGGGCTCGAGCACAACCACATTGCGAGGCCGGACCTCGACGTCGGCAACTACCTCGTGGGCAACCTGTTGCTCGATGCGGCGCACTTCCGCCGGATCCTGCCAGCTGTTGGACTCCACAGCTATAGCAAACGTCTCCCGAGAGTGTCCGGCATTCAGTCGCACCGCCACCGCACATCCGGGCCGAACCCCGGGGACACGCGCAGCGGCGCGTTCAATGTCGGTGGGGTAGATGTTGCGGCCGGCCATGATGATCACGTCCTTCACTCGGCCACAAACTACGATGTGCCCCGTCTCGGTGAGATAGCCCAGGTCGCCGGTGTCGTACCAGCCCTGTTCGTCTTGAGCCGCGACGAAACCGGCCATCGTTGTGTAGCCCTGGGTCACCGATTCGCCGCGGATTTCGATGACGCCGACGCCGCGGGCGGCCAGGATGTTGCCATCTTCGTCGACGACGCGCGCCTCCAGCCCCTCGAGCAGACGCCCAAGTGTGGCAAACCGACGAGTTTTGCCCCTGGTGGCCGGGACTGCGCGGTTCAGCACGGCGAGCAGGTCGGCGTCCACCTCGTCGACCACCAGGCCGGCGCCGCACTCGGTGAACGATGTCGCCACCGTCGTCTCGGCCATCCCGTACGCCGGCAGGATAGCTTCTGGCCGCAACCCGAACGGCTTGCCGGCGTCGCAAAGCTCTTCGACATCGGCGGGTTCGACCTGTTCGGCGCCCGAGAGCGCCCACCGCAGCGTGGACAGATCGAACTGGCCCGGTGTGGCCTGCCTGCGCAGGCGTCTGGCGAACAGCTTGTAGGCGAAGTTGGGTGCCGCCGTCATCGTGCCCTGGTACTTGTCGATGAGCCTGGCCCACAGCAGCGTGTCGTTCAGGAAGTCCATTGGCGTGACCTTGACCAGTTCGGCACCGAAAAACATCGGCACCGTGAGGAAGCCGGTCATGCCCATGTCGTGGAACAGTGGCAACCAGCACACGATTACATCGTTGTCGACGTCGACCCGCGCGCCGTTGAACATGGCCTCCGCGTTGGCCACGAAATTGCGGTGGCTGATCCGAACGGCCTTGGGCGAGCCGGTGGACCCTGACGTCAGTTGCAACAGCGCGAGGTCTTCATCGTCGGTATCGACCGGAGTAATCGGTCGGGCGCCGAGTAGCTGCCCGATTGGCAGCACCCGCAGACCCAGCTCGGACAGCAATGGGGCCGCGGCCATGAATGGGTCGGAGAGGACAACCGCATTGGCGCCGATCATTTTGATGACGGCGGTGGTTTCGGCGGCCCAGCGCCGCAGGTCGGTGCGCGGAGTGGGCTGGTGCAGCATGGTCAGGCAGGCGCCGCGCATCCAAATGCCCTGCGCGGTCGGGGCAATCTCGACCGGGGCGCCGGCCAGCACCGCGACCGCGTCACCGTGGCCGACGCCGGCCGTGGCCAAGCCGCCCGCGATCCGGCGGGCCCGCTCGTGCACCTCGCCCCAGGTATGCCGGATCGGGCAGTTCGGCTCTCCCGTGATCATGCCCTTCGTACTGGACTGGGCGGTCCCATACATTGTTTCGGTGAATCTGCTCATCGTTGTTCCTTTGGCTTCTGCGCGGATGCGCCCCGATCGTTCTCCGGCCGTGCGGCGGCGAGTTCGTCGGCGGCAGCGTAGGTAGGTGTGAAATGTTGGACACTTAGGTGGTGGACTGCGACCTGTGTCGCGAAAATGCTTTTAAACCAACATAATTCGCGCCGTTGTCTAACCCAGAACACCTGGCGAGGAGTGCGGCTGTCGATGACCACAGCAGAGCGCGTCCCCTTCGCGCACACCCGAAATGGGCCGTCGTTTCGGCTGAAGCGACGCGTCGAGTAGTTCAGACGGGTTGACGGTACACATTCGCGTGCACTGCGGCGCGGAAGCGCGCCGATATCGCCGACAAGCGCGGCGATCACCCTGACGCTCCAAGCACGGGACCCGTCGTTGCCGGTCCGGGCCAGTGCGACGGCACAAACCGGTGTTGTCGGCTAACCGGGGGGAGCGGAGACGGTGCGGCAGGGACCACTTGCGGTCGCCGCCGGATATCTCCGGGAGGCTGGGGAGTCAACCGGGAAGAACGATACCGCACGCGGACACGCGTAAGGGAGATTACTGGAATTTTCTCGGCCTCGCTGCCCACCGTTGTGGGTTGGTGCGCGCCCGAGGTGGAAGTCGCGCCGGCGAATTCCGTGACATGTAGCCCTTACCAACACATTTCGACAAGTCCGCCATCTCGGGCGAACTGGGTGACTGGCGATCCGCGTCGTGGTGATCGAATCTGGAAGGTCGCGCTTCGCGAGTACATCCGCGTCCGCGGTATGTCCTGCGTGCCAACCGAATACGAGGGTCGCCTCAGTTGGCACCGCGCCGGCAAGTGCGTCGCGATGGGCGAAATCAGGCAGACGCGGAAAATGCGGAATCGCTAGGGCCCGCCATGGTCTTCCTCTGCGATTGGGTGGGCCAGATTGGGACTTGCCAGCGTCCGTTTATATCGGCCGTCAATGTGGTCGTGGTACCAGGTCTTTTCGCACGGCCTTGGCAGTCCGGACGCGCGCAATGCGTTCGACAGGGGGCGGTAAGTAGGCGTCAGTGGTATGCGGTCGACAATATGGACAACGGCGGGACGCTGGTCCCGGGGGAGGCCGCTCAGCGCCGTGGTCAGCATATTCGCGGTGAGGACACCGGCTCTGCCAAGTGTCACAGCCGCGACCGCCACGTCGTGCGCATCAGTGGCTACGGGGTATACCACGGCCAGCTCGATCGCCGTGATGCTGCCGAGCGTGTCGCAGATCGGCTGGCCGAAGACTGGTCCGTACGCGGACTGGATCACGGCGTTCCGATTGTCGACGAACCAGTAGTCGCCATCACCGTCGCGGCGAAACAGGTGGTCCGTGCTGATCCAGGTGTCTCCGTGCCCGAATACCGAGCGCATCGACACGCGTGCGGCATCGAGTCCGGAGCGCGGCTTCGTCAGCAGCACGCCGATCTCATCGTCCGCGCAGGGGCGTACGAAACCGTCGACATCCACCATGAACAGGCCGTTGGCTGGATCGTAGGCCGCGAGCCGAATCTCGCTGCTACCCGGCAGCGGCCGTCCCTTGGCCCCGATTTTTGTGCCTGCGACATTGGCCAACACGGCGTCCCCCTCGGTGGAGGCGTAGAACTCCAGCACCAGCGCGGGGAAGAATCGGTCGGTGACTTTGTGCCACAACCCGATTGGCATTCCGGAGCCGATGAACAGGCGGATCGGGTGATGTGCGGCGAGCTCGGGCGACGCCGCCTCCACCAGTTCGAGCAGCATCGCCCAGGTGTAGGTCACCACCGTGACGCCGTAACGGTGGACTTCCTCGGCGAAACGCGTCGGATCGACACCACGGGTCAAGGCAATGCGCGACCCGGCCGCTACCGCGCCGCCCAGGCCAACCATCAGGCCCGAGGGATGGTGCAAGGGGGTCAGACAGTAGATTGTGTCGCCGTGGCCGAGTGCGGCGGCAGTGGCTGTGCCGTAGGCGGACAGCGCCCACCGATGATTGGTGACCTCCTTGACCATGGCGCGCCCTCCGGTCGTGCTGAAGAACACGAAGGCAAGATCGCTTGCCTTGCCCGGGTTCGGCCGAAACCACTTCGGCAGCCGCGCGCCGGGCAGATCGAGACCGTCCAGCTCGACTACCCGTTTCCGCTCGTTGCGCGAGAGGTCCGTGGTGCGCGCGCGACCGAGGACGAGCACCCTGGCGCCGGTAGCGACGGCAGTCACCAAATGGCCCGGGTCCGTCACGATATCGGTCACCTCGCACAGACGGACGGCGGCAGCAAGGTCGTCATCAGGGGGTAGCAGTACCGCCACCGCACCCAGCCGCGACAGTGCCGCGATCGCGGTCAGGGCACTGGGGTTGGTGTCCATCAACACCCCGATGTGGGCTCCCTGGCGGATACCGGCTGCGATGAGGCCCCGCACTGCGTCGTCGATGCGCCGATGAACGGTGCGGTTGGTGTGAACTCGGTCCTCGAACAGGAAGCATTCCTCCTCGGGTGCCTTGTTCGCCTGTTCGGCCATCAAGGCGCCCAGCGACACTCGGGTATGGGGCTGGAGCCGGCCCAGGCGGGCGAGCTGGGGCAGTGTACGCACGGCCGCGCCGGCGATTTCCCGGCCGCTGCGCGCTGCCCCTACCACGGCGTCGGCCAGGCCCACGCTCACGCCGATGCCCAGTTCGGCCAGTGCACCCGCCGAGTGACCGATGCGCGACGCAAGACCACCTACGTCATCGCTTCCACCACCTGGGTTCAGCTCCATCGGGTGCACGCCGTCCGGCTTGGGACCTCCACCGTCCTCCCAGAGCACCCACCCGCCGACGGTAGGCCAGGTCTGGGTGGCGGCGGTCGTTCCAACAACAAGCCCGAAGTGACCTGCCCGCAGCAGCACCTCGGACACCTCAGCACGAGGTGCGGCCCGGCGGATCCCCCGCACCGACGCAGGCTGGCCGATGTCGTCGATCTCACCGATGAAAGCTACGACCGGACAGGTGATTTCGGCGAGCGTGATCAACGTGCCATCGATCACGGCACCACCGGCCATCATGCGGTTATGGACCACGAACTGCCGCAGCAGCTCGGCGACCGCCGGACCCGACCAGGCCACCCAGCCCTCCACCTCGAGGAAGCGGCGTTGTTGTTCCCTGGGCAGTAGCGCTTCTCGGTCGTGCAGCTGCCGGAGAAAGTCCCATCGGGCACGGACCGTTTTGATCGGGTCCAGAAGTTGAAACCCGGTGCGCGCCATCCATCCGGATACGGCCAGGCGGTTGAAGACGTGATCGGCGACCAGTTGTGCGCCGCGGCCCGCCAGAGCCGCGGGAATTCCGAACGGTAGACCGCTCAACGCATCGACTGCGCTTCCGAAGGTGATGACGCTTGCCAGGCCCTCGGAACGGCGGTAAGCCGCGGTCTGATAACAGAACATGCCGCCCTGCGAGTAACCCGCCAAGTGCACGCTGCGGCCGGTGTGAGATTGCACCGAGTCGATGACCGCGCTCAGGGCCACCACATGGTCGCTCAACGTGCGTTCGAGGCCGCCCGTTTCCAGGTCTGGTGAGCCGAAGTCCACCACCCACGGGTCCACGCCGAGATCGTGCAGCACCCCGACCGCCCCTTGGTCCCTGGTGACATCAAAGACATTGGCCGACATCATCATTGGCGGTACAAGAACGACCGGGGGCCGCGCCGGATCGCTCGCCGCAGCAGGGAAGTATCGCCGGAGCCGGTACATGTCGCATCGTTCCACGATCTGAAACGGCGACGGAACCGATGCGGTCTGAAAACCACCGAACCGCAACACCTCGACACCGTTGTGCAAGGTCGCGATCATCCGGCTCACGGGAGCGGCTGTCAGTCCGCTGACCCATGTCACCGGTACCACATGTCAGGCCGACGCTCCGGCACGGTCCCCCGTGGTCTGCATCGGAAGCTGGTGCTGGAGGAAGGCATGTGCCGCACCGACGGTGTAGACGATTGGCAGCGAGTCAGTCGGGTCGCAAATTCGCAACAGCCGCGATACCGCAGTGCCAGGCACTAAAACCCAGTCTATTCCGGCGTCCGCGCAGCCTACCGAGATTCTCTCCAGCGCGGAAAAGCCGGCGGCGCCGAAGAATTCCAGATCGGCCATATCAAGGATCAGCGCTCGGCAGTGCGCCAGGTCGGCGAGTATGTACTCGGTGAAGGCGTGTGCGTTCGCAGCGTCGATCTCGCCATGGGCGCTGACAATGGCTACCGCCGACTTGGTCCAGTGAGTGCTCAATCGCGCTAATTGGCTTTCGTCCCGCGTCTTGAGCGGTGTGGTGAAAATGGGGTGGCCGGAATCGCCGGAGGGTTTTGATAGTTTGTCGATCATAGTGATCCAGTCCTTCGGACGATCACCGGCCTGTCGCGCTCGGGGTTAACACCCCTGGGATTCAGCAGCGTACGGCTGAAACCTGTCCCGACCAGCTGAGATTCTCAGCAGTCCTGACACTACACCCGTTCGCGGGTTCGGTACAGGTGAACAGCACTGCGGACACCAAGGAAAACCGCCGGCTATTTCGCGTTTGGTCCGGCCGGTCAATCTCGCTCTAGGATGGGAGTAATCTCGCGGCGGGTGGCGCCCGGGTATTGTGCCTTGTCACCGACAATGTTGTTCAAATGTCGGGCCGAGCAAGATGATGGAGCAGGTACCGGCAATGGTGGATCTCACCGAGGGCCCTGATGGACCGCCCCTGGGGCCGAATCAGCTCATGGCCGATGACGCCGATTTGCGGGCGGCCATCGGCAGTCTTGCTGGCCTGGTCACCGATCACCGCCGCTTGCCTGAGTTGTTGGGGGAGGTGGCTGCGTTCGCCGTGCGCGCGATACCGGGGGCCGACGGTGCCGGGGTGACGTTGCTGAATGTCGACCGGGCGGACAACATGGTCGCGGCGTTGGCGGCCAGCGCCCCCTTTGTCGCAGAGATTGACGAAATCCAATACGTGACCCTCAATGAGGGGCCCTGTATCACGGCGGCGCTGGAACGTCGCACGGTTCGGTCCGGTTCATTGGGGGGGGAGAAGAAGTGGCCGCGATTCGGTCCGCGGGTGGGCAGGTTAGGTGTGCACAGTGCGCTGTCGGTGCCACTGTTGTTGCCTGATCGCGTGGTCGGGGCCATCAATGTGTATGCCTACGGCAAGGACGTTTTCGATGAGCACGCCGCCGAATTCGGCGAGTTGTTCGCCAAACCCGCGGCCGTTGCCTTGTACAACGCGCAGATCCTCTCGGCCGCGCTTGCTCTCTCTGTCCAGCTGCAGGCGGCGCTGTCCACCAGGCCGGTGATCGACCAAGCGATCGGCATCATCCGCGGACGTACCGGGCGCAGCGCCGAGGACGCGTTCGCTCAGCTGCGGGCGATAAGCCAATCTGAGCACCGGAAGTTGGCTGATGTTGCCCAACGCATTGTCGATGAAGCCGTGCGCCGTGCCCGCGCTCGGGGCCGCGCGGAGCTGGAAAGCCGCGCCGTACCGTAACGAACGGGCCTGCTCCTACCGAAAGGGATTTCACCACCAGCCGTTTCAGGGCGTTGGTCGTCGATTGAGTGGGCTGGGCTCGCGTCAGTCGAGTGCCTGAGCAGGCCGAGCTATTTTGGGCATCCTCGCTGGCTGAATCTGCGGCAGCGCTGATCGGGTGTAACGTTGCTAGGGGCTGGGCACCCAGCCAGTCCGGGATGAAGTCAGCCGTCCGCTGCTGGCCTCCATGAGCATCCGCTCGCGCCGGACGAACCGGTGATAACCTGCCGCAGGGATCACCTTGACCGACTTGTCCGATCTTGAAATATCCAACGTTCCTCTTGTGGCGCAAGGTACTTGCGGCTCACCAAGTTTCAGCATTCTCAGCACGTATCCTCCGACGCCATGTGGTCTGGCAACGTTCAGTGCGGCCTTGTCGAAAGGGTTGTGCGCGAATGGATCTGACGTCACCGTCGTGCGTGTGGCCGACGGCTTGCCATCTCTTGACGGTCGGGTGGTCGGAGAGCTGGTCAACGGTTCGGCTACATCGGTGGCTGCCGCCTCCGAACTGCTGAATGAGAGCGACATCGCTGTCGTGCAGCATGAGTACGGCATCTACGGCGGTGTCGACGGAGACGAGGTGGTGGACATCATCGCCGAGCTGCACGTCCCGGTCATCGTCGTCGCCCACACGGTCCTCAACGAACCGACCCCGAATCAGCGTTGGGTGCTCGAGTCGATCGCGGCGATGGCAGCCCAGGTGGTTGTCATGTCGGAGGCAGCCAGGCAACGCCTGTGCCTCGGCTTCAACGTCGATCCGTGCAAGGTTACGACGATTGTGCATGGCGCTACCGTGCCAAGCAATATCGCCCCACCGGTGCGGTCGGACAGGCCGACATTGTTGACGTGGGGCCTGCTCGGGCCGGGAAAGGGCATCGAGCGGGTGATCGAGGCGATGAGTTCGCTACGCGATCTCCCGGTCCGGCCGCGCTATCTGATTGCCGGCCGGACGCACCCGAAGGTTCTGGCAGCCGATGGCGAGGCCTACCGCGACGCTCGTGCCGAACAGGCGCGCCTCGGTGGTTTATCGGACTCGGTGTCGTTCGACGCCAGCTACCGTGATGTGTCCTCGCTGACGGAACTTATCCAGTCAGCCGCCGTGGTTGTGCTGCCCTACGACTCCACCGAACAGGTCACTTCCGGCGTACTGGTCGATGCCATCGCCAGCGGCCGTCCGGTCGTCGCCACCGCATTTCCGCACGCGGTCGAGCTGCTGGACAGCGGGGCGGGCATTGTCGTCGGCCACGACGACCCGGATGCGTTGGCGTCAGCTCTTTTCCGGCTCCTGACCGAGCCGCAGCTGGCCGCGCAGATGGCCGCCGAGGCCGCGCGATTGGCGCCAGGGATGGCGTGGCCGATCGTGGCGACCGCTTATCTCGAGCTTGCGGCAAAACTTCTCCGTGAACGTGCGGCGCTGGTATGACCGGCACCCTGCCCGAGCCCCGATTCGACCACCTGCTGCGGCTGACAGACCGTCGCGGCACGTTCGAGCATGCCTGTTTTGCCGAACCCCGGCACGAACACGGCTACTGCGCCGACGACATGGCCCGGGTGCTCGTCGTCAGTTCCCGAGAACCCAACTCTGGTGGGGAGGTCAACGGCCTTTCGCGGGTAGCCGTGCAGTTCCTCAACGATGCACAGTCCTACGCCGGCCCCTGCCGAAACCGGATGGACATGATGGGACGTTGGCAGGATGAGCCCTCCCTGGAGGACTGTTGGGGGCGTTGCATCTGGGGATTGGGGACCGCCGCCGCCCATAGTGATGTGAATCTGATTCGTCGGTTGTCCGTCATTCAGTTCGAAAGGGCCGCAAAGGCGCGATCGCCATGGCCTCGTGCCATGGCGTTCGCCGCGTTGGGCGCCGCCGAACTCCTCTCCGTCGATCCCGGGCACCGGGCCGCCCGCCAACTCCTTACGGACTATGCCGGGACCGTGGCCCAACCGAAGGGCGACGTGACGTGGCAATGGCCTGAGCCACGACTGACCTACGCGAATGCGGTTCTCCCCGAAGCGATGATCGCCGCGGGCATTGCGCTCGACGATTCGACGCTGCGGCAACAGGGTCTGGATCTGCTGGGTTGGCTGGTCGGACAGGAGACGGCAGGGGGTCAGCTCTCGCCCACCCCCGCAGCGGGCAGAGGCCCGGACGATCTTCGGCCCGGGTTCGATCAACAGCCGATCGAGGTGTCCACCCTCGCCGACGCCTGCGCGCGCGCCGCTGCCATTGACGACGCTCCGATCTGGGTCGACGGGGTCATGGCGGCTGCCGCCTGGTTCGCGGGCGTCAACGACGCTCGACAGCTCATGTGGGACCCGGAGACCGGCGGCGGATTCGACGGCCTGCGCGCCGATGGAGTGAACCGCAACCAGGGTGCGGAGTCGACGTTGGCGGTGCTCTCGACGATGCAGCACGCGCGGCGTTTCTCGACGGTGCGGCAATGACTTCCGGGCAGACGGGGCTCGTCACGCGCAGTCCCCAGCGGCTAGCGGCCGACCCGTCGCGGGTCATCACCCGACTATTCGTGCCGGGCCAGGAGGGGTTCGAGCACCAGGAGTCCCGAGCGGCAGGGGTGCTGGCACGAATCCTGGCTCTCAGCGAAGAGCAGGTCCGGTCGTCGCTAGACGATATCGTCGTGAGATTCGACTCTCGTCACCGCGACCTTGCCGGTACCTTCCGTCGACACGCCGAAGAACTCTCCGATCGGTTGGAGCCCGGTGTGCAATGCTCCGCAGCGCGAAAACTGTTGATAGGTGCGGCATTCACCAGTGAGTACGCCATCGAGGGAGCTGCGCTGTGCAACCCGGGTATCGTTGCACACCCCGATCAGGCCGGGATCGCGCCAGGCGCATTGCGATTCGTGATGAGCGTCCGGGGCATCGGCGAGGGGCACCATTCGTCCATCGGGTTCCGGACTGGTGTCGTCGACGCGGCCGGCCGTTGCTCCATCGATCAACCGGGTCCATTCGCCATGGTCGGGGCGGCGGAACCTGCCTTGCTCGATGCAGCCGTCTTCCGGAGTGAACTCGCCAGGCTCGAGCAGGCCGGGGAGGCGGCCGACTACGTACTCGGCCGGCTCGGCCGAAGCTTCACCCGAGCTGATCTCGATCACCAACTCACGCAACTGGAGGCTCACCTGCGGACCCGCGGACACGCCGAGGAGACGATTGCCTCATTCCGCAGCATCGCAGACCGCACGTATGCGGTCGAATTCCGCAGCCCTGCGCCACTTTGCGAGTGTGTTCTGTGGCCCTCGATGAGCGCAGAACAGGGCGGCATGGAGGATGCACGGTTCGTCCGGTTCACCGACGACGACGGCACCGTTACCTATTATGCGACCTACACGGCCTACAGCGGGTCCCGCATCAGCCAGCAACTCCTGACAACCACTGATTTTCAATCGTTCACCTCTGCGCCGATCGTCGGACCCGCGGCTGCCAACAAGGGTCTGGCGTTGTTTCCGCGCCGGATCCGTGGTCGCTTCACTGCGATGTCGAGATCGGATCGCGAGTCGAATACCGTTGCCTACTCCGATCATCTGTCCGTTTGGGGGAGTGCGCTGCCTTGCCAGAGTCCTACCCGAGCCTGGGAGGCGTTACAACTCGGGAACTGCGGCCCGCCCATCGAAACCGACGCCGGGTGGCTGGTCCTCACCCACGGCGTCGGCCCGATGCGGACCTATTGCATCGGTGCGATTCTGCTCGATCTCGAAGACCCGACAAGGATTCTCGGCTACCTCTCGGAGCCGCTACTGAGTCCAGCTCATGACGAGCGTGACGGCTACGTACCCAATGTCGTCTACAGCTGCGGTGCTTTGCTTCACGCCGACACCCTGGTGCTGCCGTACGGCATCGCTGACGCCGCAATCGGCGTTGCCACCGTGCCACTACCCGAACTCCTCGCGGTTCTGGGCAGCGCCGAGGGCATTTCGAGTGGGACTCGCGACCATGCGCCGTTGGTGAACATTGTTGACAGCGGTCACTAATGGGCGTTTACTCGGGACATCTCAAGCATTCAGCGATGGCTGGATTTCATCTGAAAACCCCGACTGATCAACGGTTTTCCGTTGTTCCCGCCGAATCGAATCCCGTCACCATCCGACAGCGACGTGTACGAGGAAACCCGCGTGCTGTCGTGCCCACTCTTCAGGAAAGGAGAAAGGCCATGGTGGATTCTGCCGATGAACGGCGAGATACGTTCGGAGAACACGTGCTTCACATTGGCGCCGGGTTCAAAGCAAAGGAGCACCCGCACATATTGGAGGCGCTCGCTACGCTCGGTCCGCACCTGTTGGGACGATGGGATGCCGGGGACCTCGATGTGGAAGTCTCGTTGCAGGATCGCGGCGGCAAAGAACAGCGCGTCACTCTGCGCACGAGCCTGCCCGGTCGCCCACCCTTGGTTGCGGTCGCCGAGAATCCAGATATCACCTACGCTTTGACCGAGGCCAAGCGGGAGTTGATCCGACAGCTTGAACACCAGAAGTCTGTGGGGGACCCGATGAGCAATCGCCGGCGCGGAAGCGCGACGATCCGCCATTGAGCCGCCGCCGTTGCGTGGTTCGTGTCGCCGAACCAGCAGTCAGCGGCTGCCTTTAGCAACCAGATGCAAGACGATAAGCGGTGCGGCGACCGCTTCGCTCAGCCGCTTGAGTCGGCTCCCTGACAACGACTCGCGGCGACTCGCCATGGCCGAGTTTCTGCGTCGCTGAGCAGGTCCACCACTCTTGCGGTGGCGAATCGCACTGGCCAGTCCGTACCTACCTTGGTCACCTTGGGCCGAGTCGGCGTGGGCACCGGGCCCCGGCGCGGAAGGACCGAATCTGTTCTCGGAGGCGGTTTCCGGCGCGTCATCGGATGTCGCGCGCAGGAATCGATCTGGCAGGGCCAGTTTGGCGATTGTGCGTAGGGTCTGCAGGTATTGGCCGACAAGCGAACCAGTGGTGTAGGGCAGGTCGTAGCTGGCGCAGACCGCCTCCACCCGCTCGGCGATCTGCGCATAGCGATTACTGGGCAGGTCCGGGAACAGGTGGTGCTCGATCTGGTAGCAGAGGTTTCCGCTCATGAACGCCATCACCCGACCGGCACGAAAGTTTGCACTTCCCAACATTTGTCGCAGATACCACTGCGGCTTGGTCTCACCGTCGAGCACATCGGGAGTGAATTTCTCGGCTCCGTCCGCGAAGTGGCCGCAGCAGATGACGGCATATGCCCAAAGATTTCGCAGCAGATTGGCGACCGCGTTGGCAAACAGTATCCGCCGCCAGCGCCGTCCGCCGAGCGCGGGCAGGAGCAGGTAGTCTTTGCCGGCCTGACGCGCGATCTTGCGGCGCATACGCCGGGATTGTGCGGACTTCTCGGCGTCGGTTTCGCATCGGTCTTGTTCGGAGTACAGATCGTGCAGCGCGATACCCCATTCGAAAGTAGCCGCCAACAACAAATGGCGCAGCGGCTGGAGCAGGTTGCTGGGCTTCCACTCCTGGTCTCGGGTGACCCGCAGCACACCGTACCCGAGGTCGTCGTCGACACCGACGACGTTGGTGAAGACGTGATGTCGGTAGTTGTGGGAGTACCGCCACTGTGCAGACGGACCAACCATGTCCCACTCCCAAGTGGTGGAGTGGATTTCAGGATCATTCATCCAATCCCACTGGCCGTGGCCGATGTTGTGGGCCAGTTCCATGTTCTCCACGCTTTTGGCGACGGCTAAGGCGACTGTTCCGACCACCCAGCCGACTCTGGTGCGGCTGCCTGCGACCACTACCCGGGCGGCGAGGTCAAGGCAGCGTTGAAAGGCGATGGCGCGATGGATGTACAAGGCGTCGTCGGCGCCACGCGCGTCCTCGAAGTCACGGCGGATCGCGTCCAACTCGACGGCAAGTGACTCTAGATCTGCGGCACTCAGATGGGCGTATTCGGCTACGTCTGCGATGGCCATCAGTGCGTCACCAATTCGTCGGATGCGGACCCCAGGCCGGACCGCGGGAAGTTGGCAACGATCAGTTCGATGGAGAATACCGTCGACCGGATCCCGGCCTGGTGACCACAATTCGGTGCCGTCGATGGTCGATCGTGAGTGATGTGTTGGATGACAGTCCGATTCGCGGTATACATCGTGAACTTTCCTGAGTGAATACCACCATGACTGCCCGGTTGCGAGCGATCGACTCTCACGCTGTCGCGAGCGGGACAGGGTGTTCCGGACTGGCTGGACTGTCAACCAAGGCCAACTTTACGCGTTCTGCACCACGGACACGGCCTATGAGAGGTTGTTCTCACCCGGGTTGGGACTACCCGACGGTGGGTAAACTACGCCGCTCGAGGACTCGAGCAGGGTGCTCGAAGCCACCTGCGAGGGCCTTCAGTCCCGAGATCCGGCGGCACAGATCGTGCCTATCGGCGGCCGGCGTCGGCGCGGGGTGTCGCCGGTTGTCGAAACCACGACCGGCGACCGAGGATGGAACCCCTCATCCTCCTCGGTCGGGTCGTGGCAGGCTCTGGACCCAGAACTGCCCCGGTGGCCGCGTCGGCGGACTGTTTCTGGAAGTCGCGGTCGCGGTGCACAAACTCCACTTCGCGCTGGGTCCTCCTGAGCTCACGGCGGGCATCGCGCCCCCGGCCCGCGGTGCGATGTGCTCCGACGAGCAGAACACTCAAACCCAGCATCGCCATCGCGCCGACGACCATCCCGAAAAGAAACAAGGTGCCGGTCGAGCCGGTGACGTGATAGCCCAACACCGAGAAGCTCTCGTGCAATGGGTGAACGGTTCCCGCGTTGTTCAGCACACCGAGCACCCCGACGACAATGGCGAAGAGTAGAACAACCAATCCCACGATGACAATCATGTCGAGAACTCCGATTTCAGTGCTATCAGTCCATTACACGCCCTAACTAGTTGGGTGTCAACGGTGTTAACATCTGGCGTAGACGTTCAGCGTTGTATATCAGCGCTGAATGAGACCGGTAGTCGCTACGTTGAGGAACCAGAAGCGGAGCAACCAGGAAATGGCGAAATTGTCGACGCGACCCGATTTGGGCGCTGACGACGAGCACCCATCGGCCACCGAGCGCGATAGAGGTCAGCTCAACCGGTCGATAATTCTGCGAGCCGCGCTGCGGATCGTGGACCGAGAGGGCGTGGACGGGCTGTCGATGCGTCGCCTCAGTCAAGCGCTGGGCCGAGATCCGGTGATGCTCTACCGACACGTACCCAACAAGGCCGCGGTGCTCGATGGGGTCACCGAACTCGTCCTCGCCGAGCTGTCGGTGAACAGCAACGACCCAGACTGGGCCGGCCAATTACGCTCTGTCGCAAGAGACTTCCGGCGGTTAGCGCTCGCGCATCCAAACGTGGTGCCGCTGCTCGTCACCCGGCCCCTCGTCACTCCACTCGGTCAGCGGCCCCCCGGGATGCTGCGACCGCTGGAAGACGTCCTGTCGCTGCTCACGTCTGCCGGCTTCGCAAGCGAGGATGCCCTACATATCTACCGGGTGCTGTTCGGCTACCTGTATGGCCACATCCTCAATGAGTTACAAGAGGTGGTCGAGCGACCCGAAGAAACCGACGATGTATTACGGCTGGGCCTGCACCGACTCGCAATCACCGAATTTCCGCAACTACGCGCGCTGGCACCCGTCCTGGCATCCTACGACGGCGCCGCCGAACTGGACCGCTTCCTGGACCTGTTGCTTCCCGGCATCACCGCCACCCTCGGTCACCATGGTCCGTAAGCGGCATCGTTGGCTCGGCGCAATGCGCTGACGTAGTCCCAACGTTCCCGGGTGGTCTCATCTTCGCCTGTGGGTGGATCGTCGAAGAGGCGTCAGATCCCGATCCCGTGCAGGCGCCGATCGGGCGCCTCGCCACTCATTGAGCCGGCACGAGCTGATTTTCCACCTCGAGGACCTGGCGGGTGGTCTTGATCACCGTATCAGGATTCAGGCTCATCGAATCGATACCGAGCCGGACCAGGAATTCGGCCATGTCCGGGTAATCCGAAGGCGCTTGCCCACACAGCCCCGAGTGAATCCCATTGCGGCGGCAGCCCTCAACTGCCAGGCGGATCATCTGCTTGACCCCCTCGTCGCGCTCGTCATAGTCGAATGCCACGATCTCGCTGTCCCGGTCGACGCCGAGGGTGAGCTGAGTCAGGTCGTTGGAGCCGATGGAGAAACCGTCGAACCGCTTGGCGAACTCGTCGATCAGGATCACATTGTTCGGAATCTCGCACATCGCGTAAACCTTGAGCCCGTTCTCGCCCCGGCGCAGTCCGAGGTCGGCCATCGTCTGCAGGACGAGGTCCGCTTCGGCGAGCCGCCGCACGAAGGGAAGCATCAGAATCACGTTCGTCAGGCCCATCTCGTCACGCACGCGGCGCATGGCGCGGCATTCGAGCGCGAAACCTTCGGCGTAGGCGGGATGCGCATAGCGCGAAGCACCGCGGAAGCCGATCATCGGGTTGCTCTCCGACGGCTCGAAGGCGGCTCCGCCGATGAGGCTGGCGTACTCGTTGCTCTTGAAGTCCGACATCCGCACCACGACCGGCTTGGGCCAGAACGCGGCGGCGATGGTGCCGATTCCTTCCGAAAGGCGTTCCACGAAGAAGGCGCTGCCGTCCGGGTAGGCCTGTGTGAGCCGGTCGATCATCCGGCGCGCCTCGGGGTCCTCGACCTTCTCGGGGTACAACAGGGCCAGCGGGTGTACCCGGATGTACTCGCTGATGATGAATTCCATCCGGGCAAGTCCCACACCGTCATTCGGCAAGAACGACGTCTTGAACGCGAGGTCGGGGTTTCCGAGGTTGAGCATGATGTGAGTCCGGGGCCGAGCCAGATCGGCCACCTCGGTGCGGTCCACGTGGAAGCCCACCTGACCCCGGTACACGCGTCCGGTGTCGCCCTCGGCGCAGGACACCGTCACGACTTCGCCGTCGGGGACACGGGTGGTCGCATCACCGGTGCCGACCACTGCGGGAATGCCCAGTTCCCGGGCGATGATCGACGCGTGGCAGGTGCGGCCGCCGCGGTTGGTGACGATGGCCGCGGCGGTCTTCATCACCGGCTCCCAGTCGGGAGTCGTGGTGTCTGCGACCAGCACCTGGCCCGGCTCGAATTCCTCGAGCTGCGTGAGATTTTCGATCCGTTTCACGGCACCCGAGGCGATCCGTTCGCCGACCGATCGGCCCTCGGCGAGAATCTCGCCCTTACCCTCGAGCGAATAGGATTCCAGCGCCGTCGCACTGTGCTGGGATGCCACGGTCTCCGGGCGGGCCTGCACGATGTAGAGCTTGCCGTCCAGACCGTCCTTGGCCCACTCCATGTCCATCGGGCGCCCGTAGTGCTGTTCGATGGTGCATGCGTAACCGGCCAGCTCCAGAACGTCGTCGTCACTGAGGCAGAACCGGGCCCGGTCGGCCTTCGGGGTGGGAATGTTTCGTGTGGTGTTCTTCGTTTCGCCCTCGACGAGGATCATCTTCACGGCCTTGTCGCCGATGAGGCGGCGCAGCACGGTACGGTGCCCGGCGAGATAGGTCGGCTTGTGGACGTAGAACTCGTCCGGGTCGACGGCACCCTGGACCACGTTCTCGCCGAGGCCGTAGGCGCCCGTCACGAAAACCGCGTCCCGAAAGCCCGACTCGGTGTCGATGGAGAACATGACGCCCGACGACGAGATGTCGGAGCGGACCATCTTCATCACGCCGATCGACAGCGACACCTTGAAGTGGTCGAAGCCCTGGTCGATTCGGTAGTGAATGGCGCGGTCCGTGAATAGGCTGGCGAAGCAGCGGCGACACGTGTCGAGCAGGCTCTCTTCACCTTTGATATTGAGATACGAGTCCTGTTGGCCGGCAAAGCTGGCCGTGGGCAGATCCTCGGCGGTAGCCGAGCTGCGCACCGCCAGGCTGACCTCCTCGCCGTACTCCTGCTGAAGCTTGTGGTAGGCATCCAGAATCTCGGCTGCCAGATCGTCGGGGAGCCCGGCGCCGTAGACGATCTCTCGGGCGCGCTTGCCCTTTCGCGCCAGCGCCGCGACGTCGGCCGGGTCGAGCTCATCGAGCTCGGCGTGCAGCCGGTCCCACGCGCCGGCCTCGTCGAGCATGTAGCGGTAGGCCTCGGCGGTGATCGCGAAGCCGTGCGGGACGCGGACGCCCTGACTGGAAAGCTTCTGGAGCATCTCGCCCAGCGAGGCGTTCTTGCCGCCCACGAGCGGGACATCCTCGATGCCGAAGTCCTCGAAAAAGCTTACGTACGTTGGTGTGTTCATGGCGTATGCTCTCTCGCGTGTCCGAGCGGTAGATGGCGTTCCGGTGACTCACATGCCCGACTCCGCGTTGCGGCTCGGCTGCTTGAAGTGGGTATGCGTGATTCCCGGCCGACCGGGTCGAGTATCCGCAGTGACGGCTCTCACCTGCGATAGCGCCACCATGTCAATCTCCCACGGCACCATGTGCGGTGCCAGGGCCGAAGGTCACTCGTCGGAGACGACATCGTGCCCCTGTCGTCACAAGACCGTGGTGACCGTGTCCGTTGATCGGGATGAAAGACGTTGTGCCGGTGGTCATCACGTGCGGTTGCGGTGCAGCACGATGCCGGCTTGGGTACAGACCCGTCAGGGCGCCTGCGCGGCGCTTGACCTGCCGCGAATCCAGGCGGCGCCGGTAAGAATGAGGAGGAGTGCCGCAAAGAACCCGCCGGCGATTCCGGAGATCAGCAGGGGCAGCCGGCCGGTTGACCCCCACAACAGGCCGGCCCATAGCCCGGCCGCCAGCACCGCGAAGCCTGTCACGCCCTGGAATACGCCTTGCGCGCTCGACTGCAGCTCGGCGGGGACCAGGCCGGAGATCCAAGCCTTCCCGACGCCGTCCGTGCAAGCTGTGAACAGTCCGTACAACCCGAGGATGAGCCATGCCGTGACTTTGTCGGTGGTCAGTCCGAGCCCGGTATAGCCGACCGCGAAGAAGACCATGCCCACTCCGAACACGGCAGGTCTCGGGAAGCGGTCGGCCAGCGAGCCGGCCGGATAGCTGCACACCGCGTAGACCATGTTGTATCCCACGTAGGCCAGAATGACTTCGGCCACCGAGAACCCGATCTGTTTGAGGCGCAGCAGAATCAGGGCATCCGGAAAGTTGACGACGCCGAATGCGGCCAGCAGCCCGATCGTCCGCCAGTACCGGCCCGGCAGTTGCCGCAGGGTCGCCGGAATTGGCGCCCGACGTGCGCGCTCGACGGGCCGACGACGCTCCCGCACCCATCCGACCATGACCACGCTCAGCACGGCTGGTATGACCGCGATGTAGAGCAGCGGCGCGATCTGATGGTCGAATAACTCATATCCGGCAAGGCCGATCAGCGGCCCGACAACGGCGCCGAGGGTGTCCATCGCGCGGTGAAAACCGAACACGCGACCACGGCTGCCTTCGTCGATTCCGTCCACCAGCAGCGCATCGCGTGGTGCGCCGCGGACACCTTTGCCGATTCGGTCGACCACGCGTCCTGTCAACACCCCGGGCCATGCGCCGGCGATCGCAACGATGACCTTGCCCAGCGCGGCCATTCCATAGCCCACCGCGATCAGAGGACGCCGGGCAAAGCGGTCTCCGAGTGGTCCGGCCGTCAGCTTGGTCAGCGACGCAGCACCCTCCGCAGCGCCCTCGACGGCGCCGACGACGGCCGGGGGAGCGCCAAGCACCACGGTGAGATAGATCGGCAACAGCGGGTACAGCAGTTCGCTGGCCGCGTCCTGCAGGAACGAGACGGCCGACAACACCCGTACGTTGCGGGTGAGCCAGCCGGTGCCGGCTGCGTGATCGATCATGGTGCCGGGTGGCCGGTGCTGGTGGTCGGGCGAGTCTCGGCGGGGCACGAAGTGCGATCGTAGCGCCCCGGGCACTCGCCGGCCTTGCTCAACCGGGGAATATGACGGTGGTCCCGGGCATCAGCTGCACGACTCGACCGTGACATTCCACTTCGACGCCGGCCGTGGCCTCGCGTGGATCCACATTGATGATGACGCCCTTGCCGCTGACCCGCAGGTGTAGGTGCAGACCGCGGTAGCGGATCGGGAATGCCAGCACACCAAGGTTTTCCGGCCAGTATGGGGACAGGATGATGCGGTTGGACCGGGTCTCCATTCCAGTGAAGCACCGTTGCATGAGGTCGACGCTGCCTGCCATGGCGGCCAGGTGCACGCCTTCGGATGTGGTGCCGCCCTGGATGTCGGAGACGTCGGACTTCAGTGCCTGTTGGAAGAAGTCCATCGCCCGATCTCGGTTGGCCCGGGCGAGCACCCAGGTATGGACGACACCGCTGAGGGTCGACCCATGCGACGTGCGGGCCAGATAGTAGTCGACCATGTCCGGGACTTTGTCGGGTCTGAACCGGTAGCCGAGACGGTCGAGCAGCTCACACAGCTCGGGCACCGACATCAGGTAGAGCAGCATCAGCGCGTCTGCCTGCTTGGAGGCCTTGTAGCGGTTCACGTCGTCGTTCTCGGCCTCCAGGATGCGGTCCAGGCGTTGGATGTTGCCGTACCGCTGCCGGTACCGATCCCAGTCCAGTTCCTGCAACTCGCCGTACCCCTCGAACTGACTGATGACGCCCTCGTGGAACGGGACGTACATGCGACGGCTCACGTCATCCCAGTGCGCAAGTTCGTCGCCCTGCAGGCCCAGTGTCTCCAGCAGGTCGAGCCGATTCGGCAGCGGCAGCAGCTTCAGTGCGTCGAAGGCCCGCATGATCACCCAGACGGCCATCACGTTGGTGTAGGCGTTGTTGTCGATGCCGTCGTAGGGCGCATCGGGGTAGCCCGAGTGGAATTCGTCGGGCCCGATGACACCGCGGAGGCTGTAGCGCTCGCGTTCCCGGTCGTAGGTCGCCCTGCTCACCCAGAACCGTGCGATCTCCATCAGCAACTCGGCGCCGTAGTCGATCAGGTAAGCGAGATCGCCGGTCACCTGGTAGAACTTCCATGCGCTGTAGGCGACGGCGATGCCGATGTGGTGCGCCCGGGCGCTGGAGTCGGGGTTCCACCGGCCGCTGCGCGGATTGAGGTGCAGGCGTTGGCTTTCCTCGCGTCCATCGCTGCCGGATTGCCACGGGAACATCGCACCGGAATAGCCCGCCGCCCGGGCGGCTTCGCGAGCCTCGGGCAGGCGACGATAGCGGTAGCCGAGAAGCGACCGGGTGATCATCGGCATCCGCAAGTTGAGTACCGGGAAGATGAACAGCTCGTCCCAGAAAATGTGCCCGCGATATGCCTCTCCGTGCAGTCCGCGGGCCGGTAGCCCGACGTCGAGATCGGAACTGTTGGGGGAGACCGTCTGCAGCAGATGCAGGAGATGCAGCCGCAGGATGCGCAATTCGTCGGTGAAGTCTTCGAACTCGATGGACAGGCGCTCCCAGAGATGTACCCAGCTGGTCCGGTGCCCGTCGAGCAACTCGGCGAACCGGCCCAGTCGGTGCAGGCAGCGCTCGGCGTCGACGGCGGGTTCAGACGTCGCGACATCGCGACCGGTGAACAGGGTCACGATCTTCTCCACCTTCAACGCGTCACCGGGTGAGACTTCGACAGCGATCTCGTGACCGATCTCCGATGCCTCGTCGACCAGGCGATAGGTGGCCGGGACCGGGCTCCCGTCGCGCCAGACGACGGTGCGGGCCGCCATGGCGATCGGCACACGTGACTGAGTCGTCTGAACCGTCAGCAGCACGGAATAGTCGGACAGCGCCCGCTTTTCGAGCAACGCGAGATGATGCTTGGCCAAGTCCCGGTAGCGCTCGACGTTCGAATTCGTGACGTTGCCGTCCAGCGTCGAGCGTATCTCGAGTTTCCCCGACCAATCCTCGGCGACGATCGTGGTCTGAAGGGCAGCGACGTGGGGCATGTGCATCGCGACGAAACGTTGCTGCTTCAGCGAACTGGTGCGTCCTGCGTCGTCGCGGAAGCGCACCTCCCTGGTCAGTACCGCACCGCGAAGGTCGAGCGTCTGTCGATAAGACAGCACCCTGACCGTGTCGATGTCGAACCAGCTGCCGCCGTCGACCCGGAAGGTCAGTGCGAGCCAGTTGGGCAGGTTGACCAAGCTCTCGTTGTCGACTTCGGTGCCCGATACGTCGTCGACGAGACGGTTGTAGATCCCGCCGGCGTAGGTTCCCGGGTAGTGCACTTGGCCGGCCTTCGATTCCGGAGCGGCGCCCCGGGTGGCGAAGTAGCCGTTTCCCAGGGTGCACAGCGACTCGCGAAGTTTCTCGGCCTGGGGGTCATACCCTTCGTAGGTGAAATCCCACGCCTTCGTGGATGTCTCATGTTTGATGATCAGCCAGTTCGAACCGCGCCGGACGAATTCGCACACCTGATCGGGACTCTGCAGACTGAATCGGGCGGCAGTCTTACGGTCGCCGTCCTCGTCATGGCGCACCACAATCCCGATACCGTCGAATTCGACTGCCTCGAAGGCGTCTTCGTCGGTGAGGTCGTCGCCGATGTAGATGGGCAGCAGGCGACCGTCGGGGTCGATGCGGTCACGAATCCAGGCGAGCGTAGTGCCTTTGTCCCAGTCGATGTCGGGACGCAATTCGACGAGCATCCGCCCGTTGGTCACCCGAAAGCCATCGCGGTGTCCAAGTTTATGTGTGGCAGAGACGATCTCACCGATGTGCTCCGAGGCGACCTCTCGGTAGTGGACCGCTACCGCGAAGCGCTTGTGTTCCACTCGAACCCCGGGAATTGCCGCCAGCGCTTCGTCCAGTTCGGCCGCCGCACGCTCGAGAAGCCCCACGGCCGCATCGGCCGCTTCGTTTCGGTGGCTGGTGCCGTCCGGCCCGGTGAGCTCGAAGCCGTGGCTACCGGCGAACCAGATGCCCGGAATCGGCACCCTGGAACGGATGTCGGCGAGGTCGCGGCCGCTGAGTATGGCAACGGGGCATTGTGAGGCCAAGCTCTGTAGCGCCTCGGCGGCTCCCTCGACCAGCGTTGCGGCGCCAGGATCGGCAACGATCGGGGACAGGGTTCCGTCATAGTCGAGGAACAACACCGGGTCGCGGGCGTCCAGAACACCGATGAGCTGACCGTATGATTTCACCGCATCCGGGAGCTCCGACATCCGCCGGTCACCCCGACGGACGCTGACTTCCTCCAGATCCGCAACGACGACGTCGGCGCCGCAAGACCGTAGTTTGTCGGCATTGCCGGCCCGGTCGACCCCGATGACGACTGCGAAGCCACCCTCGTGGGCCGCAGCCACCCCCGCGCCGTCGTTGTCAACGACGATAGAACGTTCCGCGCGCACACCGAGTTCGCCGATGAGGTCGGCGAGGACCGATCCGAGTCCGCCCTCGGCGCAGGCACCGAAGAGATCGTCGATCTCCGCGGCTTTCAAGAGTTGCTGACCGCCCGGGCGCAATCCGTACACCGCGCTGGCGACCCCGGCGTCGTGTAATTTCCGCACCAGCTTGACCGTCGAATCGACTACGGTGACACCGTCCAGCACGGCGTCGAGGTTGAAGATCACGGCGTCGTGGTAGCGCGGGTCGACAGTGACGCGCGGTGTCACAGCAATATCCCTGGCTGAGAAGCGGATTGGGATAGTGCCGCCCCGCTAGGGGCAGATGTGATGGTCACGGTGTTGCTGTCTGGCATCGCGGGTGCCGTCATTGTCATGGGTTCTGTTCTCCGGGGAAGTTGTAAGCGCTGATTGCATCCGACCAGTTGACCGGCGCCGGCGGTAGGGACGGAAGTCCCGCGCCCGAGGGTCGTTCGTCGGCGCTGAACTCAACGGCACGTCGTGACGTCGCCCTCTCGGACAGCACAATCAGGCCGCCGGGTTGCGTGCAACGATGACCGGCACACGGGCCAGCAGCACCACTGCCGCGCTGACCCATTCTGCTCTCCTTCGCTTCACAGGATGAGCCGCATCGGTAAGGGCCAACAGAGCATTAGGGCCCCGATGGAGTGCGAATTCTGGACGTTGAGGTCTGGCTCGCCCGGTGGCTGGGGGTTGTCGGCCATTACCGCCATGTGATGACGTGCGGCAGCAGACCGGTGACTTACGGCCCTTCGGCCGCCGAAGTCGGCGGTGGAAGCTGGCAACGTGACCAACACGGGAGCGCGCCGCTCAGTGCGGCGTGGTGGACCCGTTGATCGACCGCAGTCATCGTCGGTGTCGGTCAATCCCGACGCGGTTGACGCGGCGCGAGGCCGTCGGTGCGGCCGGACGAAGGCTGTTGCTGGAAGCAGCGCGGCGGTCGTAGTCGGCTAGGCCCACCACACATGTGTTTCTCACTCACGGCGGACCTGGTTGTCGGTATGGGGCTGTTACCCGTCGGCGCGCTGTCGCTGCGTGAGATCAAACATCGGCGGGAGTTGCTCTTCGCGTTATTGCCGACGATATTCGCCGTGCACCAGCTCATCGAGGCCGTGATATGGGCGCAACGGGACGTCTCTGACGGGGTCGGCCAAGTGGCGGTATTCGCCTACCTGTTTATCGCGCTACCTTTGCTGCCAACGTACTTCCCGCTCTCGGTGTTGTTACTCGAACCGACGGGCGCCCGGCTACGGGTGGCGCCGTTTGTGATGCTGGGCATCGTAGTGTCGGCGTACCTTGCGGTGGTTTTATTCACCGATCCCATCGGGGCGACCCCGCACCCGCACTGTGTGGTCTACCACACCGGTGTTCAGCACGAACTCGTGTGGGCGGTGCTCTACGTAGTGGCCGTCATCGGGCCCGCGCTGATGTCGGGTTACCCCTCCATTGTGGCCTTCGGGTTGCTCAACCTGGTGGGACTCGTTCTGGTCGCTACGTTGTATTTCGAGGCGTTCGCGTCACTATGGTGCATCTACGCCGCGGTGATGTCGGTCCTTGTGCTCGTGCACATGGTTCTTCGTCGGAGTCTGCCCGACACACATCGCTGCCACGGCGTGGCACTGCTTCCACCAGCACCCACCCCTGGCTGACGATATCGACTGACCACTTGCATCGGACGTCGGTGTCGAGTAACCACAGAGCATTTCGGGGGTGGGCTCGGCCCACGGGGGAGATTGCCCACTGAAGTCCAGCGCCCAGCCCGCGAAGCCGATCCGGAACTTCCTGGGAATGCGGGGACTTTGTCCTCTGCTGTCAGGCGCCCGGCACGGGCACACTCAAGTTGGCTGGCACCGATGCTGTGCCCATACCAACGGAGCTAGGAGATCACAATGCCAATTCGAGTGGGCGTGAATGGTTTTGGGCGCGTCGGCCGAAACTTCTTTCGTGCGGTGGATGTACAACGCGCAGCGGGCACCACCGACATCGAGATCGTCGCGGTGAACGACCTCACCGACAACAAGACGCTGGCACATCTGTTGAAGTACGACAGTGTCCTGGGACGCTTACCGCACGATGTGTCGGTGGACGGCGACGACCTCGTAGTGGGTGCACAGCGGATCAAGGCATGGTCGATCGCTGACGGTCCCACGGCGCTGCCGTGGGGGGATCTCGGCGTGGACGTCGTCATCGAGTCGACCGGCCGGTTCACCGCCGCGGAGCAGGCCCGCGGTCACCTCCACGCCGGAGCCAAGAAGGTGGTGGTGTCCGCGACGTCGAAGGGCGCGGACCTGACCGTGGTCATGGGCGTCAACCACCGCGACTACGACGGCACCCAGAGCGTCGTGTCCAACGCATCGTGCACGACGAACTGCCTCGCGCCGATGGCCAAGGTGCTCGACGAGGAGTTCGGGATCGAGCGCGGCCTGATGACCACCATCCACGCCTACACCCCGGACCAGAATCTGCAGGACGCTCCGCACCGCGACCTGCGCCGGGCACGGGCCGCGGCCATCAATGTGGTGCCCACCTCAACCGGGGCCGCCCGCGCGATCAGCGTAGTGTTGCCGCAGCTCAAGGGCCGACTCGACGGGTACGCACTGCGGGTACCGGTGCCGACCGGATCGGCCACCGACCTCACCGTCACCGTTCGTGAGCCGGCCACCGCCGAGGCGGTCAACGCGGCCTTCGCGGCCGCCGCAGACGGTGAGCTGAAGGGTTTCCTCACCTACACCGAGGAACCCATCGTCTCCTCCGACATCGTGACCGACCCGTCGTCGTGCATCTTCGACGCAGGGCTCACCAAAGTCACCGGCAATCTGGTGAAGATCGTCGGCTGGTACGACAACGAGTGGGGATACTCCCACCGCCTCGCCGACCTGACTGGTTTGGTGGCGTCCACTCTCTGAGCCGCTCGCATGCGACCGGGGGCGTGTCGGCTGCGGGATCCGCGAAACGCGCTTGGGCTGCATCATTCTGACTGCCACCGCGCAGAACGTGAGTGATCAGCAGACCAACGGTGCTCTCCAGCGCAGCACCGTCCCTCCGCCGGGATCGTCGGCGATGGTGAACACGCCGCCAGCCTGCTGCGCGTGGTGTTTCAAACTGGTCAAGCCACTGGCGGTCATGTCAGCTGGGTCGCCAAGACCGTTGTCCGCAACCTCGATGTACACGTCGTCCTCGACCTTGACGGTCACTGCCAGTGTGGTCGCACCCACATGCCGGACGGCGTTGCTGATCGCTTTGCGCACAACGGCTTCAACATGAACGGCGAGTGCATCATCGACAACCGACAAGGGGCCCACGAACTGAACCGTGGTACCGAGTTCGGATCCGCAGAACTCCGCCACCGCGTCATCAAGCCGTCGTCGCAGCGTGACACCCGAATGCGCCACGTGCAGGTCGAAAACTGCAATATTGATCTCCTGGATGGCTTCTTGGAGATCATCAATGGTGTCCGACAGTCTCCGCTGCAGGTCTGATGAACGTGCCCGCGAAATGATCCCCTGCAGGGCCAGTCCGACCGCGAAGATCCGTTGGATCACGTGGTCGTTCAGGCTGCGAGCGATCCTGTCGCGCTCGGCGAGAATGTCGAGTTCACTCAGGCGGTGCTGTGCGGACCCCAGCACGCAGGCGCGCGCTGCCTGGTCGGTGAATGCGGCCATCATCTCGAGCTGCTCGGGGCTGAACTTGGCTGCGCCAGCTTGCCGCAGCACGACCAACACGCCAGGTACGGCACCGACGGTGCGCAGCGGTAGCACCAGCGCCGGGCCGGCACGTTCGACGTCGTCTATGGCGACGTCGAAGTTGTCGAGTCGTTGGGGCGTCTGCTCCACGAAGGCCCGCCCGATCGACTTTCCCGCGACCGCAATGGCCTGACTCGGTGTGACAGTCATTGCAGCACCTGCTGTTTCCACGATAACCAGGTCTGCCGTCATGACTGTGGATTCACCGTCGGTGGTCGCGATGGCGACCAGTGCGAGTTCCGCCCCGGTAAGCTTCAGCGCTTGCCGGGCGATGGGCCGATACACGCTGGGAGGTAGCGGAGAGTAGTTCAGTGCCGTCGCCTCGCGGCGCGTCATGGCCTCAACAACAGACATGAAAGTTCCTTCCAATCGAAATGCAGACAGCTACGCTCGGCGCGTTCGCCATGACCCTGAAGGGGTGTCCCGCTTGCGCGCCGACCGTGTCGGCACGCGTGGCCGGCGCGGCTGTCATCACTGCGAGATTTCTCGGCCCTGCCGCAACGGGTTCGGGCCGGGGTCTATCGGGCAAACGCGGAAGAACGAAAGTGCGTGAAGTTGTCATGGTGACCTGACGCGAATGCGATCACCGGCGTGCGAGGGTTGGGAGCCAATGCTCTGTGAGCTAAGCGGCGTACAGCTGAACTCGTCCCTGACTAGCTGAATTCTCAGCATCCATGACGCTACACCTTGAGGACAGCAGCCGACCGTCGGTCATGAATCGGGCCGTCGGCATCCTGATTGACCGCGGCCACACACAGGCCCAAGCCCGTCGATAACTCCGCGCTGACGCCGCGGCGGCCGATCGCCAGACCTTCGCCCAGAACGTCGTGGACACGCTCGTGGTGGCAAGCGCCGGTCGGTCCGCGAGGTCAGCTGAGCTGCCAGCCAATCATCGAGTGCGCCTAACATATTGGTATGCCGCGGCATGCCAGGCGCTGCGCTTGCTGGTGAATGTGCAGAGCCGGACAGGCGATTCTCGACTGAGCCGATGCCGACAATCCCCGTGGGACGCCGGGCAGGATCAGATTCAAGATGGGATCTCCCATTGGGTGTAACGTGGAAGTTGCTGGGCCCATCAGCCAGTCGGAGCAAGTTTGGCCGTACGCCGTCGAACTTCATGAGCATTCGCTCGCGCCGTACATTCCGATTCCGACCAGCTGCGACCCGTCGCGGTGTCCGCAAGTCGTCCTCGACCTACCCCGTGTCCGTGTCGTTTACTCGGTCGGCGACCGAACAAGAAGCAACCGTGCGGAGATAACGGGAAGTACTGTCGCGCAGCACAAGACGCGCCCACGCCGGCAGATGACCCTCATAGGGCACTCACCCCGTCCATCCCGAACATCTACTCAGAAACCAGGCAAACGCCATGATTATCCTCGGAATCGTTCTCATCGTCCTAGGCCTCCTCCTTCCCAGCCTCGCGCCTACCTTCGCCTTTGCCCATCTGGTGTTGGTAATAGGGGTCATCCTCCTCGTCGTCGGGCTGATACTGACGTTGATGGGACGGATGGGACGCGCCGTCGGCGGTCGCCGGCATTATTACTGAGCGATCGGATAACGCAACTGTTAGCCCAGATCGGGCGGCTCGGGTCGGCGGCAACGCGGCCCGTGCCTCAGGTCTGACGACCCACCGGATGTGCTGACCGAGCGCAAATCGCAGTCACTCACGCGCGGAGGGCGCGCGGGGGGCTGTGGAACTGTGGAACCCATACACGCGGAAAGAGCCTGCAGCCCTGGCGTTTTGCCGTGAGCGCGACCGGATCGCTTGCTACGCGACGCCGGCGACGACGCTCCGAAGACATCGATATCCGCCATCCGCCGACGGCGTCACCCCGACGAACGGCGCCTGAGACACCGACAGACGTCTCAGCGGTCGACCGGTCGCGCTAGGACCAGCGACGCAGTCGGTCAGCGAAAATCAGCGCACCGTCTCGGGGATCGAGTTCAGCGCATGAAGTACGTGTACCGCAAGCTCGCGGGCTGTGGGCCCGTCAAGGGAGGAATTCGCTTTCAATGTCTTTTCGACGAGGTCTACGCGAATTTCGTAGGGCGAGCGAAGTGTTGATTTGGTTGGCATGGTTCTTCCTATTCCGCCGAGTGCAGTCACTCACAGAAATCGCTCGACACACGCCATCTTACTGCTTTGGAAAGTTCGACGCATCCCCCGGCATAGCCGCAGCGCGGATCGACCCGTGCGTGCGCGTGTTCAGCAACAAGTCAATCCGGTTCATTCTCGGTTAATTTCGCGTTCTGTCGCTGGCCGGCGGTTGGTCCGACGCCCGCGAGTGCCTCAACAGGTGACAGCCGAATGGGCGTTGGCCCGAAATTCTGCAGGACGTGTGTTTCAACGAATTCATCGGCCCGCTGGGGTCTCAGTCCCTTTGGTAGCGGTGACATTTGACCGCATCGCGTTGGTGCCGACCGCGACATCAGTACCGCGCTCGGGCGGCCAACATCCTGCGATGCTTCCGCTACCGACCGTAGCGTAATAAGGTAGACAGGTGATAAGCCCCGAAGACGGCCGGTATCTACATACCTGTCCCCTGTGTGAAGCTATGTGCGGCTTGGCGATTCGCGTCCAAGACGGCAAAGTGGCCGGCATTCGCGGCAACCGCGACGATGTCTGGAGCCGCGGGCACATCTGCCCGAAGGGTGCCGCGCTGGGAGCTCTGCACGACGATCCGGACCGGATTCGCAGACCGCTGATCAAGGTCGACGGGCAGTGGCAGGAGGTCGGCTGGGACGCCGCCTTCCGGCGTTGCACGGAGTTGCTGACGCCCGTGATCCGCAAGTACGGCATCGGCGCCGTCACGGCGTACACCGGCAACCCGCTGGCCCATTCGTTCTCCCTGGCCCGTTATGCGGGCGTGCTGCTGGGCATGTCGGGTATGCCGGTCACTTATTCGCCAGGCACGGTCGACCAGTGGCCGAAGAACCTCTCGTCGCACCTCATGTACGGCGGCTGGTGGAACTTTCCGGTACCCGATATCGAACGCACCGACCTGCTCGTCATCATGGGCGCAAACCCCGCGGCATCGCAGGGCTCACTGCTTGCGGCGCCGAACGTGATGGGCATGATCGACGCGATTCGTCGGCGCGGCAAGGTGATTGTGATCGACCCGGTGCGGACCCGCACCGCCGACCATGCCGACGAGTGGCTGCCGATCGTGCCGGGCACCGATGCGGCGCTGCTACTGGCCGTCACGCACACCCTCTTCGCCGAAGGCCTGGTGGCACCCGGACCGCACGTCGAAGGCGTGGACACGATGCGCCGCGTCGCGGCGGAATGGCCGCCGAGCCGGGTGAGCGCTGTCACGGGCATCGACGAAGAACGCATTCGCCGCCTGGCCCGTGAACTGGCCGGCACCGAAAGGTCGGTCGTCTACGGTCGGATTGGTTTGTGCAACCAGGAATTCGGCAGCCTCGCCAGCTGGCTGGTCGACATCGTCAACATTTTGGTCGGGCATTTCGACACTCCGGGCGGTGCCATGTTCCCGCGTCCGGCGGCCTGGTCAATCACCACCCGGCCGTTGCCCGGCCTGGAGGACGGCGCAGCGGAGTTCGGCCGTTGGCACACCCGGGTACGGGGAGCCAGAGAAGTGCTCGGCCAGGTTCCGGTGTCCTGCATGGTCGAAGAGATCGCGACGCCGGGGGAGGGCCAGCTCAAAGCGCTGATCACCATCGCCGGCAATCCGGTGCTCTCCTCACCGGGCGGTGACAAGCTCGACACGGCCATGCCGATGCTGGAAGCGATGATCTCCGTTGACAATTGGCTGAACGAGACCACCCGTCACGCCGATGTGATCCTGCCCGGCCTGTCACCCCTGGAGCAGCCCCACCACGACGATTTGGTGCTGCAGTTCGCGATTCGCAGCTTCGCCAACTATTCGGCGCCGGTGTTCGACCCGGGTGACCGGCCGCATGAGTGGGAGATCCTGATCCGGCTCACCGGACTGTGCTCCGGCACGCCGGCCGAGGACGTAGACGTCGGTGCGATCGACGACGGATTCTTCGATTATCTGGCGTTCACCCAGGGACTCGACGGGGCCACCGTCCGCAAGCTTTACGATCACGGCGGTCCGGAGCGCATCCTGGACCTGACCCTGCGCACCGGCCCCTTTGGGGATCGGTACGGCGAGAAACCCGGCGGCCTCACCCTGGACCTACTCAAGGCCAAGCCGAACGGGATCGACTTCGGCCCGATGGTGCCCCAACTTCCCGACATTCTCGGCACCGCGGACAAGAAGATTCGCCTCGCGCCTCGGTACCTGCTGGACGACCTCCCGCGGCTGGCCACCCGGCTGGAACGCCCGGCCGACCCGCTGGTGCTGGTGAACCGCCGGCACCTCCGGTCGAACAACTCGTGGTTGCACAACGTGCCCGCGTTGATGAAGGGCAGGGAGCGCTGCACACTGCTGATGCATCCGCAGGACGCGGCCCGGTGCCGCGTCGCCGACGAGGACATCGTCACGGTGCAATCTGAATCCGGCGAAATCAAGGTGCCGGTCGAAATCACCGACGGGATCAAGCCTGGTGTGGTCTCCATGCCGCACGGCTGGGGTCACGACAAACCGGGAACCCGGTTGTCGGTGGCCAACGGTTCGCCCGGCGCAAACACTAATGTGCTGTCCCCGCCGACATTCGTTGACGAGCCGTCGGGCAATGGCGTGCTCAACGGAATTCCGGTCAAACTGACCGGCAACCATGCGCCACCCGCCCCTGCGAATGTTCGCGCCAGTCTTGTTGGTGCACATGACGATTGTGCTTGCCGCGTTGACGAGGTCGCGGTCGAAGTCCACGCAACCGCAGATTCGTCAAGCGCGCCTTGATAAGCCGTTAAGCCCCTTTGTTGAGCACCTGATCGGCCGCGGCGCGCAGCTGATCGGATAGCCGGAGTAGATCGTGCTCGCCCACTCCATTGGGCAAGGTGTAGGCGACTTGCCGCAACTCGACGGCATAGTCGCGCATCTGCTGGCGGAGTTGCGTCTCAGCTGTCGGCATGACGCCTCCTATCGGCGGGACTGGCCTGGGCGCCCCTCTGATCGACCGGCCTCCTCGAATCTATGCTGTTTCCCGGCGTGTGGCGATGCGGGTGGCGGTTTTTACGAGAGATTGACGAACCATTTACAGTCCGTACCCCTGCGCCGAACCTCGAGGACACCGCCGGCGCAGCGGGTTGGGACTCATCCGGTCAGGGAGAAAACATCCGAAGATTAGCTGGCGGCCCGCACCGGGTGGTGCCGCCGCAACCTAGCCGCGTTCCCCCAACTCAGCATCGAGCACAACAGTTTCCTGCTGCTCCTGCCAGTCCGGGACGCTCGCTTCGAGCGGTATCTCGTCGGCCGGCTGCGGCAGGTATTCGTCGTCGTCCGGCGAATCGGCTGTCGACTGCAGCTGTTCGGCGGCATCGGCGATGGGCACGTCGTCGGGGAATGCGTTGCCGGGTTCGGGCATGCTTGGCAAGTTACCCGATGCAAGCCGGTGGAGAACCGCGTTTGTGCGAGCGCAGACCGTCCTCGGTTTCCGTGGCTGCCGTGCGGGCTACTATGCCGCCATGGCACTCGACGAAGGATCGACGTTTGCCGGATACACCATCATCAAGCGGCTGGGGTCCGGTGGGATGGGTGAGGTCTATTTGGCCAAGCACCCGCGACTGCCTCGCCAGGACGCGCTCAAGGTTCTCAAGGCGGATGTTTCGGCCGACGGCGAATACCGGGAGCGGTTTCACCGCGAGGCCGACACTGCGGCCGCCCTCTGGCACCCGCACATTGTCGCGGTGCACGACCGGGGCGAGTCCGAAGGTCAGCTGTGGATCGACATGGACTACGTCGACGGCATCGACGCCGGAGAGTTGTTGGAGGAGCGGTATCCCAACGGTATGCCCGGCCCGGAAGTCGTCGAGATCATCACTGCGGTCGCCGAGGCGCTCGACTATGCCCATCTGAACAAGCTGCTTCATCGCGATGTCAAGCCCGCGAACATTCTGATCGCCCAGCCGGATTCTCCGGATCGGCGAATTCTTTTGGCGGACTTCGGGATCGCCGGTCTGGTCGGCGAATCGACCGGATTGACCGCGACGAACATGACGGTGGGCACGGTGGCCTATGCGGCGCCCGAACAGCTGATGGGCGGTGACCTCGATGGCAGGGCGGACCAATACGCGCTTGCCGCCTCGGCCTACCAATTGCTCACCGGCGCGCCTCCGTTTCAGCACACTAACCCCGCGGTGGTGATCAGCCAGCACCTCAGCGCCTCACCCCCGGCCATCAGCGAACGCAGCCCGGAACTGTCGAATCTGGACCCGGTCTTCGCCAAGGCGCTGGCCAAGGACCCGAAGGATCGCTACCTGCGGTGCATCGATTTTGCGCGTGCGCTGAGCCACAACCTGGGGGGTGCCGGGGACCCTGATGACACCAGCCTCTCCCTGGCCGCTGCGGGGCAGCAGGAGCCCAAACGCTCGCTGCTGCGGCCGGCCATCATGGTTCCCGCGTTGCTGGCCGTCCTGCTGGTGATCGCGGTGCTGTTCGCACTGCAGGAATACCTGCGTGCGGACAAGGAAGAGCGGGCGTCATCCGGTACCCAGACCTCGCCGCAGACCGCGTCGATGTCGGCGCCGAGCACTGGGGCAGTGGGCACCTCCACCCTTACGTCCGCCCCGGAGATCCCGGTCGTCGCCATCGGAGCCAACTGTTTCCCGCTGGGCAGCCTGGGCACCACCAAGACCGGCGCGACCGCCTACTGCTCGACGATTGCGGGCACCAACACCACCATCTGGTCGCTGACCGAGGGCACCGTCTCCAGCCCGACGGTCCGCAGCGCTCCGGAACCCAACGAAACGCCGCCACCCACCGAACAGGAGACACCGGTCCGGGTCTGCATGGAGCAGACCGGCCAGACCAGGCTGCAGTGCCTGCAGGAGATCCGAAGAGGAAACGGCAGGCCCTGAACGGCTAACGGGTCACACGCACCCGCTGACCGTGACGCGCCGGCCGACGTTCGCGCACACGTTGACGTTAGGGGCCGGCGGCGGGGGAGGCGGATAGTCTTCCGGCAGCGGCGCATAGTCCGTCGGCGGCGGCGCGTAAGGGGCCACCGCGTCGGCGATGTTTGTGCAACCGCTCACCGATACGCGTCGTCCGGCGCTGACACACACGTCGGCCAGCGCGGTCCCTGATGGCGTCGTTAGAACGAGTACGTCAGGCGCGATGTTGACTGCCAGCGCCACGATGGCGAAGGTGAAGCCGGTCCTCTTCCAGTAAGCCCGCTGCGCCACGGCGTCTCTCCTTCCGGTGAAAAATTCATCATATTCGCGCGCTGGATGCTGAACCTCGCGGGCGTGCAGGCCGCCAGTGTCGCAGCGGAGGGCGCTCGCAGTTGTTGGTGAATGTCACTCAGAGACCAGAGCCTGGCCGGGAGGCTCACCGCGGCTCCAGGAACGGCGGCGTCAGCGACCCGTCATCGTGTGCTCAGGGTAAGGTCTGTACCTACGGGAAAGCTTATCCTGGAACGTGATTCGCATTTCGCTGGCTCGATGGCAGGAATTCCGTGCACTCCCGCCCGATCATCTGGCGGTCCGCATGGCGGAGACGTGTCATGAGGGCGAACGCTCCGGCCAGGCAAGTCGAAAAATTTCTCTGGAAAGCTTCCCATGAGACGGCTTCGGGGATAATCTCACGGAGTGTTGAGACTTGGTCTCTAAATTTCTGCCCCTTTCTGCGAAGCGCATGACCGGATGCGAGGAGTCCGTCGATGTCACTTGTCGTTGTTCCCGACCTGCTGGCTGCGGCCGCTGACGATCTTGCGGTCATCGAACGGGCGTTGAGCGCAGGCAATGCGGCGGCGGCTGTGCCGACGGCACGGGTGGCCGCTGCGGCTGCCGACGAGGTGTCGGAGGCGATCGCGGCGTTGTTGGGGGCGTATGCCCAGGAATACCAGGTGATCAGTGCACAAGCCTTGACGTTTCACCATCGGCTTGTCTTGTCCCTGGGCGCGAGCGCGGGAAGTTTCGCATTCGCTGAAGCGGCCAACGCGTCGGCCGTGCAATCGGTCGGGCAGGCTTTGCTAGCGGTGATCAACGCGCCCACCGAGGCGCTGGTAGGGCGTGCCTTGATCGGTAACGGCGCTGATGGGGCCAGTGGGCCGATCGGACAACCCGGCCAGCCGGGCGGAATCCTGTACGGCAATGGCGGCAGCGGAGGCAGTAGCACCAATGTCGGCGCGTCCGGGGGTGCCGGCGGCGCGGCCGGGCTGATCGGCACCGGCGGTGTGGGTGGCGGCGGCGGGGTCGGTGGGACCGGTGGAGCCGGCGGTAGTGGCGGCTGGCTCTTCGGATCGGGCGGGACGGGCGGCACAGGTGGCTTGGGAGGGGATGGCGGGACCGGTGGCGCGGCGCCGTTCATCGGGAACGGTGGACGCGGTGGAATGGGCGGCGGCGACCTTGGCGGTTACGGCGGAAACGGTGGCAGCGGCGGCCGGGGCGGGAGCTTCTTGGGATCAGGTGGAGCCGGTGGCGTTGGCGGGGTCGGCGCCGTGGCGGCCGGCGCTGGTGGTGACGGCGGCATGGCGCCGTTGTTCGGGGCGGGTGGTGCCGGTGGTACCGGAGGCAACGGCGCGGCAGGCGTGGCAGGCGCGGACGGCGGGGGCGGCGGAGCCGGCGGAAACGGCGGGAGCGGCGCGCTCTTTGGCTTCGGTGGTCGTGGCGGGGACGGCGGGCTGGGCGGCGCCGGAAGCGCCGGGGATGCGGGCTTGGCCGGACAGCAAGGCGGGACCGGGAGCGCTGGCGGTACCGGCGGCGCGGGCGGAGTCGGAGGAAGTGCGCTGCTGGGCTGGGCTGGTGAAGGTGGCCACGGGGGGCAGGGGGGTGCCGGGGGCACCGGTGGTTCGGGTGGTGCCGGTCTGGGACTGGGCGGGCAGGGTGGGATCGGCGGGACCGGCGGGGCGGCCGGAGCAGGCGGCGCGCCTGGCCTGTTGGGTGCGATGACTGCGGGAAGCGCGGGCAGCGGCGGCACCGGGGGCGGCGGCGGTGTCGGCGGTGTCGGCGGCGCAGGTCAGGCCGGCGAATCCAGTGGTGTGCCAACCAACGGAAGCCAGGGCGGTGACGGTGGAGCCGGCGGACGGGGCGGCAGCGGCGGCGCGGGCATCGGTGGTGTAGGTGGTGGCCAGGGCGGCGCGGGCGGTGACGGGGGTCAAGGCGGCGACGGCGGTGCCGGCGGTCGCAACACCGGGATTGGCGACAGTGCGACCGGTGCGGACGGTGGCCGAGGTGGATCCGGCGGCCAGGCCGGCGCGGGCGGTGACGGGGCCGATGGTGGTGGAGCCGGCGCCAATGGCACGGGCGGACGTGGCGGCGCCGGTGGTGATGGCGGCGGCGGCGGCATCGGAAAGGCTGGTACGAGCGGCATTTTCGGGCCCGGCAATGGCCACCAGGGCGGCTCCGGCGGCGCCGGCGGGCAAGGGGGCGACGGGGGCGCGGGCATTGACGGGACTGGCGGCGGTGCCGGGGGCGATGGTGGCCGCGGGGGCCAAGGTGGCATGGGTGGCGACGGAGGCACGGCCATCGGACCGGGCGGCGTTACCGGCGGTGCCGGGGGGCAGGGCGGCGGCGGTGGTTCCGCCGGTTCAGGCGGCTCGGGCACCGATGGCGGGTCGAGCGGGGCAAACGGCGTGGGTGGCACGGGCGGTACCGGAGGCACGGGCGGTAACGGTGGCACCGGTTTGGGCGGCGTGTCCGGGGACTCACCCGAGGCAGGTAAGCAGGGCGGCTCCGGCGGTGCCGGCGGCCGGGGTGGTGACGGTGGTGCCGGTATCGACGGTGTCGGTGGTGGCCAGGGTGGCCGGGGCGGTGTCGGTGGACAGGGCGGCAAGGGCGGCACCGGTGGCACCAACACTGGAGTCGGTGTCGATGCGGCAGGCGCCGACGGTGGCAAGGGCGGCAGCGGTGGGGCGGCCGGTGTCGGGGGCTTAGGGACTGATGGAGGTGCGCGCGGCTCGAACGGCACCGGCGGCAAGGGTGGGGTCGGGGGTACCGGGGGTGTGGGCGGCGCCGGCGTGGACCGTGCATCCAGCGAGACTCCCGAGGTCGGAGGTGCGGGCGCCAGTGGCGGCGCCGGCGGCCGGGGTGGTGACGGTGGTGCCGGTATCGACGGTGTCGGCGGCGGCGCGGGTGGACTGGGCGGTGTCGGCGGGCAGGGCGGCAACGGCGGCACCGGTGGCGCCAACACTGGCAGCAGCGGCGGTAGCGGCGGTGCCGGCGGTCAGGGTGGTGCCGGCGGGGCGGCGGGATTGGCCGGCTCCGGGACGGACGGCGGTGCCGGCGGGGCCCACGGCACTGGAGGACGGGGCGGGGTCGGGGGTAGCGGTGGCCTAGGGGGTGCCGGTAAGGACGGCGCGTCCGGCGAGAGTCCGGAAGCGGGCTGGCTGGGCGGTAGCGGCGGTGCCGGCGGCCGGGGTGGTGACGGTGGTGCCGGTATCGACGGTGTCGGCGGCGGCGCGGGTGGACTGGGCGGTGTCGGCGGGCAGGGCGGCAAGGGCGGCACCGGTGGCGCCAACACTGGCAGCACTGGCGGTAGCGGCGGTGACGGCGGTCAGGGTGGTGCCGGCGGGGCGGCGGGATCGGGCGGCTCCGGGACGGACGGCGGTGCCGCCGGGGCCCACGGCTCAGGCGGCCGCGGTGGGGTCGGAGGCACCGGCGGCGCAGGCGGTGCCGGTGCCGATGGCGCATCGGGCGAGACGCCTACCGGCGGTGACCAAGGGGGTATCGGTGGAGCGGGCGGGCGTGGCGGTGACGGCGGCGCCGGTGTGCAGGGCGTCGGCGGTGGCCAAGGCGGCCAGGGTGGTGTCGGCGGGCAGGGCGGTGCCGGCGGCAGCGGCGGCACCAACATCGGTACGGGGATGGATGCGGCGGGTGCCGACGGTGGCAAGGGCGGCACCGGTGGAGCGGCCGGAGCGGCCGGCGCTGGCACCGACGGTGGCGACGCTGGTTCGATCGGCGCCGGGGGCAAGGGTGGGTTCGGAGGCGCCGGGGGTGTGGGCGGCGCCGGCGTGGACGGCACGTCCAGCGGCGCTCCCACCAATGGCGGCCGGGGCGGGGCCGGCGGCGTCGGCGGCCAAGGTGGTGATGGCGGCGCCGGCATCAACGGGGTCGGTGGCGGCGAAGGCGGCCAAGGCGGCTCCGGCGGCCAAGGCGGTGCGGGTGGCCGCGGCGGCGATAACACCGACTCCGGGCCCGATGCACGGGGCGCCAAGGGTGGCCAGGCTGGGGATGGTGGCCGGGGCGGTCGAGGCGGGGTCGGCGGGATCGGGGGCGGTGACGGCGGTGACGGAGGCAAGGGCGGTGCCGGCGGTACCGGTGGTGAAGGCGGACGGAGCAACAGCGCGGAGGGCGGGCAAGGCGGTCGTGGTGGGAGCGCCGGCGCGGGCGGCGACGGCGGTGCGGGCAATGGAAACAACGGCACGGGCGGCACCGGCGGCACCGGCGGCACTGGCGGCACTGGCGGCACCGGCGGACGTGGCATTGGAACTGCTCCAGCTGACGGCGGCGACGGCGGGCCGGGTGGAACGGCTGGTGCCGGCGGCGCCGGAGGACCGGGCGGCGGGGACTTCGGTGACGGTGGGGCAGGCGGCGCCGGCGGAACCGGGGGGAGTGGGGGCAACGGCGGTGCGGGGGCGCCGCGGGTGCGGCCGAAACCGACCGGCGGGGCCGGTGGCGACGGCGGCGATGGCGCCAGTGGTGGTACGGGGGGCGTTGGCGGCAATTCGGTGCTGGGCAGCGGCGGAATCGGTGGAACCGGTGGCACTGGTGGTGATGGTGGCGATGGCGGGAGCGGCGGGGGTGGCGGCGGCGTTGCCGGCACCGGCGGCGAGGACGGCAGCGTCGGCGATGCTCCGATCGATGCCACCGGGGGCGCCGGCGGGACCGGCGGAACCGCCGGCACCGGCGGCAACGGTGGCCCCCCCTGATTGCGGTTCCGGCCTCAGTCCAGCGGTGCTCGTCAAACCCGCCTAACCGGCGGCGCAGACCAGGCACCGTTGATGATCTCGGGCCGGGGCGCATAAAGGCGCATGGTCACGCCGACCGGCCCACGGGGAGCGGGTAGCCAGTTGTTCGCGCGCTGGGGGCCGGGGGTGTCGTGCTGGATGTAGATGTCGAGTGAACCGTCATCGTTGTAGCGCAGCGGATCGCGGTCGCCGATCGCGAACCGGTTCAGTTCATTGGCCACCGGAAACCCCTCGGCGTCGTACATGGTGATCGACCAGAACGCATCCACGGGCGGCAATCTGTCCGCATCGAAGTGAACGACGTAGTCGTGGTCACCGGTGACCGGGGCCCCGTCGGCGTCGGAGGCAAGTAACGGATAGACCGCGTCTTCGGGCGGATTCGCCCCCAGACCGATCAGTGCCACCACCGCGCGACGGAAGTAGTTGTTGCCGTAGACACCCATGCCCTCGACGAGGTTGACCCAGCCATTGACACTGGCTGCCAGCCTGGGCCCGGCGGCCAGCATGTCGGCCAGGGCATCCTGGCAACCCTGCTCCAGCTGCGTCAGCTGTTCCGGGGTGAACCGCTGGGCGTCGAATGGTTTGCCTCGCTCAATGCCGAGCAGCGCGAGGCGGGCGAGGATGGAGAAGTCGGTCGCATGGGGCGGATGCACTCGCAACAGTTCAGCCGCATACGAGAAATACTCGGTGGCCGTCATGCCGTTGACGACCTTGAGCGGTTCGGTGGTCACGTCGTAGCCCGGATCGGGCTCGACCTCCGCCTGGGGGCCGAGTTCGGTGATGCGGAAGCCATCCTGCACCTGATGAACCGCGGTGTAGTCCTCCGGGCCATTGGTCTGAGTCCGCCCGATCAACCAGACATGGGGCGTTGGCGCGCTGACGATCGCCGCCGCCGCGGGCGCGTCGCCGGTGTAGCCCGGGCCGGTGATCACCAGGTCCAGCGGGCCGGTGCCGGTCGTCCGCTTGCCGGGATTGGCGAACACGTCGGTCCACATGTCGAGCATCGGCAGCATATAGAACCGGTCGTCGGTGTCATCGGCCTGCAGTCGGACCGGGCCGTTGCTGACATCGAGCCACGCGATCGAGTAGAGCGTGTCGAAATTCGGCCGCACCACCGACCGGAACTCCGCCGGCGGGAACTCCCGCAAGTGGGAGAACTGGTTCGGCGGGCCGAAGCCGGGTCGGGTCCCGGGGGCCGAATGCAAGGCCTGCAGTCGGGTGACGTCCATGGTGACCAGCGGATAGAAGTAGACAAACGCTTCGTAGCTCGACGTGCGCAGATCGTCGGATAAGGTGGTCAAGTTCTCTCCTCGGGGCGGAATGCCAGCGGCCTGCAGGATAGAACTCAACGAATCGAAATGTCAGCGTCCGCAGCGGCTTCGGGGGCCGCCGTGTGCGTCTGGCCAGGCCCGCCGGTTACACATATTCGACGTCCTGCTACTTCAGTTGGCGTCCATGCCGATAAAGTTGGTTGCGATGACCCAAACAGCCGCCCCACCTGTGCTGACCGTGCGGTATGACGGAGCCGAACGTACCTTCGCAGCAGGCCACGATGTAGTTATTGGTCGCGATCTGCGCGCGGACGTCCGTGTTGCCCATCCACTGATATCCCGCGTACACCTGCTACTGCGCTTTGACCAGGGCCGATGGGTCGCCATCGACAATGGCAGCCTGAACGGTTTGTATGTCAACAACCGCCGGGTGCCGGTCGTCGACATTCAGGACGGGCAACGCGTCAACATCGGCAATCCCGACGGGCCTGCGCTGGACTTCGAAGTCGGCCGTCGTAACCAGGGCTCGGTCGGCCGGCCCCCCGCGACTACCGCCATGGCGATTCCCGCCCGGCCCAGCGGACCGATTCCCGCTCAAGGTGGCCAGCCGCCGAGCGGGGCCAGCTGGGCGGCAGGCCCGCCCCAGCATCCGTCGACCGCTCGCATGCCCGCGGCGCCGCCGAGCGGAGGGCAGTCGCGATACCCCTCGGGTCCACAGCCGATGCACCAGCCGAGTGGTCCGCAGCCCGCCCCGCAGATCTACCGGTCGTCGGCGCAGCAGCAACCGCCCCCGGTCATCGGCCGCACCGCCGAGGCGGGCAGCAGGACCTCCATGATGAAGATCCTGCGGCCGGGCAAGGCTGGGGACCTGCCGCCCGGGGCGGTCAAGATCGGCCGTGCCGACGACAACGACATCGTCATACCGGAGGTGCTGGCCTCCCGCCACCACGCCACCCTGATTCCCTCTGCCAGTGGCACCGAGATTCGGGACAACCGCAGCATCAACGGCACCTTCGTCAACGGCACCCGGGTCGAATCGGCGATGCTGCGCGACGGCGACGTGGTCACGATCGGCAATATCGACCTCGTCTTCGCCAACGGCGCCCTGTCGCGCCGCGAAGAAAGCCTGCAGGAGACGCGCACCGGCGGGCTCGACGTGCGCGGGGTGACCTGGACGATCGAGGGCAACAAGACCCTGCTGGACAACATCTCGATCACCGCACGTCCGGGCATGCTCACCGCCGTCATCGGGCCTTCGGGAGCCGGCAAGTCGACGTTCGCCAAGTTGGTCGCCGGCTACACGCACCCGACCAGCGGGACGGTGTCATTCGAAGGACACAACGTGCACGCCGAGTACGCCTCGCTGCGCAGCAGGATCGGTATGGTCCCGCAGGACGACGTGGTGCACGGCCAGCTCACCGTGAAGCAGGCGTTGATGTACGCGGCCGAGCTGCGGTTGCCGCCCGACACCACCAAGGAGGACCGCGAACAGGTGGTGTCCCGGGTCCTCGAAGAACTCGAGATGACCAAGCACCTGGAGACGCGTGTCGACAAGCTGTCGGGCGGTCAGCGCAAGCGCGCCTCCGTCGCGCTGGAGTTGCTCACCGGTCCCTCGCTGCTGATCCTGGACGAACCCACATCCGGCTTGGACCCGGCCTTGGACCGCCAGGTCATGACGATGCTGCGGCAGTTGGCCGACGCCGGCCGGGTGGTGCTGGTGGTCACCCACTCGCTGACCTACCTGGACGTCTGCGACCAGGTGCTGCTCCTGGCTCCCGGCGGCAAGACCGCGTTCTGTGGACCGCCCAACCAGATCGGCCCGTCGATGGGCACCACCAACTGGGCCGACATCTTCAGCTCGGTGGCCGAGGACCCGGACGGAGCCAAGGCCCGCTACCTGGCGCAGACCGGACCACCCCCGCCGGTTCCGCCGACGGAGAAACCCGCCGAGCTGGGCGAAGCGGCGCACACCAGCCTGGTCCGGCAGTTCTCCACCATCGCCCGACGGCAGTTGCGGTTGATCATCTCCGACCGCGGCTACTTCATCTTTTTGGCGATCCTGCCGTTCATCATGGGTTCGCTGTCGATGTCGGTGCCCGGTGACGTGGGCTTCAACGCCCCGCCCCTGACCAGTGACGCGCCCACCGAGCCGGCACAGATCCTGGTGCTGCTCAACGTCGGCGCGGTCTTCATGGGGACGGCGCTGACCATCCGGGACCTCATCGGCGAGCGGGCCATCTTCCTGCGGGAGCAGGCGGTCGGGCTGTCCACGACCGCGTACCTGCTGGCCAAGGTTTGCGTGTACACCGTGCTCGCGTTGGTTCAGTCAGCGATCGTGACCATCATCGCGCTGCTCGGCAAGCCCGGACCGAAGGCAAGTGCCGTCGTGTTGGGAAGTCCGGCACTGGAGCTGTATGCCGACATCGCTGCGACGACCGTGGCCTCGGCCATGCTCGGGCTGGTCTTGTCGTCGGTGGCCAAGACCAGCGAGCAGATCATGCCGCTGTTGGTGGTCGCAGTGATGTCGCAGCTGGTGTTCTCCGGCGGCATGATTCCGGTCACCAACCGCCTGGGGCTGGACCAGATGTCGTGGGTCACCCCGGCGAGATGGGGCTTCGCGACGTCGGCGTCCACGATCGACCTGACCAGACTCTGTCCGGTTCCCCAGGTCCCGAAGGACTCACACTGGAAGCACACGGCCGGAGCGTGGACGTTCGACATGGCGATGCTGGTGGTGCTCAGCATCTTCTACCTCGGCTTCGTGCGCTGGAAGATCCGCCTGAAGAGCGGCGGCTGACCCGTCCCTCACACCTGTCCGGAGGGCGATTCACCGCTTCGCGACCGGGTGACGAGGCGACGGTCCACCGTCTTGGTCTCCCATCCGGCGCCGACATTCGCCAGCTGCAGCGCGAAGAGCACCCCGGCCGCAGTGATCGGCAGTCCCAGGTAGAGCATCCAGCCCACCGGAAGGCCGGCCCGACTCAGCACTACATAGTGCAGCAGCAGCACCACGGCGACGGCCCAGCCGGTCAGCAGCACGACGATTTTGGTCTTCATCGCAGCCGCGCCTACCTGGGCCAGGGGGCATTGCCGGGGGCAGGCCATTGCGGGGCGACAAGCGCAGCCGGTTGCCTGGGCCGGAAGAACAGGGCGCCGGCGACGGCGCGATTGCGCAGCGCCGAAGCACGCCAGGTGTTCACCGGGTGCGATGCCACCATGTTGGCCAGCCAGGGGAAGAAACCGGTCTCTGCTGCGGCGCGGTCGGCCATGCTGTCGAAATCGACCCAGCGCAACAGGTACTTACCGGCGCTGAGGACACCGATCGCGCGTCGGGCGCCTTCCGGGCGGAAAGCGTAGCCGTAGTTGTCGGCGGTGTATTCCATGGACCGTGACAGGGCCTGCCCCAAAAACGGGATTTTCATGGCCAGCTGGCTCAGCTGGCGCCAGTAGGACGCGTGCCCGGCCGCGATGTGGCCGACCTCGTGACCGATGACGAAGGCCAGGGCCTCCGGATCGCGTGCCTGCCCACCGATCTCGAACAGGTCGCTGTAGACCACCACGTAGCGGCGGAAGCCGTGACCGCTGGCGAACGCGTTGATCTGCCCGTTGCCCAGCACGACGTAGGCGTCCGGTACCTCGGCGAGACCGAAACGCTGGGCTGCCTCGACGACAAGCCAGTAGCCCTCGGGAAACTGGGTCGGAGACATCTTGACGCCGTTGGTGCGCTGCCGGCCGTAGTTCAGACCCCGACCGAGAAACAGTAGGAGGGGAGTGGCCAGCACCGACAGCCACAGCAAGCTGACCTTGCCGGCCACCACCACCGCGAACGCGATCAGATACAGCACGATGCTGGACGCGATGACCAGCACGAGCAGCCCGATCTCCCATGGGTGGCGCCTGGGTTGCTCCCGGAAGCCGGTGGGTGGATGTGGGTGGTGGTGCGTCGGCGAATCGATGATGGCCATAACGGTCGCTGGACTCCTGATGTCGGTGAGCGCCCGCTGGGAATCGGGCGACACAAGACTGCGCGGCAAGGCTTGAAAGGTTCTCCATGGATTCTTGGAGTGCAGCTCAGCGGGGAGAAACGCGACCAGCGGACCGGGTGGCACGACGACTCGTGACCTGCATCACCCAGAGCTTTCCTATCATCTATGCATGACCGCCGGCGCGCTCAGCATCGTGCGATCGCCGGCCTTCGCGCCCGAGGACGTCCGGCGCTTCCGTGCGGCCGGCTGGTGGTCCGACTCGACGTTGTCCGATGCCGTTCGTCGCAATGCCGGGCGACTATCCGATCGGGTGGCCTACGTCGACCAACCCGACGCCACCCTGACGTGGGCTGACTTCGACGCGGCGGCGACCGCACTCGCCGAACAGCTGGCCGGCTGCGGGGTGAGCCGGGGCGACCGGGTTGCGGTCTGGCACGGCGATACGGCCGCGATCCATGTGCTGTTCGTCGCCGTCGAGCGGTGCGGCGCCGTCGTCGTCGGCATCGGCGCACGCGCCGGGATCCGCGAAGTCGCCCACTTGCTGAATCGCACCGAACCGAAAATGTTGATCAGCGACCAGCAGCGTAGCGCCACAGCGGCGGATGTGACTGCCTCCCAACCGATTACCCAGCAGGTGCTCGTCCGCGATGACACAGGGCTGCGGCTCGACATCGATGCACCGGCCGCGAGGTGCAGCGTCGAGACGCAACTCGGCCCCGACGATGTCTTCCTGATCAACTCCACCTCAGGGACCACGGGGCTGCCTAAGTGCGTGGTGCACACCCAAAATCGTTGGCACTATTTCCACCGGAAGGCGGTCGACAACGGGCTGCTGAGCTCCGCGGACATCTTCCTGCCCGTCATACCGACGCCATTCGGGTTCGGAATCTGGACCAGCCACACCACCCCAATCTATCTGGGAGCCACCACCGTACTGCTGCAACGATTCTCCGCCAAGGCGGCGTGCGAGGCGATAGCTGAGCATAAGGTAACCGTATTGTGTTGTGTGAGTACTCAATTGACGATGCTAATGGCCGACGCTGCTGTTCGTGAGAATGACTTGAGCTCACTTCGGGTGGTGTTTTCCGGTGGCGAGGCGCTGCCGTACCGGCCGGCCGCGGATTTCGAGGAGCTCACCGGCGCCAAGATTCTGCAGTTCTACGGTTCCAATGAGACAGGCCTGCTCAGCGCGACCAACCTGGACGACACGCTGCACCACCGCCTGCGTACCGGTGGCCGGATCGTTCCGGAGATGCAGGTTCGCCTGTACGACGGCGACCGCGACGTGACGTCGGCCGGGCGCGGCCAGCCCGCCTGTCGCGGCCCGGCGACCAGCCTCGGCTACCTGGACGGGACCGACCACGACCGGCTGTTCACCGGCGACGGGTGGATGCGGATGGGGGACATCTGCGAAATCGACTCGGACGGTTACCTGACCGTCACCGGTCGCATCTCCGACTTCATTGTGCGGGGCGGCAAGAACATCAGCGCCGCCGAGGTCGAAGACGCCGCCATGACCCATCCGGCGCTGGCGGTGGCGGCCGCAGTTGCGATGCCCGATCCGGTGTTCGGTGAAAGGGTCTGTCTCTACGCCGAACTCGTTGACTCTCACACAGTCGACCTACCGCAGCTCGTCAATCATTTACTGGCGCTAGGAGTTTCCAAGGAAATGTTGCCCGAGCGGCTTATCGTTGTTGACGAGCTGCCCCGTTCGTCCGGCGGCAAGGTCGCCAAAGGCCAACTCCGCCAGTATCTTCGAGGCAGAATGGAGTCCCCGTTATGAATGCTCCGCAAGTGCGGCGAGGCGGGCTGGAGGTTTGGGCCCCCGCTGTGATGCCCCCGATCGGGGTCGACCTGTCCGACGAGCAGGCGCTCGCCGTGGCGTTCCGCCACCTCGCCTCGATCGGTTTCGCAGAGAACATGGCCGGACACATCACCTGGCAGCGCGACGGACAGACCGATATGTTGGTCAATCCGTGGGGACTGTGGTGGCAAGAACTCTCCGCATCGGACATCTGCGAGGTTGACGCCGACGCTCGCGTGATAAGCGGCCGTTGGGATGTCACGCCGGCCATCCACATCCACACCGAACTGCACCGTGTCCGCGATGACGCGCGAGTCGTCATCCACAATCACCCCTACTACGTCTGTGTAGTGGCAGCGCTCGGCCGGCTGCCCGAGTTGGTGCACCAGACCGGATCGTTGTTCCTGGACGATATGTGCCTCGTCGGGGAATATGGGGGAGAGATCGATTCACCCTTGCGTGCAGCGGATCTGGCAGCCCGTATCGGCAACGCCAACCTGACGGTGCTGGCCAACCACGGCGTCATCACCACCGGCCGCAATCTGCCCGAAGCCGTGTACCGGGCGGCATCCATCGAACGGGTATGCCGGATGGCCTACGACGTCATGCTGACCGGCGTCACCCCCAGTGAGATGAAGTGGTCGGACATGGTGGGCATGCGGGCCTCGCTGATCGAGCGCGCGGCCGACGTCTACTGGGCGGGCGCGGCACGAATGACGATCAAAGCCGATCCCGATGTGCTCACCTGACCCGCGAGCAGACGCAAAATCGCTCGGATTCATCGGAAATCATGCGATTTCGTGTCTGCTCGGCGACGGAAGGAGACCGATATGAAATCGATCGACGAATTGGCGGCCGACCTCAGTTTCACCACCGCCAAGACCGGTGAACAGCGGACCGTCACATTCCTGCCGGATCCCCCCAGGGCGGCCCGCCGCTACACGGTGATCTCGGTGGACGATCACATCGTCGAACCGCCGGACACCTTCACCGGACGTCTGCCGCGCAAGTTCGCCGACCGCGCACCCAGGGTGGTGGACACCCCGCAAGGCGGGCAGACCTGGGTGTACGACGGCAAGGCGCTGCCCAACGTCGGCTTCAACGCGGTGGTGGGGCGGCCCGTCTCGGAATATGGTTTCGAGCCGGTCCGGTTCGACGAAATGCGCAGTGGGGCGTGGGATATCCATGCGCGGATCAAGGACATGGATCTCAACGGCATCTATGCGTCGTTGAACTTCCCGTCGTTTCTGCCGGGTTTTGCCGGCCAACGGCTGCAGCAGGTAACCACGGATCGGGACCTCGCATTGGCCTCGGTGCGCGCATGGAACGACTGGCATCTCGAAGCATGGGCGGGGCCGTACCTCGGCCGGATCATTCCGTGTCAGTTGCCGTGGCTGCTGGATCCGGCATTGGGCGCAAAGATGATCTACGAGAACGCCGGTCGCGGGTTTCACGCCGTGACGTTCAGCGAGAACCCGGCGATGCTGGGTCTGCCGAGCATCCACTCGGGCTATTGGGAGCCGATGATGGCGGCGTGCGCCGATACCGGCACGGTGGTGAACCTGCACGTCGGGTCCTCCGGATCGTCGCCGTCGACCACCGCGGACGCGCCGCCCGATGTGCAGGGTGTGTTGTTTTTCGCCTACGCGATCTCGGCGGCGGTGGACTGGCTGTACTCAGGGTTGCCGAGCAGATTCCCAGATCTCAAAGTCTGCCTGTCTGAGGGCGGGATCGGTTGGGTCGCCGGCCTGTTGGACCGGCTGGACCACATGCTCAGCTATCACGAGATGTATGGCACCTGGCGTGCTCTGGGGGAAAAACTAACACCAGCAGAGGTTTTCAAGCGCAACTTCTGGTTCTGCGCAGTCGAGGACAAGTCGTCGTTCGTGCAATACGACCGCATCGGGGCGGACAACATCATGCTGGAAGCCGACTATCCGCACTGTGACTCGACGTGGCCGCACACGCAGCAGACCATTCACGACGAGATCGGCGGTCTTCCGGGCGACATAATCCGTAAAATCACCTGGGAGAACGCTTCTCGGCTCTACCAACACCCTGTGCCCGCCGCGGTGCAACGCGACCCGGACGCATACTAACCGCCGTTCAGGTCGGCTTCCGAGCAGTAGACGCCGAGCACGTCGCGGGCCGATACGATGCCGACCAGCTCGCCGTTGCGTTCGACCAGAATATGCCGGATGTAGCGGTCCATCATCTGGGTCGCGACTTCGTCGATGGTGGCTGCGGCGTCGCACCACACCAGCTTGGTGCTTGCGACATCGACGGCCCGCACGGTTTCCGGGTCCATTCCCGCAGCCACGGCCCGAACGACATCACGTTCGCTGACCAGCGCGCGCGGGCTGTCGTCGATGCCGACGACCATCGCACCGACATTGTCGGCCGCCATCGCGCGCGCGGCGTCGGCGAGGGTGGCGTCGCCGGCGACGCGCGCCACCGGGTCGCCGGTCACAGTGGAGATCGGTAATGTTCCGACAGAGGAGAAAGCAGTCACGCCAACCATGTTGGTAGCGCGGACCCACGGTCTCTAGTGACTTCCGTCCCTAAAACAGGTGGCCTTGGTTGTCCCGGGGGTAACAACTGCGGGGGACCGGCGAAGGCCGGAAATGTAGGGTCTGGGGCTGATGGACAACGAGTATCGTGCCGAAGCGTTCATCTCACGGCAGGCGATCGACCCGGGCCTGCGTCCGATCGCCCGGTTCCTGCCTCGTGGCTACGGACTTGCGGTCTGCGGGTGCCCCGTGCGTTGATGCGATTGGCCAGTCTGACCGTCTACCGCCGGTTTGGATCGGGGTCGGAATCCTTGATCTGTTTCACCAAGAGTGCGTTGCCTATGCGCAGCCCCTGCGCCACGATGGCGTGGCCGCGCACGAACACATCGGCCCCGGGTGCGTTCCACGCCTTTGACCTGCTGGCGCCGCAGGCGCCAATCTCCCTGGCGTTCTTCGCCAGTCGGTGCCGGCACCTGCGGGCAGTGCTCAGGTGACCCAATCCGGTTGGCCGGCAGTGTCGACGTTGGAGAAGTCTTTGTGGCCGAGGCCGGCCACGCAGCCCCCGTCCACCACGAATTCCGAACCGGTTGAATAGCTGGATTCGTCGCTGGCGAGATAGATCACCAGGTTCGACACTTCCTGAGGTTCGGCGATGCGGCCCAACGCCGTTTGGAAAATGTCCTCGGGTACCCATTCGGTCATCGGGGTTCTGATGAGACCGGGGTGGATGGAGTTCACCCGGATCCCGCTGGGACCCAGCTCCAGCGCGGCCGACTTGGTCAGGCCACGGACGGCGAATTTCGTAGCGGTGTAGCCGTGGCAGGCGATCGTGCCGGCCAGCCCCTCAATGGAGGAGATGTTGATGATGGACCCACGGCCCGCGGCCTTCATCGGTTTGACGACCGATCGGATACCCAGGAAGACACCGGTGAGATTGATGTCCAGGATCCGATGCCATTCGGAAAGCTCGTAATCCTCGAGAGTTCCGATGTTGATGATACCCGCGTTGTTCACCAGAATGTCCAGGCGACCGAACTCGGCAAGGGTGGTCTGGACCGCCGCGTCCCACTGACCCGGGTCGGTCACGTCGAGGTGCAGATATCTTGCGGCGTCGCCGACTTCGGCCGCAACCGCATTGCCTTCGTCGTCGAGGATGTCGCCGAAAACCACCTTGGCGCCCTCATCCACCAATGCCCGGACGTGCGAGGCGCCCATGCCGCGGGCACCTCCACTTATGAGGGCGACTTTGTCGGTCAATCGGTTCGGCATCAGTTCTCCTGACTGTAGGCGCCATGTCATGGTGGCACACCCGGGCGCGCGCGGATGCCGCCGCGTCACCATACGCACGACACTGGTTTGTATGGCCGTGAACAGAACGCGCAAAACCTGCACATTGCTTGTTGCGCGGCTATCGCACACAAGCGCGCATCGAGCATCGCCGGCCCGTAATTTCAAGCGTGACAACCAGCAGGCAACGGCCTGCCCGACATCGACACCGGTCAGGAGACACCGTGCCCCAGCTGAATCAGGTTGCGCCGCAACAGTTCTACAACGAGCAAACCATACTCACCAGTGACGGGGTGCGGCTGGCGGTCCGCGACTATGGAGTGGGCCGGCCATTGCACACCGTGGTGCTGCTGCACGGACTGTGCCTGACGCAGGACAGCTGGGCGATCCAGATTCGCCAGCTGACACACCGGTGGGGCAGTGCGCTGCGCATCATCTCCTACGACCACCGGGGCCATGGCCGTTCGGCCGGCGGGCCGACGCACACCTACCGGGTCGCCCGGCTGGCCGCCGATCTCGCCGAGGTCCTCACCGCTTTGCGGGTCAGCGGGCCAGTCACGCTGGCCGGCCACTCGCTGGGCGGAATGACCGCACTGGCCTACCTGAGCCGGCCTGCCCACGAACGGCCGGTCGAGCCCGAAGGTCTTGTCCTGATCGCTGCCGCGGCCGGACGTATAGCGGAGCGCGGACTGGGCCGCATGCTGAGCGTCCCGACCGCGCGGGCGATGTTCGACCTGGTCAACCGCATGCCCCGACGAACGACCGAGCGGACCATCCGGTGTCTGGTGCGCCCAGTGCACGCCGCCCTCGTCCGGTGTGCCGGGCGGCGGGTCAAGCACAGTGGGTTCGCCGCAATGGCCACCGAATCCACCCGCGCCGTGTCACCCGCGACCGCGGCCGGTTTCCTGCTCAACCTCAGCGAATACGACGTGTACGGGTCGCTGTTCTCGATCGGTGCCAGGACGGTCGTCGTCAGCGGGGGCGCGGACATCACCACTCCCGACGCCCACGCGCGGGATCTGGTGGCCGGGATCCCTGGTGCGGTGTATCTGCAGCAACCCGGCGCCGGGCACATGCTGCTGATGGATGCTCCACACTGCGTCACGACCGCGATCAACCGGGCCATGGGCCTGCACCGCAATCCCGCCTGGGTGGCACAGACGTGGGCAACCCGCTACGGGCTGCCGGACATCGCTGCCGCTTCGTGACTTTATGCGATCGACTACCGTCGTCCCAATGGAGTTAACCGGCAAAACAGTTCTGCTCACCGGAGCCACCGGCGGCCTGGGGAGAGCGATCGCCAAGGCGCTCGCCGATCGCGGTGCGCGGCTGATCGTGAGTTCGCGCAAGTCCCAGGAACTCGACGAATTGGTGACCGCACTGTCGGGTAGCGGGCACCGGAAGATCGTCAGCGACCTCGCCGAACCCGGCGCCGCCGCGGCGCTGCTGGGCGAGGCGGGGCCGATCGACGTGTTAATCGCCAATGCGGCGCTGCCGGCCTCGGGCAAGCTCGACGGTTTCACTGCGGAGCAGGTCGATCGAGCACTTCGGGTCAATCTCGAGGTTCCGGTGCAGATGACCCGTGAACTCATCCCGGCGTTCACCGCCCGGGGTTCGGGGCACTTCGTCTACATCTCGTCGATCTCCGGTAAGACGGCCACCGCCCGCGCTTCGCTTTATGCCGCGACCAAGTTCGGTCTGCGCGGTTTCGCCCTGTGCCTGCGCGATGACCTGCGGCCCGCCGGAGTCGGCGTCTCAGTCGTCAGCCCCGGCGCAATCGGTGGCGCCGGCATGTTCGCCGACTCCGGGGCTGCCGCGCCGCCGCTGATCGGCACCGGAACGCCCGAACAGGTCGGAGCGGCAGTCGTGAGCGCGATCGAGCACAACCGCGGCGAGGTCACGGTTGCGCCGTTGCGGCAGCGGGTACTGGCGCGCTTCGCTGCCAATGCCCCCGAGGTGGCCTCGCGCCTCGTCGGCGGCGTGGCAGCAAAGACCGCTGACCAGATCGCCGCCGGCCAAATCGACAAGCGGTGAGCAACTGATGGCATCCTGGCGTCGTGGGCGTGCTCTTCCGCTTAGTTGAGTTGCTGCTGCTTGCCTTGCCGTTGATCGGCCTGCTGGCGGCCGGCTTCAAGACGATCTCGTCGATGAGACGCCGGACCGGTCAGGAAGCCGGGCATTCGGCGGCCGAAGAGAATCCCGGCCCGACGGCGCGGCCGGCCTCGGCCGGCAACCCGGCGGCGCACTGGCAGGCCATCCGGCGTGCGCTCGATGCACATGACAAGACCGATGCCCGCTGGTTGGAATACGAACTCGACGCGGCCCGGTTGCTGGACTACCCGGTGATGACCGACATGCGGGACCCGCTCACTACTCGCTTTCATCGAGCCAAGCTGCGCGCAGACCTGCACAAGCCGTCACGGGCAGAAGACCTCTTCGACGACCGCGACGCCGCACGGGCGTATCTCGACGCGGTGGAGGATTACGTGACCTCATTCAATGCCGCGGAGGCTGAGGCGATGCGCCGGCGCAGCAGCGACTTCTCGAAAGAGGAAAAGCAGCGGCTGACGCGCGCGCAGAGTCTGCTGCGGATTGCCGAGGACACTGCCGCGACCACCCAGGAGCGCCAGCACGCGTATCAGTTGGCGCGCACCGAACTCGACGGGCTCATCGTGCTGCCTGACAACACCCGGATCAGCATCGAGCGCGGCATTCTCGGTGAGCTCGATCGTTAGGGCGCATCGGTCTTGAGGCGCACCGTGCGCGTGGTGGTGGACTCGTCGAGCTCGACGAGATCGCTGCGGGAGCGCAGGAAGTCACTGAAAGACCGGAAGCCCAAAGACTTTTCGCTGAATGACGGGTCCATGCGCTTCATCTGGGCCTTGACCGCGGAATTGTGCAACCAGTCGGCATCGTCTTTCTCCTGACCGATGCGCAGCGCGCGTTCAAGCAGTCCGGTCGCCGCGGTCTGCGGATCCGGCGCCGACGGCTCGTCTTCGGACTCGGTGGTGCTGGCGTGGCGTCCACGCTTCTTGGCGGGAGGGCTCGCGGCGGTGGTCGAGATCCCGGGCAGCGCGTCGTAAGTGACGAACTCATCGCAGGCGGCGGCCAGCGACTGGCTGCTCGCGCCTGCCACGCCGATCCCGACGACGTAGCGGCCCAGCCGCTTGCACCGCTGGGCCAGCGCGATGTAGTCGGAGTCGCCGCCGACGATCACCACGTGCGTCAGGTCCGGCAGCCGAAACATGTCCTCGACCGCATCGACGGCCAGCCGGATGTCGGCGCCGTTCTTGCCATAGGCGGCCGCCGGGAACAATTGCACGAGATCCACGGCGCGACCAACCAATTGGCGGTGATATGCCGCGTTGACTTCCGCCGACCAGTCCGCATATGCGCGAGTGAGCACCAGCGTGCCGAAGGAGGAGGCGAAGTCCATGATCGCACCCAGGTCTACGGTAGCCGCCCGCAGCCGTTCCTTGTCCAATCCCTTGGCCTTGTCCCGCTGGAAGGTGTTGCGGCCGTGCACCTGGTCGTAGCGCGAGATCACGATGTTGTCGAAGTCGAAGTACACGGCCACCCGGGTCGCGCTGGAGTCGGTCATGCGGACATCGTCCGGCATTGAGTCGTCAACGGCGAGCCTGGGTCTCGATGCGGTACGCGGTACCGCGTTCTTCGCGCACCCACAGGACTTCGTCGGCGCCGACGGCGGTCCCCTGGGCGATCAGCTGACGTTTGAGCACTTTGTGGGTAGCGGTGCTGGGCATTTCCGCCGTGATCCGGATGTAGCGGGGTCGCGCTTTGGGGGACAGGTCGGCTTGGGCATCGAGGAAGGCTTCCAGCGATTCCGGGTCGAACGGGCGACCCTCGTGCAGCACGACGGCCGCCATCACCTGGTCACCCACCCGGTCGTCTGCCACGGCATACACGGCGACTCGGTTTATCGCATTGTGGCGCAGCAGGATTCGTTCAATCGGAGCGGCTGCCAGATTCTCGCCGTCCACCCGCATCCAATCGGCGGTGCGCCCGGCGAGGTAGATCCAACCCTGGGCATCCCTGTATGCGAGATCCCCGGACCAGTACATCCCGTGCCGCAGGCGTTCAGCGGTGGCCTCCGGATCGTTGTAGTAACCGGCGAACAGGCCCGAGCCTGTGGTGTTGACCAACTCGCCCACCGCGTCGTCGGCATTGATGAGTGTCCCGTGCTCGTCGAACTGAGCCACCTCGCACTCGGTGACGGTCTCACTGTGGTAGACGGCGACCCCCGCAGCGCCTTTGCCGATCGAGCCGGGCGGGGTGCCGGCCTCGCGTATCACCACGACGGCGTTCTCGGTGGAGCCGAAGCCGTCCTCGACCTGCACGCCGAAGCGACGCGCAAACTCCTTGATGTCTTTCTCGTTGGCCTCGTTGCCGAACGCGACCCGCAAGGTGTTGTCCGCGTCGTCGTCGCGCTCCGGGGTGGCGAGGATGTAGGCAAGTGGCTTACCGACATAGTTCATGTAGGTGACGCCGTACCGGCGCACATCGGAAAGGAAACTGCCCGCCGAGAACTTCGCCGGCACGATCGATGCGCCGGATGCCACCGCGGGTGCCCATCCGGCGACCACCGCGTTGGAGTGGAACAGCGGCATCGACACGTAGCAAGTGTCCTGCTCGGTCAAGGCAAACCGTTCGGCCAGGTTGATCCCGGCGAACGTGGGCATCAGGTGCGACACCGGTACCGCCTTGGGGTTCCCGCTCGTTCCCGAGGTGAAGATCATCATGAACGGGTCCATCATCTCGACCTGCCGGTGAGGAACCAGTGGACCGGCGCCGGCGACGAGGTCCGCCCACTGCGGTGAGGATGTGTCGAACAACTGCGTTCCGGGCAAATCCAGCCCGTCCAGCAGCGCGCGGTGCTCGGCATCGGTCACGACTATCTGGCAGTCCGCGCGCCGGATGTCGGCGGCCAGTGCCTCACCCCGCCGGGTGGTGTTCAGCCCGCACAGGACGTAGCCGCCCAGCCCCGCGGCCGCCATCTGTATCAGCATAACGGGCGTATTACCCAGCAGCGAACCGATGTGCATCGGCCGGTCGGCGTCCGCCAGAGCCAGCAGGGCTGCCGCCTGCGCCGCCGCCTGTGCCAGGTATTCACTCCAAGTCCATTGCAAGTCAACATATTTGACGGCGATCCCGGAACTCGACAGCCGGTGCCGCAGGAGTGCCTGAATCGTGTCGCTCACGGCGCTGAATCCGTCGGCCGATCGAGGTAGCTACTCACTACGTCGACGAGCAGCTGGCGCTCCTTCGTGGTGTCGACGGGCCGGTGCATCACCAGCTGGTTGGCCACCATGCCGCGCAGGGTGGTCAGCAGCAGCTCACCGATGGCTGCGGTCCGGGTGGGGCCCAGATCGCGGTCGATGCTGGCGATCAACGTGTTGAACGTCTTGCCGAGCCGCCGGATGTGCTTGGTGGTGCTGGTGCCGCGGGTCGCCCGGGTGCCGGTCAGAATTTCGGTCGCAGCGCGTGCAGTGGGGCTCGACATCGCCGTCCAGGCTGCCGTCACGGCAGCCTCGACCCGCTCGCGCGTGGTGGTGTGCTCCGTCGCCGGCGGCAGCGACTGCAACGCCTCCTGTAGCTCGGCATAACCCCGCTCCACCACCGCCATCAGCAAGCCGTCGCGGTCACCGAAGTGATATTGGATCACGCCCCAGCTGACGCCCGCGGTGTCGGCGATGTGCCGACCGCTGGCTGCCGCGATGCCCTCGCTGAGGACGATCTGGACGGTCACATCGACCACGTGAGCGCGCGTGCGCTGGGCTCGGACCTGATGGCCGTGGGCGGGCCGGGTCGGAGCGGCTCGTCCGGACACCATCACCAGTCACCTGCCGCCATGCAGCCGGGGCTGCCGTCATCAAAACATTGCACATGCCAGGTTATGCCCGCAGCTGGGCGGGGCTTACCCCGGGTGACGGTGCGTCGCGCCTGTCTCAGGCGCCGGTATTCCGCCTGCGTGCGGATAGTTATTTGTGTCCGGAGGCCGAAGCGCGCCGAAACGTAAATTTACTTTACATCGCGCGCTCCGCGGCTATTCAATTGGCGAGATGTCAATTCACGCCGCAGTTTGCGGGATGAATTGGCGTCATTGCTGCGATCATCGCCAACCGGCCGAAGTCGTTGGGGCACGGTGCCATTAAGGCACGCCAGCAGCAGGTGCTGCGCGGCTGGGGGAGCCCCCGTAACGCACTTTCAAACGCTCCGGTGACCATTCGCACGCGGCAGAATTTATTCCAACTACTTTTCTCGAAAACCTTTTCTGGACGCCGTGCTGCGGATAACATCCCGGCACATAACGAGCCGAAACCTCGCCGAACGAAAGGAACGCGGTGACGAAGATGCGTAACAGTGGTGGCTCTCGAGTGTTGGCACAGGTGGCAGCGGCCGTGTTCGTCGCAGCGATGCTCGCCGGTTGTGTGCGGGCCGGCAATGACCTCGGTGGTGCGCAGGCGGTGCCGGTGGGTCAACCGAGCATCGGACACATCGGCGGCTAGGAATCCGTCGTTGACCCGCCTGTCGGCAGGGTCATTTCAGCTTCGCGAAGGACAACAGACCGTGCTGCCGAATTTTTCTGTGCTCCCTCCCGAGATCAATTCCGCGCGCCTGTACACCGGTCCCGGTCCCTTTCCGATGCTGGCGACGGCAACCGCATGGGATGGGCTGGCTGACGAATTACGCTGTGCCGCTAGGGCTTTTGAATCGATCACCACCGGGTTGGTGACCGGATACTGGCAGGGGCCGGCTTCGCTGGCGATGGCTGGCGCCGCGGCACCATACCTTTCCTGGTTGAACACCGCAGCCAGGCACGCCGAGAGCGCGGCGGCTCTGGCCCGCACCGCGGCGTCGGAGTTCGAGACCGCGGTGGACGCGGCAGTGCATCCTGCGCTCGTCACGGTGAACCGCTCCCAGGTGGTATCGCTGTTGGCATCCAACCTGTTCGGTCAGAATGCTTCGGCGATTGCAGCCGTGGAATCACTGTATGAGCAGATGTGGGCCCAAGATGTGACTGCCATGGCGGCCTACCATGCCGGGGCCAGAGCGGTCACCGCCGAGTTGTCGGCGTGGCAGCAACGGCTGCCGAGCCTGCTGGACTTGGGAACACCCGCCTTGGAGCCGTCCGGCAAGGCGGTGGCCAATACCGCGGCGGCGCAGACGGTCGCTGAGGTGATGGGGGGCAGTGGCATCCCGATTCCGTCGGCCAGGTATGTGCAACGCGCGTTCGAGCTCTATATCTCCAACATCGCCCCCGACTCGGTTGCGCGCGCACTCTTCACCCCTGAAGGGTTGTATCCGGTTGTCGCGATCAAGAACCTGACCTTCGACGCCTCGGTCGCCCAGGGTGTCACGATTCTGGACAACGCAATCCGGGGGCACCTCGCGGCGGGCGACAACGTCTCGGTGTTCGGCTACTCCCAGAGCGCGACCATCGCCTCGCTGGAGATGGCCAAGCTCGCGGCTTCTATCAATCCGCCAAGTCCGGAACAGCTTTCGTTCACCCTGATCGGCAACCCCGGCAACCCGAACGGCGGCATAGCCGCGAGATTCCCCGGGGTCTCATTTCCCAGCCTCGGGGTGACAGCTACCGGTGCAACACCGGACAACCTCTACCCGACGCGCATCTACACCATCGAATACGACGGAATTGCCGACTTCCCGCGCTATCCGCTCAACATCGTCTCCACACTGAACGCGATCGCGGGTACGTACTACCTGCACCAGAACTACTTCTTTTTGACGCCGGCACAGATCGACGCTGCCATACCGTTGACGAACACGGTGGGTCCGACGATGACGCAGTACTACATCATCCCGACCCAGAATCTGCCATTGTTGGAGCCGGTGCGGGCGATACCAGTGCTTGGCAACCCGGTGGCGGACCTCGTCCAGCCTAACCTCAGGGTGATCGTCAACCTCGGCTACGGCGATCCGGCTTACGGATACTCGACGTCGCCACCTAACGTGCCCACCCCGTTCGGGGTCTTCCCGCAGGTCAACCCCCTTACAGTGATTGATGCTCTGGCGGCCGGGACCCAGCAGGGGCTGACCGACTTCGGCTACGGCATGACCCGTCTCGATATCCCTGCGGTCGACGTGGCGAGTCTGCTGGGACCGAGCGGCACGGCGGCATCCGGCGGCGTTCTGGCTGCTCCGGCGATATCGATCGACAGCATCATCGACGGCATCCAAACCGCCAATACCGAGGTCGTGGACACGATCACCCGGTCGGTGGGAACCGGATACCAGGTGCTGCTGCCGACGGCCGACCTGGTGAACGCACTGCTTACCACTGCACCGTCGTGGAACGTGAACCTCTTCCTCGAAGGCATCAGGGAGTTCGCGAACGGTGACCCGATGGGTCTGGTCAATGCGATCGGTTACCCAGTCACCGCCGACGTGACGCTGATCACCGTAGCGGTAGCGCTGGAAATCCTGCTCATCGTCGGTGCCGCTCAACTCATCGGCGCCGATATCTCAGCACTCGTCGCCTGATGATTTAACCGACCGTCGTTCTCCCTGCCCACCTGCCCGGGAGCTCTGCGTACTGCCCATGACGCACATCGGTGAAAGCGGATGGCAGGAAGTCGGCAGCGGTGTCGCCGGACCCTATGCTTGAGCGCAAATGGCGGATAAGACGACGTGCGCAATCATCGGAGGCGGTCCGGCGGGCATGGTCCTCGGGCTGCTTCTGGCACGTGCCGGTGTCGACGTCACCCTGCTGGAGAAGCACGGCGACTTCCTGCGTGATTTCCGTGGCGATACCGTGCACTGCTCGACCATGCGATTACTCGACGAGTTGGGTTTGTGGGAGCAGTTCTCGCGGCTGCCGTTCAATGAGGTACGTAAAGCCAGCTTCGAACAGAACGGGCGCTCGGTTACCTACATCGACTTCGAGCGACTGCATCAACCCCATCCGTTCATCGCCATGGTTCCGCAGTGGGATCTGCTCAATCTGCTTGCCGAAGCCGCCACTGCGGAGCCCACCTTCACGCTGCGGATGAACACCGAAGTCACGGGACTGCTCAAGGAAGATGGCCGGATCGCCGGGGTCAGGTACCAGGACGAAGACGGCCCGGGTGAACTGCGCGCTGAACTCACCGTCGCCTGCGACGGCAGGTGGTCGATCGCCCGGCGCGAGGCGGGGCTGCAAACCCGTGACTACCCGGTGAAGTTCGACGTCTGGTGGTTCAGGTTGCCGCGCGACGACGACACGGAGTTCTCCTTCCTGCCCCGCACCGGTCCGGGCAAGGCGCTGGCTGTGATCCCGCGAAAGGGTTACTTCCAGATTGCCTACATCGGAATGAAGGGCACAGACGCACAGTTGCGTGCTCAAGGCATCGAAGCATTCCGGCGCGGCGTCGCAGCTCTGGTGCCCGAGGCTGCGGCATCGGTGGGGGAGTTAGCTTCCATGGACGACGTCAAGCACCTCGACGTCAAGGTCAATCGGTTGCGCCAATGGCACCGCGACGGGTTGCTCTGCATCGGTGACGCCGCGCATGCGATGTCACCGCTGGGCGGCGTCGGCATCAACCTGGCCGTTCAGGACGCCGTCGCCGCGGCGACCATATTGGCCGAACCGCTGCGGCGCCACCACGTCACCGGGCGGGACTTGGCAGCGCTGCGGCGTCGCCGTCTATTGCCAACGGTGATAACGCAGTTCGTGCAGCGGATGCTGCATCGTGGGCTGCTCGGACCGTTGCTCCGTGGTGCCGACCCGGCCCCGCCGGCGGCCCTGCTCCGGTTGGTCGAACGGTTGCCGTGGCTCTCCCTGGTGCCTGCGTACTTTGTCGGCGTCGGGGTGCTGCCCGAGCATGCACCCGCGTTTGCCCGCCGTTGACCGGTATCAGTCAGGAGTGGCACCCCGCTGGCGCGGTTAAGTTGCGGAGCCGGCCCATGTCGTGACACACGCTACAACGGACCAGTGGTTGGAAGTCGGTAAAGAGGGGTACCACATGTAGTGCTGACATCCTCGGCCGGATTGTGTCAGGCGCCAAAGTGGCGCGAGCGCCCGTTGTGGCGAGGTAAGGACGGGGCCGGGAAGAGGAGGCGACATCATGGATATGAAGAAGATGGTCGGCACGGCATTGATGGCCGGCGTCGTGGGAGCGGGCGCACTCGGGGTAGGTGCAGGCACCGCCCAGGCCAAGCCCGGGCCGAACTTCCCGAACCCTCCGGGGCCGGGCGTACCCAGGGTTGACGACAACAACTGGCGTCCGGCACCTGGGCAGATAAAGCAGTTCTGCCCGTGGCAGTCGCCACCCGGTCAGTGGATCGGCGGACCGCACGGGATTCCCTGCACCTGATCTTCCCGCTCTACTGGGCCGCCCCCACCGCTCGTCGTAGTGTTTCTGCTGTGGCCGCGAGGGGCGGCTCAGAGCGCAGGGAAGGGATGAATGGCGACAGCCGCCGCATTTCCTCGGCATATCCGGCTCGGTGGCGGCGCGCTCGTGCAGTTGGGCGATGTGCTCGACACACTGGCAGTGCGCCGTCCGCTGGTGGTGACTGACCGTTATCTCAACGAAACCGGTGCTGCCGCACGGGTACTGGATCTGCTGGGCGCGGCGGGCCGGCCCGCGGCATTATTTGACCGCACGGTCGCCGACCCGACGACCGCCTCGCTCGATCAAGGCCTTGACGCGTTGCTCGGGCACCGAGCGGACTGCGTCGTCGGATTTGGCGGCGGAAGTCCGATCGATACCGCGAAGGCGCTGGCCGTGCTCGCGTTACAGCCCGGGCCGATGCGAAGGTTCAAGGCTCCCGGCAGCTACGCGGGGCCTGCCCTGCCGATCATCGCAATCCCGACCACCGCCGGAAGTGGTTCGGAAGCAACGCAATTCACGGTTATCAGCGATAGCGACAGCAACGAGAAGATGTTGTGCCCCGGGCTGTCGTTCCTGCCGGTAGCCGCGATCGTCGATTTCGAGCTCACCATGACGATGCCGCCGCGACTTACCGCGGATACCGGTGTGGACGCGTTGACCCACGCCGTCGAAGCGTATGTCAGCCGCCGCGCCAATCCCATCAGTGACGGATTGGCGTTGTCGGCCATCAGGGCAATCGCGGCGCATCTGAAGCGGGCCTATCACGACGGCTCAGACGCCAAGGCCCGCTCGGCGATGATGGCGGCAGCCACCCAGGCCGGAATGGCCTTCTCCAACTCCAGCGTCGCGCTGGTGCACGGGATGAGCCGTCCGATCGGCGCGCATTTCCACGTCGCGCACGGATTGTCCAACGCCATGCTTTTCCCCGCCATCACCGCATACTCGGTTGCCGGCGCGCCCGGGCGGTACGCGGAGTGCGCCCGGGCCTACGGGGTTGCCGACGCGGTGACGAGCGATGGGATTGCCGCTCGCTCGCTCGTCGTGGCCCTCACCGAATTGTGCGCTGAGCTTGAAGTGCCCACCCCCAGGTCGTACGGCATCGACAGTGCCGCTTGGCAATCGCTGATCCCGTTGATGGCCGAACAAGCGGTGGCATCCGGTTCGCCGGCCAACAATCCCGTCGTTCCCGCGCAGGCGGAGATCGAAGCGCTTTACGCGCAGGTATACGGCTGACCGCCGCTCGCGCGGGCGCGCCCCTTTGCTGACACTACATATATAGAGTAACGTCTGCGCTCAACCCGAAACGGATTGGCGATGGACAAGCGACGAAAACCCAACCCGGCCGAACGCCGTCGTGACCTGTGCGATGCCGCGATTCAACTGCTGGCCGACGATGGAGCCAAGGGGTTGAGCCATCTCAAGGTCGACCGCAAGTGCGGCGTACCGGACGGCACCACGTCCTTCTACTTCCGAACCCGGTCGGCGTTGTTGCTCGCTGTTGCTGAGCGGTTGGCAGAGCTGGACCTGGCGAACCTGCAGTCGGTCGCCGACGGGGCCCGCTCAGTCGGGCGGAACAACCGGCGTCGATCGTCCTCGCTGCTGTCGCAGGTGGTGATCCAATCCGGTTGCGAGCCGGAACTTTCCCGAACCAGAGCCAGGTACGAGCTGACGATGCAGTCAGCCCGTGACCCGGCATTGGCCGCCGCGCTGGCACACAGCACCGACGCCTTCACCAAGCTGCATCGGGAGATCCTCGTCCAGCTGATGCCGCGCGGGGCGGAGCTGGATCCGGCCGTGGTCGAGGACTTGAGCAACATCACGCTGACGTTCATCAACGGCTTGCTGCTGCGTTTCGCCCACGGCGATCGGATCATCGACACCGCCGAACAACTCGACAAGATCCTGGCGGCGATCGCCGGCGGCATCCTGAAGAGTCCCGCCAAAGGACAGCTGACCGGTCCTGGCGATGCGAGCCCGCGACCGGTCACCGGCGGCAATTGAATCACATTGCCACACAGTCGTTTTCGCTTCCCGTAGCCGCGGCCAGCGCGTTCAAGCGAAGACCTCGAGTAGAGAGAGAGTCATATGCCCGATTACGACTACGAAGAGATGAAGAAGGAAGCCGAGCAGTACATCAAGTTCGAGAAGGACGTCAAGAACCGGATCGCCTACATCACGTTCGACCGTCCCGAGGCGCAGAACTGCACCACAATGGGGATGCGACAGAACTACGCCGACCTGATCCACAAGTGCAACGTGGACGATGATGTGAAGGTCGTGGTGATACGCGGCGAGGGCGAGGATTTCGGCAGCGGCGGGGATTTGCCCGAACAGCGGGGAATGCTGGAGAACCCGGGCATGCCGCTACTGCACGAACTGGCGATCAACGATGATGAGGTGAAGTACCCGCCGGGAGGGTCGTACCGCTACCTGTCCACGGTGACCGACTTCTATGCCAAGGCGCGCGCGGGAAACCGTCCCCTACAGGAACTTCGGAAGATCAGCATCATCGAGGCCAAGGGGTACTGCTACGGCTGGCATTTCTATCAAGCCGGTGACGCCGACCTGGTCATCTCCTCCGAGGACGCGCTGTTCGGACATCCTGCGTTCCGGTATGTGGGTTGGGGACCACGACTGTGGTGGTGGGCGGAAACCATGGGCCTCCGGAAATTCTCTGAAATGCTGTTCACCGGGCGTCCTTTCAGCGCCAAGGAGATGTACGAGTGCGGGTTCATCAACAGCGTGGTGCCACGCGACAAACTCGAAGAGGAGACGGCGAAGTACGCCCTGGCGTGCGCACGTTGCCGCCCCACCGACACGGTAGCGGTGCAGAAGACCTTCCTGGAGCTCTACAAGCAACACAAGGGCGAATACTTCGGCAGCCTCCTCACCGGAATGGTCGAGGGGATGCTGCCCCTGATCGCCAACGATCAGGAGAGCGAAGTCGATCTCACCGAGGGCACCTTCAACCAGGGGCTCAACAACGTGGTCAAGGACAATGACCTGAACTTCCCGCCCGAGTGGCGGTTGAGCCGTTCGGGCCGCAAGAAGCCCTGATGACGGTGGCCAACGACTTGGTGCTTGCGGCCGCAGATCAAACCCGGTGAGCGGCAGACAGGCGACCGTCGACGGACAACGTCCCGGCGCCGACGGCAAGGAGAAACACGCTGCCACACAGCTGGGCCAGGTCGACGCGCGATTCGTGGATGAAGTCCCACCAACCATGCTCGGCGCGAAACAGGGCGGCATCCCCCCACAGGATCGGTAGCTTCGTGATCAGCAGCGCCCCCAACATGTCGACGATCATCGGCACGGCGGCCAGCCGGGTCAGCAGGCCGGCGAGGAGCATTGCACCACAGGCAATTTCAGCCACTCCGTCAAGGGACGCGAAGAAGTCGGACGCCGGAATCCCGGCCCTCCGGAACCGGCCGGCTCCCAGCGTCTCGGGGCGCAGGAATTTCAAGGCTCCTTCCGCGGCGAATACGATGCCCACATAGAGCCGGATGAGCACTACCGCGGCAGGCGCGCGCGTCGCGGTTAACCGGCCGAGCCAGGGAGTGTGTTGAGTCATGGAAATTCCTTGTCCGTCTTGGCGCGTGCGGTCCTCGCAGATCACCTCTGCGGAGGGCCCGACTCCGGACCGCCGAGGATTTCCGCGGCCAACTCGGCAAGCGCCGCGCGCTCGTCATTGAGCGCCGCCTGCCCCGGAACTGTGATTTCGTAAACGCGTCGAGTGCGTCCGTCGACCACTTCCTGGCGGGACGTCAGCAGACCCTCCTGCTGCATGCGGTGCAGCATCGGATAGAGCCTGCCGGGCGAGATCTTGTAGCCGTGAGTAGCCAGCTCCTCGGCCATCCACGCGCCGTGTACTGGCTCGCTACTCGCGTGGAAGAGGATGTGCAGACGAACTGCACCGCGCAGGAACTGGCTCAATGATTCTTCAGCACCCCATTCCGTATCGGTCTACGATATCGATAAACGATATCAGGCCGGGTTTCAGCCGGCCGCCAACATGCTCAGCCACCCGAGGGGCTTTACCTTGACCGAGTTACCGCCTGCCGTGGGACGACGGCACGTCCTGAGGATCTCGATGGCCGCGGCCGGAGGGATCGCCGTATCGGCATGCGGCGGGGGTCAGCCGAACCACGGTCAATCCGCACCGCTTCCGGCGGAGGAGAATCCGGTCACTCCGCCGGAGGACTTGATGCGTGAGCATGGTGTCCTCAAGCGGATTCTGCTGGTCTACCGAGAAGGGATCCGGCGTCTGCAGACAGGCGATCAGGTTCCCACTGATGCTTTACATGCCGGCGCGGAGATCGTCCGCAGCTTCATCGAGGATTATCACGAACACCTCGAGGAGCAGTACGTGTTCCCTAAGTTGGAGCAGGCGGGCAGGCTCACCGACATCACCGCCATCCTGCGCACCCAGCACCAGCGCGGTCGCACGCTCACCGACCGGGTGCTGGCCGCCGCCACCGGCACGCCGAACCAGGCTGCGCGGGCGGCACTGGATCGAGACATGGCGGCATTCATCCGAATGTACGAGCCGCACGAGGCGCGGGAAGACACCGTGGTATTTCCCGCTCTGCGAGACGTGATGGCTGCCAAGGACTTTCGTGACCTTGCCGAGACGTTCGAAGACGAGGAACATCGCCTGTTCGGCCAGGCCGGGTTCCAGGGGATCGTCGATAGGGTCGCGGATATCGAAAGAAGTCTCGGCATCTACGACCTGAGTCAATTCACCCCTATCTAAACGTTGTCAGCATGCCCGCCGCTGATCGCTGCCAGGGAAACATTTCAGCCCGGTGCCGCGCGCAGACGCGACGGTGACGCTCGGGCCGGCCGGCGAGGTCAAGGATCGCATCCGCGATGGACGTCGGGTTGTTGTCCGCCAGCGCCCCGCTGTCCGCGGTGACGATTTCGGTCAGGGCCGAGGTGCGCGACACCACCGCCGGCGTGCCGCACGCCAGCGACTCGAGCGCCGCCAGCCCGAAGGTCTCGTGCGGCCCCGGCGCCAACGCCACATCAGCGGTGGCCAGCAGTGCGGCAACCGCCCGCCGGTCAGCGACGTAGCCGGTGAATTCGATCGGCAGGTGGGCGGACTGGCGCTGCAGCCGAGCCCGCAACGGGCCCTCGCCGACGACCACCAGCCGGGCATTGACACCAAGATCGCACAGCGTAGCGAGCGCGTTGATGCTGCGATCGGCGCGCTTCTCCACTGACAGGCGCCCGCAGTGCACCAGCAGAAGCTCGGACGGGCTGGCGAAGCGGCTCCGCAGTTGCGTGCTGTGCCACCTGGGGTGAAAGGTCCTCAGGTCGACGCCGAGCGGGACGGTCACGGTGTTGGTTGCGCCGATCCGGTCGAATTCCTCCCGGGCGAACTCGGTGGTGCACACCACGGTGTCGTAGTCGGCGGCGGTGCGCCGGTTGGCGAAGTCGGCGAATCTCCGCGCGGTGCGACGCGGAAGCACCTGGCCGGCAAGCCGATCCAAGCGCTCGTGAGAGATCATGACGGTCGTGACCCCGTGCTCGCGGCCCCACCGACCCAGCGAGCGCAGGGTGAGCCGGTCGGAAACCTCCAGCGCGTCCGGCCGTAGGGACGCCAACTGAGCCCGCACCGGCGCGGGCATGATCGCCCGGTAGCCGCCGGTGCATGGAAGCAGCCGGGCCGGCACCGTGATTCGCACGACACCGGTGTCAAGCCGGCTGCGTTGTGCGCGGGGACCAGGAACCACCAGGAAGACCTCATGCCCCGTGGCGCAGTATTCGGCGCCCAACCGGTCGACCGCAGTCCGCAGACCTCCGGACCGGGGACCGTAGAAGTTGGCGACCTGAACCACCCGCATACCGCGACACAAGCGGGCGGGAATGTGCGGTCAACGAGCGCGGGCCCACGCCCGCTTGAATACTTCGTGAATCTCGGGTTCAGCCGGGTTTCTTCAAGTGCGGACCCAGCATCTGATGCCATGCCTTGGACATGTTCTGAAATTCTTCCTCACAGTTGCCGGCGCGGTCTTCGGGCAGGTCGCCGGAGGCGACGATGCTGGCGTTGGCCGTCGTATCCGACCCGTAGATCCAACACTCCCAGTTGTACATCCGGGTGATGTCCATGGAATGTCCATCCCAGAACGGCAGTTCGTTGGCGTCGCCGGCTTCTTTGGCGCTCAACTTCCAGTCTTGGGCGGTGTCGGTGGCGATGCGCACTCCGCCGGGGTAGGGCTTTCCGTCAGCACCGGGGGTCAGCAACATGAACGCGGACAATTGGTCGGCCACGTCTTCCTCACGTCCGGTGAAGGCCAACTCGTAGATGCTGAGCGTGGCGTGACCGAGTTCGTGGTAAAAGCCCGAGATCGTCGCATCGACCGCGGCATCGTTCGGATTCGGGTTGCCGGAGTTGGCGAAACGCTGCCGGCTCTGCTGGATGTCCTCGTAACACAATTGGATTTCGTTGACGTTGGGGTCCCAGTAGTCGTTGGCCTCACCGCATTGCTTGCCGACGGCACCCACATCGTGCGGCAGATTCAGGGTGTCGCTGACGTGTGCGGCGACCGTCTCCAAAAGCTTTGCGTCGACCATCAATTGGCGACCGGTCTGCGCCTCGGACGTGGTGGCGTCCTCGTAACGAAAGGTCATCTTTCCCGCCGCGGCGGGCTCGCTCGTCGGGTCGCTGGGTGAGGTTCCCGGTGGGCGCTCCTCCGGCCGCGAAGTGGCGCCGGAGTGTTGCCCCTTCGATCCGCCGCATCCGGCCGCCAACAGCAGCGCGGCGCATGCCGCAACAACGAGTCGCCTGTTCATTTCACCAGCCCCCTTCGGTGACGCTGCACGATGGTCTGCCCGGGACCTTTCAGAACGGTACGACACTGGCGGTCAGCCGGTGTTGAGAGCTTCAAAAATCAATGTTCCGTAGGTCGCCATCCGGTCCGAACCCAGGATGCCGGGTCCCATCTTGTTCATCACATAGCTGATGGTGGTGCGCCGATCGGGGCACATCAACACCATCGAGCCACCCCAGCCGCCCCAGAAGCAGATCTTCTCGTCCGGAACCCACGGGAGTGCGGCATTCTTGGCCAGCGCGTAGCCGGTGCCCCAGCGGATGGGTGCCGGCAACACGAGGTCGACGCCGTCGGCCTGCTCCGCGAAGATCAACTCGACCGTCTCCGGCTTGATCAGCTGTACGCCGGATGCCTTGCCGCGCAGTGAAACTGCCGACAGGATGGTGGCCAGGGAGCGCGAGTTTCCGTGGCCGTTCAACGCACCCAGGTCGGCGGCGCGCCACTCCGGCGTGTTTGCCGCGTCGGCGTTGGGCGGTGGCCCGGTGAATGTTCGGCGCATAGGGCTGTCCGGGGGAAGCAGGTCCAGCGGTAACTCGAGGGGTGGGGGGCCGATGATCTCCGCGATGCGGGGGTAGTCGGCCGCCGTGGCGCCGATCTGAAAGTCGGCGCCGAGCGGTTCTGCGATCTCCTCGCGCACGAATTCCCTGAGCGAGCGCCCGGTAACCCGCCGCAGGACTTCGCCGATCAGATGGCCCTGATTGTGCGCGTGGTAGCCGGATGCGGTTCCCGGTTCCCACCACGGCGCCTGTGCGGCCAGGGCGGTCGTGGCCTTGCCCCAGTCGTACATGTCTTCGGTGGCGAACGGCAGGTCCCAGCCGGACACGCCCGATGTGTGGGACAGCACATGACGAAACTCGATGTCCTGCTTGCCGTTCGCGGCGAATTCGGGCCAGTACCGGGCCACCGGGGCGGTCAGTTCGACCAGACCGCGGTCGACGAGCATCAGGCCGGCCAGGCTGGTAACCGTCTTGGTGGATGACCACACGTTGACGATGGTGTCCTCGGCCCACTCTTTGGTCCGTGCGCGGTCGGCGAATCCGCCCCATATGTCGACGACCCGCTCACCCCCGACGTCCACCGTGATGCATGCGCCCGCCTCCTCGCCGGTGTCGATGTTGTCGGCCACAGCCGCTCGGACCTTCTCGAAACCAGGGTCGCAATGTCCGTGAATGTCCATCGGGTGCTCGTCTTTCGGTGTCTGGAGAACTACGGGTTGGAGAGCAGCAGCATGACCCGTCCGCCCGGTGATGGCTCCGGGAAGGCACTGACGTCGAAGCCGTAATACCGGCGCTGCGTGGCAGTGATGTCGTCGATCACCCGTCCGGTGGCCTTGAGGGTGCCGTGCGTGACGTCGGCCATCATCCCTTTGAAATCGGCCACCGACAGTGATTCGGCGAGGAGCAGTGCCTCGCCCCCGGCAGGGAGGCTCACCAGGACCCCGGCGCCCGCGTAGTTGTTGCCGCCGCGACCGGTGCCGCGCGGTGCCCAGTAGATCGGCCCGGACACGACCGTGCCCTGCACCCGCCGGTAGCTACCGGGATGCCCGGTGTCGGCGACGGTGACGACGGGCAGGGCCGCGATGGTGCGCTGCTCCTTCAGCCACATGACACCCAGCGGGATACAAACGATCGCATACATCAGCAGCACCAGCACCAGTACCGGCTTCCACGCCATTTCCCAGCCCAGGCGCCGCGGCGACATCGGCAACTCGCGCATCTGTCCGTCGAGTTCGCGGCGGCCCAATCGCAGGACGTACCAGCACACGATGCGCGCCCCCGCCATCCCGGCCAGGACAACCATCCCGACGATGCCGCAGGCCCGGAAGTAAAAGGTGCTGTCGCCCTGGTTGCGGGTCGCGGCGTACATCACCGCCGGGATCGGCGCCGTCAGCAACAGCAACAGCGCGTAGGACGGGTGGCTGGTGAGGTACGGGTAGGTCACCGTCCAGCCCCGGTTTGCGCCGTAGACGCTCACCGGTCCCACGTCGGCGTGCACCACCGGCGTCCACGAGCCCTCGACAACACGGGGCTTGACCAGGGAACGAACGAACAGGAAACCGAAGAACAGTGAGACCACCAGGGCTGCCCAGAACACCCCGTCGAGCCGCTCATCGGTGCCCGGTACGCCGAACGCGCCGTGAATGTCGATGAGTTTTCCGACGAAGAACGTCAATGGCATGACGAAGAACAGCTCCAGCAGCCAGACTTGGATGAGCTGCGGGATGCGGGAACCGATCCGGTCGAAGGCCAACACACTTCGCCAGAGGAACCGCAGAACGCCCATGACGGGCGACCTTATCGAGTCGCGAATGCAGGTGAGCAGCCTTTGGACGGTAAATGTCGCGATGCGGCGCGGCGCGGGCAAAACCACTGTCGGTCGGGTGGCCGGGGTGGTTGAATTAGCCGACTCAATCGGGGGTTTGCAGCGCGATGTCGATCGAGAAGGTGATACGTCAGGTGAACGGGACGGGCTATGCGGTGATACCCGACGCTTGGCGCAATTGAGGCCTACGCGTTGATCGGCCGCCTCATCTATCGGTTCGCATTGTTGATCGTCGGCGTCTGGGCTTTTGCCGCCGTCGCGGGAAACAGCCTCGCTCCGCCGCTCGAGCGGGTGTTGGCAGACGAGGATCAGCCGTTCTTTCCCGCGGGGACCGCGACTTCGAATGCGGTGCAGCGGTCAGCGGCGGCATTCTCCCAACAGCCCACGGATAACGTGGCTTACGCGGTGCTGGAACGAGATGGTCCGCTAACCGATCAGGATCGGGCGTTCTACGCTCAACTCGTTGCCGCCTTGCGCGCTCAATCCCAACACGTCTACGAGGTAGTGGACTGGTGGCAGATACCCGTGGCTGCAGATGCCGCGGTGAGTCGTGACGGGCACGCCGTCACTGCCACCATGCGGCTGGCCGGCATGGTCGGCACCGCAGAAGCGGTCGAGTCGCTCCAGTTGGCGCGGAGTGTCATTGCGAAATTGCATCCCCCCGACGGTTTACACGTCTACGTCACCGGCCCTGGTGCCGCCGTCATGGATGAATTTGCGGCGATTGACCGACAGATGCAGGTCATCACCGAAACCACCGTGGCCGTTTTGCTGATCCTGCTCCTGATCGTTTACCGCTCGGTCATCGCCGCCTTGGTGCCACTCGCCTCGGTCCTGCTGGGCCTGGCCGCGGCCAAACCCGTGGTTTCGTATCTGGATTCCCGCAACTTGATCACTGCTTCGCTGTTCTCGCTGTCCATTGCCGTCGCCGTGAGCCTCGCGACCGGCACGGGTTTCTCGATGTTCCTGATCGGGCGCTACCACGAACGGCGACTACAAGGTTTCTCATCTGTTGAGGCGTTGGACGACGCATACCGCGGTGTTGCCCCGACGATTGTGGGCTCGGCTTTGATCGTGATCGCGCCGCTGGGTGCGGTTGGATGGTTCAGCCTGGCCCGGATCAGCATTCTCGCGACGATCGGGGTGCTGTGCGCCATCGGCGTGCTTGCCGTCGGTCTGGCCGCACTGACCCTCACACCCGGACTGATTGCTTTAGCGGACCGCGCCGATCTGCTCAAACCGCGGCCACGTAAACGTCTACGCCGGCGGTGGCGGCGCATCGGCACACACGTGGCGCGCTGGCCGGCGCCGATCCTGGTGGCCAGCGGGGTCTTCGTGCTCATCATGCTGATGCCGCTGCCTGGCGTGCCGATCGGTTGGGACGAAAGCGCGGCGACCTCACCGAAAACTGAGGCCAATCGCGGCCTACGGGCGGCCGACCGGCACTTCGCGGCAAACCAGCTGCAGCCGGACGTCGTCACGATCGAGGCTGATCATGACATCCGCAACCCCAGCGGCCTGGCCGCCATCGAGCGCCTCACCGGCGCGGTCATGGCGATGTCGGGTGTCCGGATGGTGCAGTCAGCAAGCCACCCCGGCGGTATGGAATCCAAGCAGGCCGCGCTGTCAGCGACCGGCGGCAATAACGGCGACCGGCTCGACGACTTCTCAGATGAGATCACTTCCCGGGAGGCGACGTTCGCACAACTCGACGCCGCTGCCAGTGACGTGGTTTCCGGGATCGACGGGATCCAGTCGGGTACTCAGGCGGGCGCCTACGCGATCGGTGGTGTCAGCCTGGCTGTCAATCTGACCCAGCAGGCCATCACGCGAGTAAGCGCCAGGTCGGGTGAAGTCGGCGAAATATTCGATCCACTGCGCGGATTCGTCAGCGCGATAGCCGACTGCCCGCAAACCCCCGTGTGTTCGGCCGCTCAAGATGCGGTTCAGTGGGCATCCGCCGTCACCGGCGATTCCGCAAAGCTGGTCGACGCGGCCGAACAACTCGCGAACAGGGCCGCCGATGCGGCCGCCGCCGGCCCAGCCGACCTGAGTTCGGCGATAGCCGGCGCCAGCGGTCAAATGGATCAGGTCAAGGCGCTGGCGACAGACTTGAAAGGCGTGCTGAGGGACGCCCGTCCGGTGCCCGTACAGGAGCTTCCCGCCTTACTCCATCGACTGGCCGCAGTCTCTCAGAACAACACGACTACAGATCTCTACTCGGCGCGGAGGATTCTGACCGACCCGGGTATGCGGCCAGCGTTGAATCAATTCTTTTCGCCGAATGGATACGCCACCCGTCTGTTCATATACGGCAACGGGCAAGAGTGGGGTAACGACGGTGCGGTACGGGCCCGAGCGATAGCGGCCGCGATAACCGATGCGGCCAGAGCAACCAGCCTCAATCCCCAGGCCGTCTACCTGACCGGTGTCGGACCGTCCACCCGTGACCTGCAGGACATCGTGTTCAAGGACCTCACCCTGATGGGCTGGATCACCCTAGGCGTCATCTTTTTGATCGCGGCGGTGCTGCTGCGGAGCGCCCTGGCCGGGTTTCTTGTGCTCGGTTCGATGGCGGTCTCCTATCTTTGCGCACTCGGTGCGAGCGTGGTGGTGTGGGACCGGCTGCTGCATCAGGAATTGCATTGGTCGGTGCCGCCCGTCACGTTCGTGCTGATGGTGGGCATCGCTTCGGGTGGCAACATGCTGTTTGCGCTACGCATCCGGGAAGGCATCGCCGCCGGGCTTCGCACCAGCATCATTCGGGCGTTCGCCGCGACGGGATTGGTCGTCACCGCCGGTGCTTTCGTCGTCGGGATCACCATGTTTGCGCTGGCGATCAGCAATGTGCTCAGCATGGCGCAGATCGGCGTCACCGTCGGACTCGGGCTACTACTGAACGCTCTGGTGATACGGGCCTTCGTGCTGCCGTCCATGCTGGTTCTGCTGGACCGCTGGCTGTGGTGGCCCGGGCGGTCGGCCAGCGACGAGGAGGAACTCGAACCGGCAACCGCGACGACATGAGCCCTGGTGACGGACTGGCCGGATGCAGGGTTGTGGTGGTCGGTGGCAGCCGCGGGATCGGACGCGCCGTCAGCGAGCTGCTCTGCGCGCTGGGTGCCAGGGTCGTGGTCAACGGGCGTGACCCGGGCGCGGTGGGGCGAACTGTCGATGCGCTCACCGCGTCAGGAGGACAGGCGGTCGGCGTGCCCGGGGCAGCCGACGACGCAGGCGTCGCCGCGGGTTTGGTCGCGGCGTGCACAGATGCGTTCGGACGACTGGACGTGCTGATCAACTGTGCCGGGATCGCCGAGCCACCGGGTTCTTCGATCCTGCAGATCTCGCCGCAGCAGTTCGATGCGTTGATCGGTGCGCATCTGGGCACGGTCTTCCACACCTGTCGGGTCGCCGCACCCGTCCTGGCCGGGCAGGGCCACGGTGCGATCATCAACACCGGCTCGGTGGCCTTTCTCGGCGATTACGGCGGCACCGGCTATCCCGCCGGCAAGGGTGCGGTCAATGGGCTGACGATGGCGATCGCGGCCGAATTGAAGGGCACCGGTGTGCGGGCCAACGTGGTGTGTCCCGGAGCCCGAACCCGGTTGTCGAGCGGGCCCGGCTACGAGCAGCACATCGGCGACCTGCACCGCCGCGGAATGCTCGACGAGATGACGATGCGGGCCGCGCTGGACGTCGCCCCGCCGGATTTCGTGGCCCCGGTCTACGCATATCTCGCCAGCGAAATGGCGAGCGGTGTGACCGGTCAGATCTTCGTTGCCGCAGGTGGTTTCGTGGGTCGCTTCGAGCGGCCGACAGCACAGATACTCGGCTATCGCGATCACAGCCATAGCCCACCGTGGTCGCTCGACGCACTGCACGCCATGATCGGCGGCTGACTCACCCGAGCAGCGTGAAAGCCAGCAGCAGCGCCGCGTAACCGGCCACCACCACGGTCGCACCCGCGATGCTGATCCGGGTCGCTGCGCCGTCGATCGGATCGAGCCAGCGCCGGAACGGCCGCGATGCCGCCGGGACCAGAACCCATTGCAGCAGGGCGACGCTGACCACATTGCCGACGAAAATGGCTGTGGCGGTGCCGATTCCGGCTCGGTTCAAGGCGGGGGACAGGGACTTGGAGAGCCCGACCACCGTCGGGTACAGACACAGCACCACCAGCATCGCCGATTTCCATGCCGGCGTGATCTTCGTCTGACCGTCGGCGACACGGACCGTCGAACCGAATGGGGCGCTGCGGGGCAACTCGGCGAAGTCGTGTGTCAGCTCGCCGCGCAGGCGGGGCAGGGCTTGCAGACGCTCCCCAGATCGAATCCACGCGGCGAGCTGCCCGGCGGTACGGAAGCGCAGCACCGACATCCACTGGCCGCTGCGATCTGCCGGAAACAACGCCGTCCCTTCGTATCCGGTGAAGGTCGAACTGACCCCGGTCAGATCACGTTGTGCGGCAACGAATTCACCGTCCTTTCCGGGGGCGACGCGGTGCAGGAACACACCGGCGTTAGCCGGTGGCAACTCGCCCGGGGCCAGGACGAGATCGGCGGCCGAACGCCGGAATCCCTGCTCCATACCCGCCGCGAGCATGGTGCGGCGCTGCGCACCGTCGAGCCAGGCGTCGAGCGACTCGCAGTTCTCGAAGGACACTTCGACGGCCCAGTCCAACTGTCCGCCGCTGTGGACCGATTGGCGCCCACCGACATATCCGGGCGTCTGCCGGGCACCGGCGAGATATCCGTCGACCCAGCCACCGAACCGATCCGGATCCGCGGGCGGGTGAAAGATCGTGATCGCGGTGGCGTCGCCAGTCATGCCAGTTGTCTACCATTACGGATCCAACGACATGCGGATCAGTTCGGCTCGCGACGACAGGCCGAGCTTCATGAAGATCTTGCGCAGGTGATAGTCAACGGTGCGCGGGCTGAGGAACATCAGCGTGGCGATCGCCCGGTTGGTTTCGCCTGCGCTGACGAATCGGGCGATCTGCAGTTCCTGCGGCGTGAGCTGATTGACGGCGCTGACATCACGTTTGCGTGCGGTTTCACCCGTGGCCAGCAATTCGGTGCGGGCCTGTTCGGTCCAGGGGTCCGCGCCGAGTCTCTCGAAGGTCTCGTGCGCCCAGCGAAGATGCTTTCGTGCCTGCGCGCGACGCCGGCGTCGTCGGAGGTTCTCGCCGTACCGCAGCTGGGTGCGGGCGGTGTCGAACGGACGCCCACCCTGCGCGTGCAACTTCAGTGCTTCGGTGAAGTGCTGGTCCTGGTCCCCGTCCTCGGCCAGCAGCCCGTTGCACCGGGCCACCAGGGCCTTCGCCCACGGGGCGCCGGTGTCGTGCGCCCACACTTGCAGACCGGTCAGACGTGCCCTCGCCGTATCGTGACGATGAATGCGCACTGCGGCCTCGACAAAGTCCGGGGTGGCCATCAGCATCACCATCTGGTTGCCCTCCCCGGGAGCCGCACCGGCCAGCGCCTCGAGCCGGTCCAGCGCTTGCTCCGGCCGGCCGGCACCGAGGTCGAGGATGGCCAGCGCCCAGGATGCGATGGCAGCGTGTGGCCCCAGCCGATACAAGATCGCCTGTGCGAGTGCGGTTTGCGCGTGACCGCGGCAATCCGCAGCGCGGCCCTGCACCGCCGCGATCAGCGCCAGCACGGCGTGCAGGTGTGCCGCCGGATTGTGTTGTCCGGTCTCCTCGGCCAGCCGCAGCCCCTCGGTGGCATCCGCCAGTGCCGTTGCGTAGCGGCTCGTCAACGTCTCCAGCATGGCCAGCGGCCCGAGCAGTAGCGGCAGCGTCGCAACCTCGGCGGCGGCACGCAACCTTGCAACGGCCGCGCAGAACAGGTCGATGGCGCGCAGATCGTCACCGAGGAACATCGCCCCCGCGGCTGCACTCATCAAGACCCGCGGCTGCTGACTACCGGTGGCCGAGTCCACGGCCGCACGCAACTTGGCCGCAGTGGCTGTGGTGTCGCCGCTGAGCAGTCCGGAAAGCCCCGTAATGACTTGCCCGGCAACGAATCCGGCGCCCTGGCCAGCCGGCAGGGCCGCCAGCCGGCCGGCGACGTCGTTGACGCGTTGCAGGTCGCCCCCGGCCCAGGCAAGCTGGCCGGCTTCAGCCAGCATCAGCGCTGCCCGTTCCGGGTCTTCCGTACCAACCAGCTCCGAGGCGCCGAGGAGGATGGCGTAGGCGGCCGCCGGGGTGCCGCAGTGGGCTTCGATCGAGCCGGACAGATGGGCGATGCGGGCCCGTAACCCGGCCGCCCCTGCCAGCGGCAGTGCGTGGTCCAGCAGTGCCCGGGCCCGCTGGGGCCGTCCTGCCGACCAGGCGGCCGTGGCCGCATCGGCCAGTCGGGTCGCGCGTAGCTCGGGCTCGGCGGTGAGCACCGCCGACCGTTCGAACGCGGCGGCCGCCGCGTCATGTCCACCGCGCGCCGCGGCGCGGCGGGCCGCTGCCTGCAAGGCGTCGGCCACCGCGCCATCCGGTCCCGTCGCCGCGTTGGCCAGATGCCATGTCTGGCGGTCGGCGTCGGCTTCGAAGCAGGACGCCAGCGCCCGTTCCACCTGTCGGCGCCGCTGCGGGGTCGCGCCGTGGTAGACCGCCGAGCGCACCAGCGGGTGGACGAACGACACGACAGCACCGTCGACCCGGAGCAGCCCCGCTGTCTTTCCGACATCGAGGTCGTCCGCTCCGGCGCCGAGAACCTGCGCCGCGCGCAGTACGCCGTCGAGTTGCCCGCTGTCGTGGGCGGCGGCCACCAGCAGCATGGTCTGGGCCTGCGGAGGCAGTTCGCCGACACGGTCCAGGTAGAGCCGCTCCACATCGGTGCTGACCGGCAGTTGCTCCGGCAGCGCCGAACGCCCCGCGATCTGCTCGGCGGACAACAACCGAGCCAGTTCGGCGATCGCCAGCGGGTTACCCAGAGTGTCGGCCACCAGCCGGTCCCGGACCGGCGCGGCGACCGGCGTACCGGTCCGTTCGGTCACCAGCATGGCGGCGGCGACCGCGTCGATCCCGGTCAGCCGGAGCTCTGGCAATCCGGCTGCGTCGAAACCGTCCCGCGCGGCGGCGAGTATGACGATCCCCTCCGCCTGTACCCGTCGGGCCGCGAATGCCAACGCATCGGCCGAAGGCCCGTCCAACCACTGTGCGTCGTCGACCAGGCACAGCAGCGGCGCCGTTTCCGCCGCCTCGGCCAGCAGGCTGAGCACCGCCAGTGAGATCAGAAACCGGTCTTCGGCGGACACGGGGCCCAGCCCGAAGGCGCCGAGTAGAGCCGCGCGCTGCCGGGCCGGGAGAGCAGCACGGCGATGCATGACCGGCAACAACAGTGCGTGCACCCCGGCGAACGGCAACTGAGATTCGGTCGGGATGCCCACGGTCCGCAGCACCTGCATGTCCCCGGCCTGCGCGGCCGCATAGTCAAGCAGCGCCGACTTGCCGATACCGGCCTCGCCGCGCAGCACCAGCGCGCTGCTGTGCCTGGTCCGCGCGGCGGCCAGCATGCCGTCAATCTGCGCGCATTCCCGCCGGCGGCCGTGCAGCACAGCACCGATCGTAGGACGCCGACCGGCATCAGGACTGGTGACTTCACTGATTCGACGGCTCAGCGGACGGGCCACTCTCAGATGAGACAGAAAGGAGCTTGACATGGACAGCTCTGGTTCCGCTATCCGCAGCGTGGACGTCGCCGTGATCGGCGCGGGGCCCACCGGACTGATGCTGGCGTGTGAGTTGGCGATGCGGGGTGTGCGCGTGGAGGTACTCGAACGTCGCACGCATGTCCCGAACATCACTCGGGCGTTTGCCATGCACGCCCGGACCATGGAGTTGCTCGACGCCCGCGGGCTCAGCGACGAGGTAATGTCTCGCGGGTTTCGGGTAGGGGAGATCGCGCCGGTCCCCGGGGCAACGGTTTCGCTGGCCGACGAGCTGCAGACGCGCTACCCATTCATCCTGATCGTTCCGCAGAGCGGGACCGAACATGTCCTGGAGTCGCGCGCTGCGCGACTCGGGGTGCGGATCAACCGGGGTGCCGAGCTGGTGAGCCTGCAGCAGGACGATGACGGCGTCAACCTCGCCCTCGCCGATGGCGGCAGCCGGCGGGCGCGCTACGTCGTCGGGTGCGACGGCGCACACAGCGCGGTGCGCCGGCTGCTCGGTGTGGACTTCGTGGGCAAGCAATACCAGACGCACATCATGCTGGCCGATGTGCGGCTGACCAGGCCGCCCGACGAGCAGATGTTCGCCAGAACCAATGCCGAGGGCGTGGTCCTGGTCCTGCCGTTCGGCGACGGTTGGTATCGGGCGATCGCCTGGGACCGCCGGCGCGAGCAGGAGCCGCTCACCGAACCGGTAACCAGGGAGCAGATCTGCGACGCCTTCCGGCGGATCGCCGGCGACGATTTCGGTGTGGGCGAGATGCGTTGGAGTTCACGGTTTCTCAGCGAGCGCCGGCAAGCCGCGCATTATCGGCTGGGCCGCGTGTTGCTGGCCGGGGACGCTGCCCACGTCCATTCGCCGATCGGCGGGCAGGGGATGAATACCGGTATCGGCGATGCGATGAACCTCGGCTGGAAGCTGGCGTCGGTGCTGACCGGGGCAACGCGTGGGTCGCGATCGGACGGGCTGCTCGACAGTTATGAAGCCGAGCGGCATCCGGTGGGTGCCGATGTGCTCGCGATGACCGACATGCTCAACCAGCTTGTGCTGGGCCGTGCTGCGATACGCCGATTGTTGCAGCGCTTCGTCATTCGCACCATCCTGCACTTCCCGCGCAGCCGTCGAATGGCGGCCGAGCGGCTCAGCGGCATCGGCATTGCCTACCAACGACGCCGGGCTACCGACGACCCATGCGTGGGGCAACGGGTGCCAGACATCGATTGCGACGGCACCAGGCTTTACGAGGTGTTGCGCAGCGGCCGCTTCGTCCTGCTCACCCGCGGGCCCGCGCAACCCGTCGCCTGGCCGGGGATGGACCACGTGAACCACCGCGACGTGACGCAACCTGCGGCTGTGCTGGTTCGTCCGGACGGCTACATCGCGTGGGCCGCGCGTCGCCGGCCGAACGCCGCCGAGCTCGCCGGCGTGCTTGCCCGGTGGTGCGGCGAACCCGCTCCCACACCGCGGTTTACGGAGGGAACGCTGGTTTAGCGATCGCAGACCCCGGGTATGCGTGCAAAACCTCGGTGCCGGGCCCGGCGGGACGGGTCGTCTGCAAGCCGCGGGTCCATCACTCAAATTTGCACGTGACTAGTCGGGCAGGCGCTATGGAACGACTAAGTGGACTTGATGCTTTCTTCCTATACCTGGAGACTCCGACGCAGCCGCTGAACGTCTGCTGTGTATTGGAGCTCGATACGTCGACAATGCAGGGCGGTTACGCCTACACCCGGTTTCGCGCCGCGTTGGCGAAGCACGTGAAGGCGGTGCCGGAATTTCGGATGAGGCTCGCCAACACCCAACTGAACCCGGATCATCCGGTATGGGTGGACGATGAAAGGTTTGCATTGCGGCGCCACCTGCACCGAGTTGCGGTGCCGGCGCCCGGGAGCCGTCGGGAACTGGCCGAGATCTGCGGACATATCGCGGGTTTGCCGCTGGATCGCGACCGCCCGCTGTGGGAGATGTGGTTGATCGAGGGTGGTGCACGTGACAACGGGCTGACGGTTCTGCTCAAGGTGCACCATGCCGTGGTCGACGGCGTTGGCGGCGCGAATCTGCTGGCGCAGCTGTGCAGCCCGGGCCCCGATGCTCCGGCACCCCGGCCGGTCCGCGGGGCGGGACGTGCCAGTGCGCTGCAAATCGCGGCCGGTGGGCTGCTCAACGTCGCGAAGCGACCGTTGCGGTTGGCAACGGTGGTGCCGGCGACGCTGGTCACCATGGCACAGACGGTGTTGCGGGCGCGCGAGGGCCGCACGATGGCTGCGCCATTCAGCGCGCCGCCGACACCCTTCAACGGGCCGCTGACGCATCATCGCAACGTCGCCTACACCCAGCTCGATATGCGCGACGTCAAGAGGGTCAAGGACCGGTTCGGGGTGACCGTCAACGACGTGGTGGTGGCGTTGTGTGCCGGGGTGCTGCGGCGCTTCCTTATCGAGCGCGGGGAACTTCCCGACGTTCCGCTGGTTGCCACGGTCCCGGTTTCGGTGCGCGACAAGTCGCAGCGGCCCGGTCGCAATCAGACCACGTGGATGTTCTGCCGAATGCAGACCCAGATCGCCGATCCCGCGGACCGCGTCCGCGCCATCGCGGCCGGTAACAACGCCGCCAAAGATCACACCGCGGCGATGGGACCGACCCTGTTGCACGATTGGACGGAGTTCGGCGGCCAGTCGATGTTCGGCGTTGCGATGCGCATCTTGCCTCGAATCCCGTTGGGTAGCAGTCCCGTATACAACATGATCCTGTCCAATGTGCCCGGGCCCCAACAACAGTTGTACTTCCTCGGCTGCCGCATCGAATCGATGTATCCGCTGGGACCGCTGCTGGGCGGCGCTGGACTCAACATCACCGTGATGTCCCTCAACGGGGCCCTGGGTGTCGGCATCATCTCCTGCCCGGACCTGGTGCCGGAGCTGTGGGAGATGGCCGACGCCTTCTCCGATGCCCTCAAGGAGTTGCTGGTCTGCCCGATCCCGTCCGGCGGCCCGCCGGACGGGTGATTTCGCCCTGTCTGCTGCAGGCACCGTTGCTGAGCCGAGCTTTCCTTGCGTGGACAGCGAAAATACCCGCAGCACAGGGTAAATCAATAAGGATAGCCAGTGCTGGTGCCCAGTACGTCCACGGCGGCGTTGATGTTGGGAACGACGGTTGCGCCGAATCGGGCGACGATCTGTTGCAGAGAGCGGGCGATGTGCGGCCCCACCGCGTCAGCCGGCAAGATGTCCTCGGCGATGACGATGTCGTTCACCACGTGCCCGGCGAGCAGCCGACCGTCGCGCGCGATCTCATAGCGCCAATCGCCGATCTGCACCCGCTCGGGGCTGGAGGAGAAGAACCCACGGCGCGCGGGCGTGTGAATCACGCCGGGAAGCCCGGCGAAGACCTTCACCACCATGGCGACGCCGCCGGGACCCGCAAGTGCCGCCGTGATGGTGCGACTGATCCGCTCGGCGTCGAACTCGTACATCAGTTATCCATCGGCAGCACGAAAGTGGGTTTGATCGTCTCACCGGTTCCGGTGCGCCGCACCGCCGTTCCCGCGGTGTAGAACTCCACGGTGTGGTGCCCCCAGGCGTAGTTGGAGATGGCGAAGTGCACGCCCACTACGCCGGTGGCACCGTCCCGCTCGGCTTCGGTCTGCATGCGGGACATCGCTAGTTCGCGGGCCTGGTAGTTGCCTTGGGTCCACTGCGGCATCTCGACATTGCGCCCCATTTGCCGCAGTGTCTGCATGAAGCCCTGCACGGCGATGTGGAACACACAGTTGCCCATGACGAACGCTACGGGTGTGTACCCGGACCGCAGCAGCGTCACCATGTCCTGGCCGGACAGGTGGCTGGAGAACGCCTGTCCGTTGGGACGCCGAAACGCCCCCGGCTTCTCGGTGAACCGTACGGCGGTGCCGACGGCCATGAACTCCAGATGCTCACCACCCTCGCCGTGATGGCGCCAGTTGAGGCGGACACCGACGATGCCGTCCGCCTGCAGCGAATCGGCCTCGGCCTGCATGCGCGCCATTGCATTCCAGCGGGCCCGGTAGGTGGCCTCGGTCAACACGCCCAATTCCTGTTGCTGCCGCATGTTGGTGAACTGATAGCCGACGTGGTAGACCGAGACGCCCATGACCAACTCGATCGGTTCGAAACCCGCGCCGTGCAGCAGTGCGAACTCGTTGATCGACAAGTCGGACGTGAACGACTTGGCGGCGTGCGATAGCCGCTCCTGTGCTACCGGGTCGATCGAGCCTGGTTCCATGCGCCGGCGTCCTTTCTGTGGTCTGCGCCGTCAGCGTACCTACCGACGCGCCGCGCCAGGAGTGAGTGTGATCGCCTCTTCCGGACAATTCCGGGCGCCGGCCAGCGCTTGTTGCTCCTGTTCTCCGGTGACGTCCTCCACCCGCACGACGGAATGTCCGACCTCGTCGGCATCATAGATCTCGGGCGCCAGTGAGTAGCAGCGTCCGTGACCCACGCAGCGGTCGACGTCCACCGAGACGTGCATCATCGCGCCGGCACCGGGAACGTCAGCGGCAGCGACTCCACGGAGCGAAGGGCCGCGGTGTACTTAAGCTCAGTACCGGGTGGAATCTCGTAATCGGGGATGCGTCGATGGAATTCGCGCAACGCCACCCGCAGTTCCATCCGGGCCAGGTGTGACCCCAGGCAGCGGTGCGGGCCGCCGCCGAAGGCGCGGTGCCGGTTCGGACTGCGGCTGAAATCCACCCGCTCCGGGTCGGCGAACTCGGCCGGGTCGGTGTTGGCCGCACCGAGTAACGGGCTGACCCGCTCGCCCTTGTTGATCGGGCAACCACCGAGTTCGACGTCCTGCATGGCGACCCGGGCAACGCCGGGAACCGGTGTCTCCCAACGCAACAACTCCTCGACGGCGTGCGGCAGAAGGTCGGGTTGCGCGACCAGCTGATGACGATGCCCGGGATGCCGCGCCAGGTAGACGAAGAAACAGTCCAGCGAGTCCGTCACCGTGTCCAGCCCGGCGATCAGGAACAGAAAACAGATATCCAGCAGCTCGTCGCGGGACAGCGCGGCACCACCCTCGTCCTTGAAGTGCGCCGCGATCATCGCCGACAGCACGTCATCCCGAGGTTTGGCGATGTGGTCGTCGATGGCGCGGTCGAAATATTCGTAGATCTGTTCGGCCACCTTGGCCGAGGCCTCATGGCGATCGTCATAGCCGGTCGACCCCGCGGGCCGGATCACGCCGTCCTTCCACTCCAAGAACTTGTCCAGGTCCTCCAGCGGCAGGCCCAGCACCTGCAGAAACACGGTGCAGGGCAGCGGCACCGCGAACTCTTCGTGGAAATCGCATGCACCCCGGCCCGCGAAACGGTCGATCATGTCGTTGACCAGCGCACTGACCTGCTGTTCCCGCCGGGCCATCGCGCGGGGCGTGAACAGTGGGTCCAGGATGCGCCGGTACTTCGCATGCTCGGGCGGATCGATCTGCAAGGGGATCAGCGGTCGCAGGTTGCCCAGGTCCACCGCGTCCATGTTCGACGAGAACAAATCGGTCCGTTTGAGGGCCATGTCGATATCCGAAAGCCGGCTCAGAACCACCGCTTGCGGCGACCGAAACACCGGGGCCGACTCGCGCAGTGCCTTATACATGGGCTGCGGCTCGGCCAGCCCCACGACGGCCTGGTCGACGAACGATTCCGCTTCTGTCATGTAGTCAGCCTGACACCGCGCCGGGCGGCGGGCAATCGTTGTCTTGCAAAAATACGTAAGTTAGATAAGTTGAACGCCTGGCCGAGGCGACCTCCCGCGACGAGCTGACGGCTTCAGTCCCGGATCCCGTCGATGTCGACCGGTAGGTGCAACGGGCCGCGAAACACCTGGCTGCGGCGATACGGCGGCGGATCGACCACTAGGCGGGGTCCGTCGACTCGGCGCAGAAAGGTTTCCAGAGCCAGGTTGACCTCCAGCCGGGCCAGTGGGCCGCCCATGCAGGTGTGGATACCGCTGCCCCAGCCGAAATGCTCGTTGTCGGGGCGATGCGGATCGAATCTGTCGGGATCGGTGAAGCGGGCCGGATCCCGGTTCGCGGCGCTGTACATGAGGTGAACCGCCGCCCCTTTGGGAATCACGGTGCCGGCGATCTCGATGTCGTCGGTGGCACTGCGGCTGGGAAAGAATTGCACCGCCGACTGCAGCCGCTGAACTTCCTCGATCGCGCGCGGGATGAGTTCGGGTCGTTCCCGCATCAGGTCGAAGGACCCCGGATTGCGCAGCAGCGTCAGCACACAATTCGAGATTGTGTTCACGGTCGAATCGTGGCCGGCGATCAACAGCAGTTGGGCGTTGGAAAGCGCTTCCTGCGGCGACATCGCACCGTCGGGGCCGTCGGCGTCGTTGACCAGCTTGGACAGCAGACAGTCCGCAGGACGGTGCAGGAATCCGTCGATCAGGCCGGCCAGGTATCCCCGCAACGCCTCTCCGCTGGCACGAGCCTTTCCGGCGCGGATCCTGCCTTCTTCGGTCGTTGCGTCCGGGCCGAGATCCAGCCCGGAGAGCATGTCGTAGATCCAGGCATGGAAGGTGGGTTCATCCTGGAGCGGTACTCCCAGAATTCTGCAGATCACCATCACCGGTACCGGATACGCGTAGTCGTCGACCACGTCGAACTGCTTGACGCCCTTGGCTTTCAGTGCGTCGAGCAGGTCATCGCAGAGTCGCAGGATGCTCGGCTCGCAGTCGGGGATAACCGCGGGCGAGTGCGGGGGCCCGAAGTGGCGCATCACCTGGCGGCGGGCCCGATCGTGATCGGGTGGGTCGGAGACGATGATGCTCTGCTGGTGCCCGTACTGTTGCAGTTCCGCGGCCTCCGGGGCCTGCCCGGCGCGCAGCGGGCTGCGCCGGACGTCGGAGCTGATCCGCGGATCGTGCGCCAGCGCAAGCAGTTCCCGGTAGCCGGTGACCACGTAGAGGTCATCGGCCACCTGGACCACCGGGGTCCTGCGCAACTCGTCGAAGAACGGATACGGGTCGGCGCGATTCTCGAACTTCATCGCCTCGGCCCAGGCGGTTGGGGCGGTCATGGCGGCTCCTTGGCGGCAGATGGGTGACGTCGGCTAGGGGCGCGGGCGGAATTCTGCTCCCCGCGAGGTGGGGTCGTGCCCGGTCAGCACGACGTCGGGAAGCCCGGTCGGTACTCGCGGATCTGGAAAGCGCGCGGGTACCGGCGTCATGTCGGGTGGGCGATCGTAGCCGGGCGGGGGAGGCGGGAATGGTGCGGACCGCTCGATCAGCGCGGTGTAGTAGGGGAGCCACTTGCCGTGGTCGAACGTCACGGCGCCGATGATGCGGCCCCGGCGTCCGTATGCGGCGGCGAAGCGCCGCTGACCGGGTGAGCCTTGGGTGAACACGATCTCATCGCCGAACGAGCACACTCCGGCGCCTTTGATGTTCACACCGAATTGAGCGGACCAGAACGAGGGCACCGGAAGGTGCGGGCGACGGTCTGTCTCGAGGCTGATCATGTTGTTGGCGGCCACTTGTGCACCGAAGACCGCATTGTCCCAATGCTCCATGGAAATGAACTGGTACTCGTAGAGCACATGCGGCATACGGGCGATGTCGCCGGCAACGAAGATGTTGTCGGTCACCACCCCGTTGATGTCGAACGCACGGCATCCGGCGTCGCAACCCACGCCCCAGAATCCGCTCGCCAGACCGGCACCCTCGAGCCACTCGACGTTGCGAATAGAACCCAGTGAAGCGATCACGACGTCCACATCAAGCCGGTGTCCGTCGGACAGTTGGGCGGCGCGCACATGACCGGCGTCGTCACCGAGCAACGCCTGCACGGAGACGCCGGTGCGCAGGTCGACGCCCGCGTCGCGCTGCATCTTTGCCGCGATATCGCCGATGACACCGCCCAGGGCGCCGACCAGCGGTCCGCCGGCGCGTTCGGCGACAGTGACCGGCAAGCCCAATTCGCAACACACGGAGGCGATTTCGGAGCCGATGAAGCCCGAGCCGACGACCAGTACCCGCCGCGGACGGTCGTGCAGTGCCGCCTGCAACCGGGCCGCATCTGCACAGGTGCGCACGGTGAACACGCCGTGCAGTGCGGCTTCCGCGGCGTTGGGCCATGGCCTGGACCGGACCCCGGTGGCGATCAGCAGCCGGTCGTACTCGACCGTCGTCCCGTCAGCCAGCCCTACCCGGCGGTTGATCCGGTCCAGTCCCGTCGCAGCCACGCCCAGACGCCACTCGGCGTCCACGGCGCGCAACCGCGGCAGCTTGGTGTGCTCGGCAGGCACCCAGCCCTTGAGGACCTGCTTGGACAGCGGAGGACGGTCGTACGGCTCGTGCGGCTCCTCGCCGATCAACGTCAGGTGCCCGCGAAAGCCGCGCTCGCGCAACGTTTCGGCTGCCCGCAGGCCGGCCAGCGATGCCCCCACGATGACGATGCGGGCCTCGGCCCGGAAACTCGCCACCAGTTCTGCGACAAGCGGGTTCTTCATGCCTCGTCCGCAGGGGTGTACGTCTCGACGATGATCGCCTGCACCGGGCACGACGCGGCGGCCCGCAACACTCGCTGCCGTTGCGAATCGTCGGGATTGGGGTCATAGGACAGCGCCTCGTCACCGAGCAACTGCAAGACCTCGGGTGCCAGCGGGACACACTGGGCGTAGCCCTGGCACTTGTTCAGATCCACAACGATGCGCATGCCGGCAGCTTTCCGTGCGTTCGGCGGCCGCGAGCACACCGCGACGTGCCTTTACGGGCAGTGGATGTCGCGATAGTACGCCAGCGTCAGCAGGAACAGCAGGGATTCACCGACCTCGCGGACGCCAACGGTGCCGGAAGGCGAGGCGCGGCAGGTTGAGGGTCAGTTCGCTTCACCGCCGCCGTGGTGCCCCCGTGTCCGCACCAGTGACATTGCAGCGCGCACCGCCCCCCGCAGGGCGTAAGCGGCCGTCACCACGGCGAGCAGGATCAGGACCACGAACGTCGGTAGCCAGTTGGTCCGGCTGTGGTTGACGTTCCACCACACGACCGCGAACAGCACCGCGCAGATGAAGAGCACCACGTCGCGCCAGTTTCCTTGATAGGACGTCGCTGCCCTGCGGACGGCACGACCTTTATCGGAGGCTTTGATCAGATCGTCGACCCGGGCATCTATGGTGCGTTGCAGTTCGGCGCGCAGCTCGGTGGCTTCCGGGGGAAGCCGGTCGAGCAGATCCATGTCCTGCATGATCAGGCTGCGGAAGTCGGGCCCGCGGAATTGACCCGCCGCAACGGCCAGCATCAAGCCCCCCAAGACCGGCGCGCTGTTCATCGCGATCTGTCCCACACCGGCCACGTCCCGACCCCCTTCGGCTCATTCACCTGTTTCCCTGATTCCAGGATGAGGATTGCCCATAGAGCGCTGCGGATCAACCGGCGGGTGGTCCGGCGCCATCGGGCAGATGCGCTACCTCCGCATGGGCGGCGAACTCCATCGGCCATTTGGCTGATGTTTCCTGATCCGTGTCAACGCATCCTGGCTAGCATGAGCACAACCGAGTGGAGCGCAGTTGAGTTGAGCGAGCAGCCAAGCGGATTACCGACGGGAACACTGACGCTGCTGCTTGCTGCCGTCGAGGGGTCGACGCGAGCGGTGCGCGACTCAACGTTCCCGACATTGTGCTGGCCGGGCTGGCAACCAGGGCCGGCAACCATCTCGAGGCGGCCCGGCTGTTCGGCGCGGCGCGGGGAATCCGGCACCGTACGGGTTTGGTGCGCTTGCCGATTCACGAAGCCGGCTATCGCGAATCGGTGCACGAGCTCCGGGATGCAATGGAGGAGAATGCTTTTGGCGCCGCATGGGCGGAAGGCGCCGAGCTATGCATCGAGGAAGCCATCGCCTGTGCCCAGCGCGGCCGGGGTCAGCGCAAACGCCCCGCCACCGGCTGGCCGTCGCTGACACCGGCCGAGCGCGACATAGCGCGACTTTTTGTGAAGGACTGGCCAACAAGGAGATAGCGGTGCGATTATTCGTTTCGCCACGCACCGTGCAGGCTCACCTCAGCCACATTTACACCAAGCTCGGCCTTGCTTCGCGGGTTCAGCTGGTGCAGGAGGCGGCGCGCCAGGCCGGAAGCCTCAGGATGCCGCGGTGGCGCGTCTTCGCGGACGCACCGGTTCGTCGGTCCGCAGCGCGTCCATCGCACCTGCCAGCTTCGGGTAGGCGATCGCGGGTCCGAGCCAGCGGATGAGGTAGCGGCGAAGGTCACCACCGTAACGTGGCGGACGTCCCGGGTCGGCGAGAAACGAATGCAGCACCCGTAGGCAGAACTCCGCCAATTCATCCACCCCGGCTTCGTCGAAACCGTGCCGTTCCCAATCCACGTCGAACTTGTGCAGCATCGAGCGGCCGAAGGCCAGCGCCGTGTCGGACATGATGGACGTCCGGCGACTGCCGCGATCACGTTGGCTGAGGATGACATCGACCTGGTTGTCGGCGGCCAGTTCTTCGATGCCGAATGCCACTCCCTCGACGATGGCCTGAACGGGGTCCGTTATCCCCTTGACCCGCATGGCCATCTGGTCGAGGAAGCCGTCCGCGGAGCGCATCGCGGTTGCCACCAGCAATGCCTGGGTGCCCGGGAAGTACCGGTAGACGGTCTGGCGAGTCACGCCCAGATCCCGGGCCACGTCGGCGATGCGCATCGCCGAACCGCGTTCACCGATGATCTTCTCCGCGGCATCGAGGATGCGGGCTATCGCCTCCTCATCGGAGGACGGCGTGTTGCCGGCCCAGCCGTGACTACGCATCGGGGGCGACCACCCGGGCTGCCGTCATGGATCCAGATCATACGTGCTGGGTGTCCGTGGATGGCCAAACTCGGCTGCGGACGGCCGGACAGCTGTCCAGCCAGGGACCGCTTGCAGGGCGCGGCGAGGTAGTGCCACCACCGCTGCGGAATGGCTATCCGCCGCTTCGCTGCCCGATTCCTGCGGTTCTTGCCGATCGCGGGACCGGTCCGCTAGAGTCGGCAGCATAACCAGACACCTGTCCATAATTTGGTACATGCAGCCCCAGTCGTGTCGGTGGACTCAGCCGTGTCAGTCCCCGGCGGGATGTCAAGGGCGCGGCCGGGCAGGCATGCAGACCGGAGGACCGCTGTGACTAGCAGGTACGCTGCCCTCACGCGTGGGCAGCTCAGCACGCTGGTGCCGGAGTTGCTGCTGATCGGCCAGATGATCGACAGATCCGGAATGGCCTGGTGCATACAACAATTCGGTCGCGAGGCGATGCTTCAGATCGCCATCGAAGAGTGGGCCGGAGCGAGCCCGCTGTACACCAAGCGCATGCAGCGGGCGCTGCGGTTCGAGGGCGACGACGTCATCACCATCTTCAAGGGCCTGCAGCTCGACATCGGCGCCCCACCCCAGTTCATGGACTTCCGCTACACGGTGCATGACCGTTGGCACGGAGAGTTTCACCTCGATCACTGCGGCGCGCTGCTGGATGTCGAGCCGATGGGTGATGACTACGTACGCGGGATGTGCCATGACATCGAGGATCCGACGTTCGATGCCACCGCACTGGCCACCAACCGCCGGGCGCAGGTCCGCCCGATTCACCGGCCGCCGCGGTTACCCGCCGACCGGAAGCCACATTGCGCATGGACGGTGATCATCGACGAGTCCCATCCTGAAGTGGGCTTCATCCCGCAATTGGAGATCGTCGGCCGGACCAGAGCCGCGACTGTCGAACTTGACCCGATCGACGACGCCGGGCCGGGCCACTCGGATTACTCCGGCCCCCTGCAGTCCGATTTCGACTTCGGCGCTTTCTGCCACTCGGCGCTGGTCCGCCTCGCCGACGAAGTATGCCTGCAAATGCACCTGCTCTACCTCTCTTTCGCGCTTGCGGTGAGCAAACGTGCCGGCGGCGATGCCGCCCTCGCGAAGTCGATCGCCACCAAGCAGCTCATCGGGCTGGCCGGGCTGGCCGGTGAGCGGATCCACCGTGCCATGGACCTGCCCGGGGGAGTCGAGGGCGCGGTCCGCGTGATGGAATTGCATCCGCTGTTCAACCCCGCTGCCTACGTGGCAGCCGACTTCGAACCGAATCGTGTACACCTGCACCGATCACCGGCCCACGACGACGACGCATGGCCGGCGTTGGTGTCACCCGATGTGGTGGCACCGTTGCAGGCGATCGCGTCGGCGGTTGATCCACACTTGCATGTCGACATCAGCGGTACTCCCACCGACTGGACGGCATTGATTACCGAAACATCTACCGCGGCAAAGGAATACCCCGAAGTATCGGTAGCCAAGGTAAGTGGCGGGTCGAGCTTCGTCTTCCAGCCACGCAGGTCGCTACCCCTGACTCCCGTGTAACTCGCTCGGGCCAAAGGTAGTTCACGCTACCGATGCGCCGAGTATGAGGTTGACCGCCTCGTCGAGCTGGCCCGCGATTTCCCGATAGGTGAGAAAGCGCGCCGTCATCAGCGCACCGGCGAACGTCATCTGCAGGGTGGATTTGACCGGGCGCGGCCATCCGGGACCGAGTGCGGCGCCGATCCGGCGCGATACCTCCCGGGCGATCTCCTCGCGCAGCGGTGCGACGGCCGGATCATCGGCCATCAGCGCCGTGCCGCACCCGGCGGTGAGTTCCGGCTCGTCTGCGACCACCAGCGCCATGTCCCGCATGGTCGCGCTGACCCTGGTCTTGGTGGTGTCGTTCACGTCGGTGTGCAACGGAAGTTCACGGAGAAATCGAAGGTAGACGGCCGCCACCAGTGCGCTTTTCGATGAGAAGTAGGTGTAGGCGCTGGCCGGTGACACCCCTGCCCGCTGTGCCACCGCCCGCATCGTCAGGTTGGCGTATGAGGATTCCCGAAGTTCTGCCAAGCCGGCGTCGAGGACTTTGCGGATCGTCTGTCCCGGGCGTCGATCCGACCGGCGCTGGGTGGTCGCACCGGATGAAGGACGGCCGGCCGGGGAATCCCCATCTCTAGACACCCGTCCAGTGTAGGGAGGGCTCGCAGTGGCGACAAGCCGTGCTCGCCGGTGGGACGAATCGCGCTTCTGCCGAGCCAGCAGCCCTTTTGGCGGGTTCATCAGCTGGGCCTGTCATGAGTCACGGCGGCATCTAGCGGATGGAACAGACAGGTGTCTAGAAAACCCTAGAGCTGGGGCCGACGTAGCCACCGGCGGGGCAGTAATCTGGTCGCTGTGACCGAGCAGGACCGACGTCGCTGGGATGCCCGATACGCAGCAGTGGAACCGATCGACGCCGGTGTGCCACCGGATTTCCTGCGACCGTACAGCGATTTGATTCCCACCGCCGGACGCGCCCTCGATGTCGCGTGCGGCCAGGGAGCCGGTTCGGTGTGGCTGGCCAGCCGCGGCCTGGATGTGTGGGGCGTTGACGTCTCCGCGGTGGCCATCGAGCAGGCGCGAGACTTGGCCGGGCGCAAAGGATTCGGGCACCGCTGTCGCTTCGACGTCGTCGACCTCGATGCGGGTCTGCCCACTGGGCCGCCGGTCGAGATGTTGCTGTGCAACAAGTTCCGCGACCCACGTCTTGATCGAGCACTGATCGAGCGCCTCGCACCGGGCGGGCTGCTGGCGATCTGCACTCTCAGTGAGGTCGGCGCCGAACCCGGGCCGTTCCGGGCCGCTCGCGGCGAATTGGCCTCGGTATTCGGTGCACTCGACGTGATGGCGGCCGGTGAAGGCCGCGGGTATGCATGGTTGGTCGGGCATGGCTGATCGCCCGCGGTGTACAAGATCTGCCGCGGCACAAGCGAAATCACCGAAGGAACTCGTCAGTCGTTCGCTGTGGTCCGCACCCCTCGTCCGGTAGTGTCAGCACCATGGAGCGGCGCGTTCTGCAAGCGGTCATCTACGAGCGCGAGCCACCGATCGCCCGCATCATTCTCAACCGGGTGGAGAAGGCAAACACCAAAGACGCAGTGCTGGTCACCGAGGTCGACACCTGCCTGCGAGAGGCCGACCACGACAAGGAGATCAAGGTCGTCATCCTCAAGGCCAACGGCAAAGGATTCTGCGGCGGGCATGTAGCCCGCTGGGGTCCCGACGAAAACCCGTACCCGGATTTCGGCAATACCTTCGAGGACCTGTACAAAGGCACCGCCGACCTGTTTCTGTGGCCGACGCTGTATCTCTGGGAGTTTCCGAAGCCGACGATTTCGCAGATTCACGGTTACTGCATGGGCGGCGGGATCTACCTCGGGCTGCTGACCGACTTCTGCGTCGCGTCCGACGACGCGTATTTCCAGATGCCGCTGGCGCAAAGCCTCGGCGAGCCGGGCGGTCACACAATGATCGAACCGTGGCTGCTGATGAACTGGCACCGCACCATGGACTGGCTGCTGCTCGCACCGACGCTGTCGGCGCAACAGGCTCTCGAGTGGGGCCTGCTCAACCGGGTGGTACCGCGCGAAGACCTCGAGGAGACCGTCGAGGACATGGCGCGCAGGATCGGCCAGATCCCGTTGACCACGTTGATGGCGGTGAAGAACAACGTGAAGCGTGCCTGGGAGCTGATGGGTATGCGGGTGCATCTGCAGGTCAGTCACATCTTGACGAACATGGTCGGCGCGGCAACCGATGTGCAGGCGCGGCGGGCCGAACTCATGCAATCGGGCATGAAGCCCCGCGACTTCATCGAGGGCAAGGACAGTGCGGGCGAGCAGACGTAAAGGCACCCTTTTTCGCGCCGAAATGGGAGCTTTCACGTCTGCTCGGCATCATTGGTGCCCGGCGATCTTGCGGCCGGCGGCGTGTCGGGCGGCGACGTAACCGAACACCATCGAGTTCGCGATGCTCGCCCCGGCCCCCGGATAGGTTCGGCCCATGACCGTGGCGGTGGTATTGCCGGTCGCATACAGCCCCTCGATCACTTGGTCGTGCTGATCCAGCACCTGCGCATGCTCGTTGGTGATCACCCCGCCACACGTTCCCACGTCGGCCGGCAACACTCTGGTCGCGTAGTACGGCGCCCGGTCCAAGGGACCGAGCGCGGCGTTGGGCCGGTACCCCGGGTCACCGAGGCAGTCGTTGTACGCCGACTGTCCCCGCCCGAAATCGGGGTCCAGCCCCTTGGCGGCGAATCCGTTGAACCGCTGCACCGTTCGGACCAGCTCCCCGGCCGGCAGGTCGATCTGGCGGGCGAGATCGGTCAGGGTCTCGGCCCGCTTGACGGCGCCGCTCTCGATCAACTGACGAGGTAGGTGATCGCGTTTGACGGGATTGGTGCCCGCGACGTAGCGACGTACGTACCCGTCGTCGAAGATCATCCAGCACGGTACCGCCTTGTTGGCGTACATCGCCTTGCCGACCTCGACGTAGGAATTCGACTCGTTGCAGAACCGCCGGCCGCCGGAGTCGACGTAGATGGCGCCGGGTCGTTGGCGCCCCGACCCCAACGAGGCGGCGGCGGCTCCGCCGTTGGCGATGAACACCGAAGGGAGCCACCAGGCTTCGTCGAGCAGATCCGTCTTGGCCCCCAGCCGCATCGCGGTCTGCAGTACCTCGCCGGTGTCGCCGGCATTGGCGATCGACCATTGCCCGTCGTTGGGCTGTTCTCCGCTGTACTGACGACGCATCTGTCGATTGTGGCCAAAACCCCCGGCAGCCAACAGGACTCCTTTGCGTGCCGCCACGTTCTGCGCCACACCGTCCCGGAAGATACGGGCACCCGCGACCCGGCCGTTCTCGACGATGAGGTCGTCCATCGCGGCGTTGATCCACAGCGGTGGCTGGCCGTCGCTGAGGTCGATGAGTACCTTCAGCATCTGGCCGATCAGGGACGCGCCGTTGGTCAGCAGCTGCCGCCGTGCCAGGCGGGCCGCCCTGGTGCGCGCGAAAACTTTGGTGGCGACGGCGAATGCACCAGGTGAGCGGTTGAAGTACTGCACCGATCGCAACTCGTTGGTCAGCATGACATAGCCGTAATTCCTGGCCAGGGAGGGCTGCACCTTGTCGTGCCATGCGCCCAGTGTGGCGGCGTCGAAAGGAATTCCTTCGACGGCCCGCCCGGACTCGTTGCCCCCCTTGTGGTTCGGGTAGTAATCGCTCCAGCCGGCGCAGCGGATCAGCCGAACACCCTTGCGGACCAGGAAGTTGATCATCTCGTAGCCCGCGGTGAGGAACATCTCGCGGCGCGCGGGGGATGAGGCCGCGCCGATGTCACCGACGACGTCCGCCAGATAGGCCAGGCCGTCCTGGTGCGAGTCCGCGATGCCATCGGCGCGCATCAGCGGATTGTTGGGCAGCCAGACGATGCCGCCGGACAGGCCGGTGGAACCGCCCACCAGCGGCTGCTTTTCGACGATCAGTGGCTGCAGACCGGCATCCAGGGCGGCCAGCCCCGCCACCATGCCGCCCCCGCCGCTGCCCGCGATCACCAGATCGACCGTACGATCCCAGCTGGTGCTCATGGCACGACCTCCCGCGTGAAGCCGAGGTCGACGATCGGTACGTCGATGGTGGTGTTGGTTTTCTGAATCGCCGGCACCAGCGACTCGTACGGCAGGCCGGCCAGGAACCCGTCGATGACGCGCTCGAAGTTCGAGATCAGTCCTTCGATCCGGCTAGACAGGCGCATGTATTCGAATCCGCGGGAGTGCAGACCCTTTTGCTGTTTGGGCAGGTTGGAGAAGTCCTGGGCGGGGATCGGCGGCCAGCGCGGGTCGTCAGGTGCCATCGGCTCCGGTGGCGTCGGCTTGCCGGTGACCTGGTCCGCCGGAATACGGGTGAGCGACCAGATCTCGAACAGGGTCTCTTCGGGGCCGAGCGGCCGGATCCGGTACGAGGAGGCGCTGCTGTACTGCGGTAGCAGGAAGTAGTGCGGGAAGCAGAAACCGATCGCATCGACGATGCCCCGGCGCTGCAGATCGTTGAGATCGGGCATGTCACACCCACGGGCGCGGTGCCAGGCGACAACGGCGTCGTTGAGCGTGCTCTTCCAGACCGCCATCGCCTCGGCGGGATCGCTTGGCAACTCGATGTTCTGCAGTCCCTCGGCGATGCGGATGTCGTTCTCGTGAGTCATGCCGGCCATGCCCGCTCCGAGGGTGCGCATGAAGTACAGACTGGTCTGCACCAGACCAGGCGGTTCGGCGGTGGCGGGCTGCGCCGACGGCAGCAACTGGGGATGGGTCTGGGGGACGTGATAACCCTCCATGAAGGCCGCGGTGGCGAGCTTCCAATTCACCGGCAGCCGGCACGACTGCCACCATTCGGTGCGCAGCGATTCCACCTTCCACGCGTCGTAGATCGTCGCAAAAGGCTCGAAACAGTCCCGCAATGGTGGCGCCTCGTCGTCCAGGTTGACCCACGCACATCCGCCCCACAGCTCGCATCGGACCGCCACCAGCGCCAGGTCGTCAGGACACAAGTTGTGCTCGTCGAAAGCCTCTTCGCGCAGCACGAAGGTGTTGCGCCCGTCGAGGCCCCAGCACCAACCATGGAAGGGGCAGACGAAGGCACGGCGGGTTCCGCTTCCTTCCACCAGCTTCACCCCGCGGTGACGGCACGCGTTGTGGTAGGCCCGCACGTTGTCGGCGTCGACGCGTACCACGATGACCGATTGGTCGAGAATCTCGTATTCGACGAAGTCACCGGGTTTGGGAATCTCCTCGAGCCGGCACGCCATCTGCCACACCCGCGGCCAGAACTTCTGGGTCTCCAGCTCGTAGAACTCCGGATCGTAGTAGCGCTGCTTAGGAATTCGGTCGGCGGACTGTACCGCCCACGGCACCGCAAGCGGGGTCCAGTTGACGTCCATGGCGTTTCCTCGTCTATAGAATCCGGGACATCCGTCCCTGCCAGTACTTGTCGCGGATGCGCCGCTTGTACAGCTTCCCGTTCGGGTCGCGGGGCAGGGTGTCGAATTCGATGGTGCGCGGACACTTGTAGGTGGCCAGGTTGCTTCGGCAGTACTCGATCAGCTCGGCCTTGAGCTCGGAGTTCGCCGCGATACCCGCGACGGTTTGTACGACCGCCTTGACTTCTTCACCGAATTCGGCGTTGGGCACCCCGAAGACCGCGGCGTCAACCAGTTTCCGGTGCATGACCAACAGGTTCTCCACTTCCTGCGGGTAGATGTTCACCCCGCCGGAGACGATCATGAAGGTCGAGCGATCGGTGAGGTAGAGATAACCGTCCGCGTCGAGGTAACCCATGTCACCCAGGGTGCGCCAACCGCGATCATTGAACACCGAGGCGGTCTTGGCGGGATCCTTGAAGTACTCGAAGTCCGGGCCGCCTTCGAAGTAGAGCTCGCCGGTTTCACCGAGCGGCAGCTCGGCCCCGTCCTCCCCGACGACGTGCACCGCGGTCATGGGGATACCGACCGAACCCGGGTGCGCCAGCCATTCGTGGGGCCCGATCGTCGTGCCCGCGAATCCTTCGGTGCCGCCGTAATACTCGTGAATGATAGGACCGAACCAGTCCATCATCTGATGCTTGACGTCGACCGGACACGGGGCCGCGGCGTGAATCACGCACTGCAGGCTGGACACGTCGTACTTCCTGCGCACCGCGTCAGGCAGCTTGAGCATCCGCACGAACATGGTCGGCACGAACTGGGCGTGCGTGACGCCGTGAGTCTCGATCAGCCTCAAGGCGGTCTCGGCATCGAAGCGCGGCATGATGATCGATGCCGCCCCAACGCGATTCACCGCCATGGTGTAGTTGACGCCGGCCGCATGATACAGCGGTGCGGGGGACAGATACACACTCGACGGCTTCATCCCGTACTTGTGGATCAGCGCCAGCTCCAGCACCGCTTGCGCCCAGGACCCGTTACCGTCCACCGGCAGGGGGCGGCGCACGGCCTTGGGTCTGCCCGTGGTGCCCGAAGAGTAGAGCATCTCGGTGCCGTCGGTGTGCGGCGGCGCCGCACCCGCGGCGCCCAGCGCATCCTCATATGATCGCCAGCCCGGCAGCTCACCGCCCACCACCAGATGCACGCGCACCGAGGTGTTGACATCGCGGATGTGGGCGGCCAAGACGGCCATCGACGCGTCGACGAACAACGCTTTGGCCTCGGAGTCATCGATCACATACGCGACCTCCTCCGGCGTGAAATGGGTGTTCACGGCGGTGTAGTAGAGGCCGGAAAGCTGACATCCCCAGGTGATTTCCAAGAACTCCGGCCGGTTCGGCAGCACCAGCGCCACGCCGTCGCCGCGCCGCAACCCGGCTTCGTGCAGCGCCGCGGCGACCAACTGACTTCGACCGTACAACTCACCGAACGAGACCACACCGCCGTCGGTGATGAGTGCCGGCGTCGCTGCGGCGCTTCTCGCATGGTCGGCGATGTTCACGGGCGGATCTCGGGCGGACTCAGGTGCCGGCGCCGTCGGTCGAGGCGGCCGCCGCGGCCTGTCGCCGGGCCTGTTCGGACGGCAGCACCTTGTCCCGGAACACCGTCTGAATGAGTTCCTGCACGTCCTTGCTGACCGAGGCAAGTGCGACAAGGTCATTCGAGCTCTGCCAGTGCACCCGCATGCCCATCAGCTCCCAGGCCCGCTTGAGGTTGGCCTTGGTCGCCAACAGCGTAGTCATCGGAGCCTGGGCGATGTGGCGGGCGATCGCCTCGACGCGGCCGTCGAGTTGCTCGCGCGGCACCACCTCGTTGACGAGCCCCACCTCCAGCGCCTTCTTGGCGTCGATGACCTCGGCGAGATACAGGTAGTACGCCGCACGCCGCCAGTTCATGAAAACCCATGGCTCGATTGAACATTCACCGGACGGCATGCCGAAGCCCTGCAGCGGCGGGTAGGAGAAGTAGGCATCCTCGGCAGCGATGACAATGTCGGTGGTCAGCCCGTAGTGCGTGCCGCCGCCCACGCAGTAGCCGTGCACCTGCGCGATGGTCGGCTTGGAGAACTCCCACAGATTCATCACCGGCTTGACGAACAGATCCGTCTGCGGCTTCCACGGCGTGCCCATCACCTTCGCGGCTTCGACGAACGCGGGGTAATCCACGGCGTTGTTGCCGATGGCGTGTCCGGAGCAGAAACCCTTGCCGTTGGCCTTGAGGACCAGCACCTTGATGTCGTAGTCACGGTCGGCGTCCAGCAGTGCCGCGTCGACTTCTTCGGCCAGTTTCTGGTCCTGGGCGTTGGCCTTTTCCGGCCAGTTCAGAATGACGCGGGCGATCGGGCCTTCCTTCTCGTAGATGATTCTCTCTCGGGTTTCGTTGAAGTCCATGCTTTTCCGATACCTTTCGTTATGCGGTGATGACGCCGATTGCGGTGCCGATGTCATAGGTCGTCCCGATTCGGCCCGACCACTGCACGGTGCCGGATGCGCCGGCTTCGATTTCCTGTTCCACCTTCTCGGTGGCGATGACGTAGATCGGAGTGCCTGCCTCCACATACTCGCCGCCGTCCACCAGCAACTCGGTCAGCTCGGCCTCCGAGACGGCGACCGACACCCGCGGAATCCGTATAACGAAGTCAGCCATGCACTTTCGCCGTTTCCAAGGTGCGCTGGGCAGCGGCCACGATCCGGGCCGGTGACGGGTAGACCTGCGCCTCGAGGGCCGCCGCGGCCGGATTGGGCACGAACCTGGCGCCGACCCGCTGGATGGGCGCGGCCAATTCGCCGAACAGCTCGCAGGACAGGATGGCGGCGATCTCGGCTCCCGGACCCGCGAACTGGACCGCGTCGTGCACGATCACGACTCGCCGGGTGCGGCGGGCAGATTCGACGATGGTGTCGATATCGAGTGGCAGCAGGGTCCGCAGGTCGACCACCTCGGCGCTGACCCCCTGCTCCGCGAGGGTGGACGCCGCCGCCAGCGCGTCGTGCACGGCGCGCCCGTAACAGATCAGGCTGACATCGGTGCCGGGCCGTTTGATGTCCGCTTGCCCCAAGGGAATAGCGAAGCCGGGATCGACCGGGACCGGACCCTTGCGGCCCTGCAGCCGGATCGTCTCGACGAACAGGCACGGGTCTTCGTCGAAGATGGCCGAGGTGAGCAACCCCTTCCCGTCCCGCGGCGTGGACGGCACGATAACCTTCATCCCCGGAATGTGCATGAACCATGCTTCCAGGGACTGCGAGTGCGTCGCGCCGGTGGCCAGACCCGCGTACACCTGGGTCCGGACGGTGATCGGCGCAGTCGTCCGGCCCGCGGTCATGAACCGCAATTTGGCCGCGTTGTTGATCAACTGGTCAGCGGCGATACCGATGAAGTCCATGATCATGATCTCGGCCACCGGCAGCAGGCCGTCGATCGCGGCGCCTACCGCCGCGCCGAGGATCGCGGCCTCCGAGATCGGCGTGTCCAGCACCCGGTCATGTCCGTACTTCGTCGACAACCCCGCGGTGGGCCCGGACGCGCCCGGGTCGGCGATGTCCTCACCCAGCAGGACCACCCGGTCGTCGGCCTGCAGCGCCTGGTCGAGCGCGAGGTTGAGCGCCGCGCGCATGGTCATCTCTTTTTCTTCCATGGCCTGCGGATTCCTCACCGGGGGAACTTGATTGGGGTTGCGTACACGTCCCGGTCCAGTTCGTCGAGCGACGGTGGATCGGCGCCGAGCACCGTACGCAGCGCGGTCTCGACGGCCGCCAGCGCCTCGTCGTCGATGCGGTCGAGTTCGTCCGCGCCGCAGATGCCCGCCGCCTCCAGCCGGCTCCGGAACCGCGGCACCGGGTCGGCCGCCATGGCGTCGGCGAGTTGCTCTTTGGGGATGTAGGGCATGCGGTCGCCGAAGTAGTGGCCGCGGAACCTGAAGGTCATGCACTCGAGGAGGGTCGGCCCGCCGCCACTGCGCGCCCGCTCCAGCGCCTGCCCCAGGACCGCCAGGACCGCAAGGGGGTCGTTGCCGTCGACGCGGACACCTGGCATGCCGTAGCCGGCGGCACGGTCGGCCACCCGCGCGATCTTCATGGTGTCCGCGGTCGGCGTCATCTCGGCGTACAGGTTGTTCTGGCACACGAAGACCAGCGGCAGATCCCAGAGGGCGGCCATGTTGGCGGCCTCGTGGAACGAGCCAGTGTTGGTGGCGCCGTCGCCGAAGCTGACCACCGTAACCCGGTCCAGGCCTTTGCGTTTGCCCGCCATAGCGAGGCCGACGGCCACCGGGGGGCCGGCGCCGACGATCCCGGTCGAGAGCATCACGCCCTTGCCCGGGTTGGCGATGTGCATGGTGCCGCCCTTGCCGCGGCCGGCCCCGACGACGCGCCCCATCATCTCGCCGTAGATCTCTTCCAGCGGCACGCCTTTGCCGATCAGGTCATGCAGCCCGCGGTAGGTGGTCACCAGTTGATCGTCTTCTCGCAGCGCCACACCCATCGCCGCTGCGATGGCTTCCTGACCGCGCGAGGGCCAGTACACGCACACGAACTCGCCTGTGCCGATGCCCTTGGACAGCCGGTCGTCGGCCGTCTTCATCAAGGCCATCAACTCGTAGAGACGACGCTCGTTCACCTGATGCTTCCTTCCATTGCAGGACAGGGTTACGAGCCCGACCAGGGTTTGACTTTCAAGAACCCGCCGGCATCGACCCGCAGCTGTTGGCCGGTGATGTAGCGGGCCCCGTCGGAAGCCAGGAACACCACGGCCTCACTGATGTCTTCGGGTTCGACATACGGGACGGGCATCGCCTGGACGAGCGGGAAGATCGGTTCGGCATCCGCGCGGGTGGGATTGGGCAGGTCGGGCCGGAACGCCCGGTACATCGGCGCGCTGTGCAGCATGTCGGTGTTCACATTGGTGGGGTGCACCGCGTTCATCCGGATGGAGAATGGCGCGAGTGCCCGCGCGAAGTCGTTCACGTAGTGCGCGGCAGCGATTTTCGCGAACGCGTAACCTGCGCCGCCGGGACCGCCGTCGATTCCCGTGGTGTTCATCGACGACATGAACGCGGCGTTGGAACCGATGACGATGATGGACGCACCGGCATGTAGGTGTCTGAGGCTGACGTGCACCAGGTTGAGCACGCCGCCCAGATCGACGTCGACCGCGTCGGCGAAGGCCTGTGGGGGCAGGCCTGCGGTCAACGGGCAGATTCCGGCGTTCGCGACGACGATGTCGAGATGGCCGAATTCTGCGACGGCGGCCTCGATTGCCGCGGACAGGGCGGCCCGGTCGCGGACGTCGGCAATTGCCGAGTACACCCGCTGTCCTTCCTTTTCGACCAGGCGCGCGGTCTCTTCCAGGTCCTCGGGCCGGGCCAGCGGATACTCGTTGGTCTCGATGTCCTGACAGAGGTCCACCGCGATGATGTCGGCGCCCTCGGCGGCCAGCATCCGTGCATGTGATCGCCCCTGGCCCCGTGCGGCTCCGCTGATGACGGCCACCTTGCCGGCTACTCGGCCCACTTCCCGCCCCTTACCCCCGATTGCCCGATTCGCATTGGCATGCAACGTTATTCGTCATGGAAGTGCCCCCTGCGAGACGCGCGGACGGCGCAATCGGCTCCGGAATCGGACCAATGGTCGGCTCCATCGCATCACTTCCACCAACAGCCGTGCCCGAGCGGTCATGGCTGCAGTCGGGCTATCAATATGGCTTACAGTAGCTAGAATATCTAAAATAGCAAGAAAGCGACTTTGGGGGTTGATGATGGCGGGCATGCTCAGCGGTGTTCGGGTCGTCGAACTGGCGTCCTGGACCTACGTTCCGTCCGCCGGAGTCGCGCTGGCGGACTGGGGAGCCGACGTCATCAAGGTGGAAGGCGTCAGCTCCGGTGATCCCGGCCGGGCGCTGGTGGTGGGCGGATTCACGCGACAGGCGGCCCGCGCCGACGTCGACTTCATCCTGGAGCTGAGCAATCGGGGTAAACGCAGCATCGCCATCGACATAAAGACCGGCACCGGCCGGGAGTTGTTCGGCCGATTGCTGGCTTCCGCGGACGTGTTCTTGACCAACTGGTTGCCCGGTGCGCTTGAGCGGGCCCGGCTGACCGTCGAGGACATCCGCTCGTTCAATCCGGACATCATCATCGCCAGGGGCACCGGTTTGGGAGTGCGCGGCCCGGATCGCGACCGTGGCGGCTTCGACGCCGCCACCTACTTGGCTCGCGGCGGCGTCGCTTACACGCTCACCCCGTTCGGCACCGAAAACCCCGCGGTGCAGGGACCCGCCTTCGGCGACTTGCAGGGCGGGGCAACGCTGGCGGGCGGGGTATGTGCCGCCCTGTTCCACCGTGAGCGGACCGGCGAGGCAAGCATCGTCGACTCGTCGCTGCTGGCCCAGGCGATGTGGGCGATCGCACCGTCGATCTCGGTTGCTGACCTGTTCGACATCGACGGGATCCCTGGCGCACCACCGGGATTGGCGATCAACCCGCTCGTGGCCCGGTACCAGACAAAGGACGACAGGTGGATTCAGCTGGTGTTTCTGCAGCCTGACAAGTTCTGGGCGGGCTTCTGCCGGCGCATGGGGCTGGCCGAACTGGTCGACGACGAGCGATTCGTGCCGTCGGCCAACCTGATCGCCAATGCCGCGCAGGCAACCGCCATCTTCGCCGACGCGTTTGCCGCCCATGACCTCGCGCACTGGCGCCGCGTGCTGCAGGACGAACCGGGCGTATGGGGTGCTTTGGCGACACCGCGCGAAACCCTCAACGACCCGCAGGTGGAGCCCAACGGCTACGTGGTCACCAACGTCGACGACCGCGGCGAGGAATACCGGACCGTTGTTGCGCCTGTGCAATTCGACGAAACCCCGCCCGCTCCCACCCGCGCACCCGAACACGGCCAGCACACCGAGGAGATCCTGCTCGAACTCGAGGTGGACTGGGACCAGATCGCGCACGCCAAGGACGCCAAAGCCATCCTGTGACGTCACGCCACGACAACTGGCGCAAATGCGCCATCTGACGATGTGATCGCGATACTCTTTGCCGAAATTCGATGGCCGGGCGGAGGCATTGTGTCGTATCTCATCGCGGCGCCGGAACTGCTGACCACAGCGGCTTCGGACTTGACGAACCTCGGGTTCTCGCTGGGCGCCGCCAACGCGGCCGCGGCGGCTCAGACGACGGAACTGACCGCGGCCGGTGCCGACGAGATCTCGGCTGCCGTCGCGGCGCTCTTCGGCGCCCACGGCCAGGCATATCAGGCGCTCAGCGTCCAGGCCGCGACCTTCCACCGGCAGTTCGTGCAGGCGATCTCCTCGGGCGCGGGCAGCTACACCCTGGCCGAGGCCGCCAACGCCACGCCGCTGGCCGCGCAGTCGATAGCCGAGGACCTGCTGAACATCATCAATGCGCCCACTGAGCTACTGTTCGGGCGCCCGCTGATCGGTAACGGTGCCGACGGAGAGAACGGAACCGGCGCGAGCGGCGGTAACGGCGGGTTCCTTTGGGGCAACGGAGGAAACGGCGGCTCCGGCGCCAACAACCAAGGCGGCGGCAACGGTGGCAGTGCGGGCCTGTTCGGCAACGGCGGCAACGGCGGCGCGGCGGGCAACTCGAACGTCGCGGGCGGCAGCGGTTCCACTGGTGGCGCCGGAGGTTACGGCGGATTGCTCTGGGGCAACGGTGGTTCCGGTGGGGCCGGCGGCAACGGCGGCGCCCCCGTACTCGGGAGCATCGTGGGAACCAGCGGCGGCGCCGGCGGCTACGGCGGCGGCGCCGGTTGGTTTTACGGGTTCGGCGGCGCGGGCGGTGCCGGTGGCGCAGGCGGCGCCGCACCGCTGCCCGGTCCCGGTCAAACCATTCTCTCTGCCGGTGGCGTCGGTGGGTCCGGCGGTGTCGGCGGCGGTGGCGGCGGGCTGTTCGGGTACGGCGGCGCCGGTGGGGCAGGTGGCGCCGGCGGACTCGGCGACTCCATGTCGCTCGTCGTCAACAGCGTGGGCGGCTACGGCGGCCAAGGTGGGGACGGTGGGCAGAGTGGCTTGCTCTACGGTGCGCCGGGGGTAGGCGGAGCGGGCGGGACCGGTGGTGCCGGTGCCGGCGCCGTCACCCTGGTCAACGGCAATCCCGGCGGGCACGGCGGCGCCGGCGGCGACGGCGGTCCCATCGGTTTGTTCGGCAACGGCGCACTCGGTGGCAATGGCGGGGCCGGCGGGGCGGGCGGTGCCGGAACGGCTACCGGTGGCAACGGCGGTGTCGGCGCTCTGGGCGGCGAAGGGGGCCCCGGAGGTCTGATCCTCGGAAACGGCGGAACCGGTGGCGGTGGCGGGCTCGGCGGCAACGGCGGCGCCGGAGCCACTGCCGGCTACGTCGGGTCCGGGGGCTTCGGCGGCGCCGGTGGTGACGCCTCGCTGTTCGGCATCGGTGGCCAAGGCGGAAACGGAGGCGCCATCGGCAGCTCAGGCATCACAAGTGCGGCGGTGGTGACCCAACAGCCCGTCGGCGGTATCGGCGGCAACGGCGGTCGCAGCGGGCTGCTGGTCGGGACGGGTGGCAACGGCGGCAATGGCGGTGCGACCAGCGTCGGCGGGGTGCTGTACGCGGCCGGCGGCGCCGGCGGCAACGGCGGTTGGGTCTTCGGCAACGGTGGTTCTGGCGGCAACGGGGGTACCGGTGGTGCGGGCAGCATCGCCAACGGTGGCCTCGGCGGAAACGGGGCTTACCTGTTCGGCAGTGGCGGCGCGGGCGGGACAGCCGGATCCGGTGCCGGCGCCATCGGGTCCGGCGGCGCCGGCGGCGGCGGCGGATTGCTGTTCGGGAATGGTGGCGCCGGCGGGAATGGCGCGCCCGGCGGCGCGGGGGCGGGCGGTGCCGGTGGCAACGCGATCCTGATCGGCAACGGTGGTAACGGGGGAGCGGGCAGCGGCGGGGCCCCCGGCGGTCCCGGCGGCAGGCGCGGACTGCTGTTCGGCCAGAACGGGGCCAACGGTCCGAGCTGACGTCAAGGGACTTTCCGCACGAACCGCACCGACAGTGGACTCGGTTGCGATCAAGTTGCCCAATCGGGCATACGTTCGCATAAGGTGACGGCGTGAATGCCGGTCACGAGCGACGTTCGGATCAGCAGGTCAGGCTCGACATCGCAGGCCGGCTGCAACGCTACGAAGAGGCATTCGCCGATCTCGATGCGCCGTTCGCCTTTGTCGACCTCGACGCCATGTGGAGCAATTCCGCACAGTTGCTCGCCCGCGCCGGCGGCAAACCGATTCGGATTGCGTCGAAATCGTTGCGGTGCAGACCCATTCAGCGCGAGATTCTCGATTCCAATGAGCGCTTCCAGGGCTTGATGACCTTCACGCTGCGGGAGACGCTGTGGCTGGCCGGACACGGCTTCGGCAACCTGCTGCTGGCCTATCCGAGCACGGACCGCACAGCGCTGCGCGAACTCGGTGAGATCACCGCCGCGGACCCCGACGGCGCGCCGATCGTCATGGTTGACAGCGTCGATCATCTCGACCTGATCGAAAGTGTGACGAAGCAGCCTGTTCGGTTGTGCCTGGATCTGGACGCGGGATTCTGGCCGGCCGGGGGGCGCGTGAAGATCGGCCCCAAGCGCTCGCCGCTGCACACACCGGAGCAGGCGCGGGCGCTCGCGGTGGAGATCGCCCGCCGGCCGGCCCTGAAACTGGTCGCGCTGATGTCCTACGAGGGCCACATCGCCGGGTTCGGTGACAACGTCGCCGGCAAGCGCGTGCAGAACACCCTCGTGGGGTGGATGCAGCGCCGCTCGATCGCAGAGTTGCGGGAGCGCCGAGCGCGCGCCGTCGAGTTGGTAGCGGAGGTCGCCGACCTCGAGGTCGTCAACGCCGGCGGTACCGGCGACTTGCAGTGGGTTGCCCAGGAGCCGGCGGTGACGGAGGCGACCGCGGGATCGGGCTTTTACGCGCCGACCTTGTTCGATTCCTATTCGGCGTTCACCCTGCAGCCCGCGGCCATTTTCGCCCTGCCGGTATCGCGCCGGCCGGATGCGCAGACTGTGACCGCATTGGGCGGTGGTTATCTGGCCAGTGGCGTCGGCGCCAAGGACCGGATGCCCACTCCCTACCTGCCGGCCGGGCTTGCGCTGAATCCGATGGAGGGTACCGGCGAAGTGCAGACCCCGCTGACCGGCGACGCGGCCCGCAGCCTCAAGATCGGCGACAAGGTCTACTTCCGCCATACCAAGGCGGGCGAACTGTGTGAACGGTTCGACCGGCTGCACTTGGTGCGCGGCGCCGCGATAGTCGACACCGTCCCGACCTACCGGGGTGAGGGGTGCACGTTCCTCTGATGCGCAGACAGGAGTTGCCATGACCGCGATCAGCGCGGGGTCCACGGAAATCGACACGCTGCGCGAGGTCGTCGAGACGCTCGCGCCGATCGAACGGGGCGCCGGCGGCCCAGGGGAGCATCAAGCCGCCCTCTGGATCGTCGAGCGGCTGCGCGCGGCCGGAGCACGCCAGGCGCGCGTCGAAGAAGAGCAGTTCTATGACGGTTACCCGCGACTGCACGCCAAGCTGTCCGCCGTCGGGGTCGCGGCCGCGGCGGCGGGACTGCTCAGCCGGCGGCTGCGCGCGCCGGCGGCGCTGGCCGGGCTGAGCGCCGGGCTGGCCATCGCCGACGACTGCTCCAACGGCGCGCGGGTGGTACGCAAGACCCTGCACAAATCCCGGACCACCTGGAATGTGGTAGCCGAAGCCGGTGATCCGGCGGGGGAGCACACGGTGGTGGTGTGCGCTCATCACGACGCCGCGCACAGTGGCAAATTCTTCGACTCCCGGCTGCAGGAATTCGCGGTCGAGCGGTTCCCCGGGATCGTCGAACGGTTCGACACCTCGCTGCCGAACTGGTGGCCGACGATCTTCGCTCCCGCTCTGGCCGGCGTCGGCGCCTTGCGCGGCAGCCGCGCCATGATGCTGGCCGGAGCGGCGATCAGCGCAATCGGCGTGGCCGCCTTCACCGACATCGCGCGCAGCCCGATCGTGCCCGGGGCCAACGACAATCTCTCGGCGGTCGCGCTGCTGGTGGCGCTGGCCGAGCGGCTGCGCGACCGGCCGGTGCCGGGGGTGCGGGTGCTGCTGGTCTCGCTGGGCGCCGAAGAGCAATTGCAGGGCGGCATCTACGGTTTCATGGAAAGGCACAAGCCCGAACTCGACCCCGAGCACACCTACTTCCTGAACTTCGACACCGTCGGCTCACCCGAGCTCATCATGCTCGAGGGCGAGGGCGCCACCGTCATGGAGGACTACTTCTACCGGCCGTTTCGCGACCTGGTGGCGCGCGCGGCCGAACGCGCCGGCGCGCCGCTGCGACGCGGCATGCGGGCCCGCACCAGCACCGACGCCGTGCTGATGAGCCGTGCGGGCTATCCCACCGCGTGCTTCTCCTCGATCAACCGCCACAAAGCGTTGTCCAACTATCACCAAATGTCCGATACGCCAGAGAATCTGGTGTACGAGACCGTGATTCACGCAGTCACGGTCGCCGAATCTGTAGCACTGGAGCTGGCGCGATGAGTATGTGGAAGAACTGGGCCGGTGACCAGATCTGCGCACCGGCGTTGATCGAACGGCCGGCATCGGAGGCCGAGCTGTCCGACATCGTGGCCCGGGCGGCCGGCCGGGGCCAGCCGGTCCGGGCGGTGGGCAGCGGCCACTCCTTCACCGACTGCGCCTGCACGGACGGCGTCATGATCGACATGAGCGGGCTGCAGCGGGTGATCAACGTCGACAAGTCCAATGGGCTGGCGACGGTCCAGGGTGGCGCCAAGCTGCATCCGCTCTTCGCCGAACTGGCCGCCCACGGGTTCGGCATCGAAAACCAGGGCGACATCGACAAGCAGTCGATCACCGGAGCCACCGCCACCGCCACGCACGGTACCGGTGCCCGATTCAAAAACGTTTCCGCACAGATTGTTTCGGCACGCCTGGTCACCGCCACCGGCGAGGTGCTGGAGGTCTCCGAAGGAGATGACTATCTGGCGGCGCGCGTGTCGCTGGGCGCTCTGGGGGTGATATCGGAGGTCACCCTCAAGGTTGTACCGCTGTTCACGCTGCACCGCGAGGATGAGCTGCGACCGCTGGCCAGGACACTCGAGCGGCTCGACGCCGACGTCGACGGCAACGACCACTTCGAGTTCTTCGTCTTTCCCTACGGTGATACCGCGCTGACACGCACCACCCGCCGCAGCACCGAACCCCCCCGACCGGGGCCGGCGTGGAAGAAGAGACTCGGCGAGGAACTCGAGAATGCCGGCCTGAACGTGATCTGCCGCACCGGGCGCCGGTTTCCGGGCGCGGCACCGCGGCTGAACCGGTTGATGACCAGCCTGATGTCCCCGTCAAGTGTCCAGGACCACGGGTGGAAGGTCTATGCCAGCGCCCGCAACGTCAAGTTCACCGAGATGGAGTACGCGATACCTCGTGAGCATGCGCAGGTTGCGGTCCAGCGGGTCATCGAGCTCGTGCGCCGGCGCAACCTGCCGATCATGTATCCCCTCGAGGTGCGGTTCAGCGCGCCGGACGACGCGTTCTTGTCGACCGCCCACGGCCGGGACACCTGCTACATCGCGGTGCACCAGTTCAGCGGCATGGAATTCGAGACGTACTTCCGCGCCGTGGAGGAGATCATGGACTCCTACGGGGGGCGCCCGCACTGGGGGAAGCGGCATTACCAGACCGCCGCCACCTTGCGTGAGCGTTACCCGGACTGGGATCGGTTCATCGCCGTGCGCGACCGACTCGACCCCAACCGCGTCTTCCGCAACGACTACACCCGGCGGGTGCTCGGGAACTAGCAGCGCGGGAGTTGACGAACGGCCTCATCTGTGGGGACCAAAGTCATTGGCTGCCAATATGTTGCTGACGTCAGGCGCCATTGGCCGTATGTTTGCTTGCGACCGGGAGCTCTGATGACTGATTTCATGCGCAATACCGATGCCTTCACCTGGGCGATGGAAAGCGATCCACGGTTGCGATCGACCGTGGTGACCGTCGTTCTGCTGGACCGGACGCCGGACTGGGATGAGGTACGCGAACGTTTCGACCTGATCAGCCGGAAGATGCCGATGTTCCGTCAACGCGTGGTGGAATCCCCGCCGCCAGCCCCGCCCCGGTGGGAGTACGACTCTGACTTCGACCTCGACTACCACATGCGCCGAACGGCCGTCTCCGGGTCCGGCACTCTAGATGAGGTGCTCGAGATCGCCAGAGTGGCCGAGATGCAGGATTTTGATCGGGCCCGGGCGCTATGGGAAACGACGCTGGTCGAGGGCCTCGCCGACGGTGGCGCGGCGGTGATCTGCAAATTCCACCACGCCCTGACCGATGGCGTGGGTGGTATTCAGATCGCGATGAACCTGTTCGACCTTTCCGAAGAGTTCTACAAGCATGAGCCACTGCCGCCCCAGCAGGAGGTGCCCAGGCCATCGCGTCTCGACGGATACCGCGAGACCTGGCGTCACAACATTGCACTGCTCGGTAATGCGGTCGCGGGCACGGTCGGGCGGGCGCCGCGACTGATTTACGACAGAGTTCGCCGCCCCGTTGCTACAGTCCGTTCGGCAGCGGCCCAAGCAGCGTCGGTCTATCGGACTGTTCGACCGCTGAGCCATAGCGGCTCGGCGTTGATCAGGGAGCGCGGGCTGATCCGTCGCCTCGGCGTGCACGACGTTCCGCGCGCCGAATTGCGGGACGCGGGACACCGGTGTGGTGGCGCATTGAACGATGCGTTTATCGCCGGGGTGGCCGGTGGATTGCGCCGCTACCACGAGAAACACGGCGTCCCCGTTGGTGACCTGCATTTGACGATGCCGATCAGCCTACGGACCGAGACCGATGAAGCGGGGGGAAACCGGATCACGCTGATGCGCTTCGACGTGCCGGTGGGCGAGTCCGATCCGGCACGCCGGATCAAGGCGATACACGATCGCGTCAGTGCGGTGCGCAACGAAAGGTCGCTGCCCTACACGCAGTTGATCGCCGGCGCGCTGAACCTGATGCCGCGGTGGTACATCGGCTCGGTCCTTCGCCACGTCGACTTCTTGACCAGCGATGTGCCGGGAGTTCCGGTGCCGGTCTTTCTGGGCGGCGCCGCGGTGCGCGGGCAGTACGCGTTCGGCCCGACGATCGGCTCGTCGGTCAACGTCACCCTGCTGTCCTACGTTGATACTTGTTTCCTGGGCGTCGACGTAGACACTGCCGCCATACCCGACTACGACGTCTTCCATGAAGCCCTGGTTGCCGGCTTCGAAGAAGTCCTGGCGCTGGCCGACTGATCGGTATCAGCACCCTTACAGCTACATATCGAAATGGGCGGCACTCTGGCGCAATTGCAGAGACCAGCAAATCATTGCACGGTGCGCCGGTTGCGGCGTACCTCCGGCGAGATGTCTTCACCTGCAAGGGTTCGCTGGTGGATGTATCGGTAGGAGGTAAGGAAGGTATGACGGCAAGCTGGGCTCCTACCCAGATCTCATCCGATCCGAACTCGGGTCGCATACTCGACACTGCACGGGGCATTCTCATCGGCCTGCGCCGGTGCCGTTCGGGCACCGCCTTCGACGAGTTGCACGGCGCCGCACAGCGCCACCGCATCCCCGTGTACGCGATGGCCTGGGCGTTGGTTCATCTGGCCGGAGAGGGGGAGGAGACGCCCAGTTTCATCGAAGCGCAGTCTGCGGCCAGGCACGAATGGGGTGAACTGTTCGCCGCCGTGTCGACCTGTTGACCGGAGCCGCCGGCAGACCGCACGGCCGCGGTAAAGGGAAGTACCGTGGCCGTTCGGACTAACGTGTCCATGCTGCGGATTCGGCGGCGCTGCGCAGCGCGGCGATGATCTGGTCCTGTTTCTCCAGGAATCGCTCGGTGGGGGTGGGGACCGATATCGCGATTACGTTGTCGCCCACCGATCGTCGCGCGATCGCGGCCGCCGATATTCCGGGAGTGTGCTCGTCACGGTCGAAAGCGATTCCGGTGGAACGAATTTCGATGATCTCCGATCGCAACGCGTCGGCCACCTCCTGCGGCATGCGGGATAAAGCGGCCTGCGCGTCGGCGTCGTCGAGTGCCGCGAGTGCCGCTTTGCCGTTGGCGGTCCCCGCGAGCGGAAAACGGACCCCGACCGCGGAGACCGCGCGTAACCGGTGCGAGGACTCGATCTGGTCGACGAACCACATGCGCTGGCCCCGCAACACCGACAGGTCGACGGTTTCCCCGTCCGTGGCCGCGGCCACCCGCTCGATGGTCGGCCGGAAGATCGCCGCGATGTGCGCGCCGGTGGCGCTGCCGAAGCCGAGTAACCGATCACCCAGGGAGAAGCGGCCATTCGAATCGACACTGACCAAGCCGACTTCGACCAGACCGACCAGCAACCGCCGGACGGTCGACTTCGCCAACCCCAGTCGCTCGCCGAGGTCGACAAGACGCAGGTGTCCAGGCTCGGCGGCGATCTCATCCAGGGCGGCCGCGGCACGACGCAGCACCTGGATTCCCTCGTCACGATTCGTCGGCGAAGTCCGTTCCGTTTGCCCCACACTTCCACTATAGTGTGCCGCATAGCGGACTGTGAAGGACCGAAATAGGGATCAAAGGAGTTCCAGATGAGCACTCTGCCGGCCGGTCGGCACTTCTTCCGTGGCGATGACGGGTACGAACCCGCTCGGCGCGACAGCGTTTGGCATCAGCGGGTGCCCGACCGCTATCCGGAGGTGATCGTTCAGGCCGCCGATGCTGATGACATCAAAGCCGGTCTCGCCTACGCCAGGGCACACGGTCACAAGGTCAGCATCAAGTCAGGTGGGCACAGCTTCGCGGCCAGCCATCTCCGCGACGGCGCCGTGCTGCTCGACGTCAGTCGCCTCGACCACGCATCCATCGATGCCGGCAGCATGACCGCGGTCGCCGGCCCCGGCAAAGGCGGCAGCCTGTTGATGGCCGACCTGCAAGCCCAGAATCTGTTCTTCCCCGGTGGCCACTGCAAGGGCGTCTGCCTGGGCGGTTACCTCCTGCAAGGCGGGTACGGCTGGAACAGCCGGATTCACGGGCCGGCTTGCGAGAGCGTCATCGGCCTGGATGTCATCACCGCGGACGGCGAGGAAGTCCACTGCGACGCGGAGAATCACCCGGAGCTGTACTGGGCGGCACGCGGGGCCGGGCCGGGCTTTTTCGGTGTCGTCACCTCGTTCTATCTGAAGCTGTATCCGCGCCCGGCGGTCTGCGGCACCAGCGTGTACGTCTACCCGCTCGAGGTGGCCGACGAGGTGTACACGTGGGCCCGCAATGTCAGCGCCGAAGTGGACCGTCGCGTCGAGATGCAGATCATCGCGACGGCCAGTGTCCCCGAGATGGGCCTCGACATCCCGGCGATTGTGATGGCGTCACCGGCATTCGCCGACTCCGAAGAAGAAGCGAAGCAGGCGCTGTCGGTCTTCGAGACGTGCCCGGTCATCGACCATGCTCTGGTCAAGAACCCTTACATGCCAACGGATTTGCCCACTTGGTACGACGTGGTGATGACCCATTACCTGGAGGATCACCGTTATACGGCCGACAATATGTGGACCTCTGCCTCAGCTGACGAGTTGTTGCCGGGCATCCGCAACATTCTGGACACGCTGCCACCGCCCCCGTCGCACTTCCTCTGGTTGAACTGGGGCCCGTCACCGGCCCGCCAAGACATGGCCTACAGCGTGGAGGACGAGATCTACCTGGCTCTCTACGGCTCCTGGACGGACCCGGCCGACGACGAAAAGTACGGCGACTGGGCGCGATCCAACATGGCGGCAATGTCACACCTGGCCACCGGCATTCAACTGGCGGACGAGAACCTGGGCCAGCGTCCTGCCCGGTTCGCCACCGACGAGGCCATGGCACGGCTCGACAAAGCCCGCGCCACCTATGACCCCGATGGTCTGTTCAACAGCTGGATGGGACGCATCTGATGGCCGGGGACCTCTACCTCGGCTACCGAGGCGACGACGCGGACACCCCGTTCGGCAAGTTCTTCAAGCCCGAAATGGCGCGGCTGCCAGAACATGTGGTTGAGGCGCTGCAGCACGGGCCGCAAGGAGGCATGGCACTGTTGGCGTTCGACGATGCCGCCAGCGTCGGAGAAGACGGCTACCAGCAGACCGAGAACGGTTACGGAGTTCTCGAAGACGGCAGTTATCAGGTGTCGGTGCGCACCGACATGCCCGGCGTCACACCGGCGATGTGGTCCTGGTGGTTCGGTTGGCACGGCTGCGACAGCCGCCGATACAAGCTGTGGCACCCACGAGCTCACCTGTCGGCCGCGTGGAAGGACGGTGACGACGCCGGCCGGCAGGGGGCACAACGCTACATCGGCCGATGGTCGATGATCAACGAGTACATCGGTTCGTCGATGCTCAGTGGCGCAATACAATTCGTCGCGCCCGCCGAAATGGGTCTACCGGCCGACAGCGCCGACGTGGTGGCGGTCTGCGCTCGGCTGGGCTCGGGCGACGCGCCGGTGGACGTCGGCTGGTTCATCCATCACATCCGCTCGACGCAGGCCGGTTCCGAGATGCGATCGCGCTTCTGGATGGGCGGACCGCACATCGCCGTGCGCAACGCTCCCAACGTGGCGTCCAAGGCGGTGCGTCCTATCGCGGCGCGGATACTGGGCAACGCCGAAAACAGCGGACGCAACCTGCTGGTGCACTGCGCGCAGGAGATGAACCACCTGGCCGGTTTCCTGCCCGAACTCTACGACAGCTTCGGCAACGAGTAGGGCGCCTAGACGCGTTGCTTCAGTGCCGGCGCGACGAACTTCTCCACCAATTGTCTTTCGGCATCGTCACTTTCGGCGGGCCAGTACATGAGCGACAGTACGACCCGAACGGCCCACTCGGCGGGCGCAGGATCGTCGCGCGGCAGCCCGGCGAGTTCTGCTGCAAACTCGTTAAGGAGCGGCATCTGGGCGAGCCAGGAGACCTCGCGGGTGCCGCCGCGGACCGAGGCGATCATCAACCGGCACAGTGGCTCCGAACGAATTGCTCGGACCGTCGCCAGTATGGCGCAGCTGACTCGCTCCGTTCCGCTGATCGAATCGACTTGGGAGCGCACGGAAGCGGTGATGCGAGCCGCGACCCTGGCAACAACACCGTCGCGAATCTGACTCTTGCCCCCCACATAGCGGTAAATGGTCGCGCGCGAACAGTGCGCGCGACTGGCCAGCTCGTCGAGGTTGAGTTCATTGATCCCGCTGTGCGCCATCAGGTCGATCGCAACTTCGTAGATGCGTTCGACGGCGGCCGCGCGTCGATCGCCACCCACCAGCCAATCATCCCTAGGCACTGGTCACGTCTCATTTCCCATAGCGAGCCGCACGAGTGGTTTCAGCCGTGCGACGAATGTAACACCTTTTCTTTCGCACTCACCGCCGCTGGAAGTTAGGAGGCGAAGGGTAAACTCCGGGGCCGGCCCATTCCCCTTGTGGGGTTCCGCTACTACGCGGTCTGATGGGCCGGGCCGAAGGCCGGCCCGACGAACGTCTCCACAAGATGTCGTTCGGCCTCATCATTTTGCGCAGGCCAGAAGAGCAGGGACAGGACGACACGAATCACCCACTTCGGGGCTTGAGGATCTCCGCCAGTGAGGCCGGCCAGGTCGGTGGCGAACTTGGCAGTCAGCGGCGACTCGGCGAGCCAGGCCACCTGGCGGGTGCCTCCGCGGATCGAGCTGATCATCAGCTGGCACAGCGGGTCGGACCGGATCTGTTGCAGGGTCAACAGGATCGACTCGACGAGTCGCTCTGAGCCACCGAGCGTATCGACCGCCGAGCGTACGGACTCGACGATGCGTTCCGCGGTCCGCTGGACGACGGCGTTGCGGATCTCGGTCTTGCCGCCGACATAGCGGTAAATCGTCGCGCGCGAGCAGTGGACCTTCATGGAGAGCTTGTCGATGTCGAGTCCGTTGAGTCCATCGTGGGCGATGAGTTCGGCTGCGGCGTCGTAAATGCGTTCGGCCGCCGCGGTGCGGCGTTCGCCTCCCACCAGCCAATCGTCAGCAGGCACTGGTCTGGGTGTCCTTAACTTACTCGGCAACTATTTCTAACGTTGAGACGAAGTTAACACCCTTCCGCACGATCGACGCAGGTCACAATATCGCGCTGAGACAAACCCGAATCAGTCTCTCCGCGAGCCGTGTCAACTTCGCGTCAGGCCGTTGACCTGCAGTTTTCTAGCCGTGATGATTCCAGCACTGCTTGTCGAAGGTGGGCGCGCCGATGCGTTGGAAGAGCGTGGCGGCGCTAAATCACCTTGGCAAGAACAACAATCCGACGACGGCCCGCGGTGGCGACTAGTCAATGCATTGCCGTCGGCGTCACGCCGCATCAGAAAGGTCGGACGATGAACTTTTCGGTATTGCCGCCGGAAATCAACTCCGCACGGATCCTCGCGGGAGCCGGTGCCGAACCGCTGATCGCTGCGGCGACTTCGTGGGCCGGATTGGCGGAAGAGTTAGGGTCGGCCGCGACCTCTTTCCGCGCGGTGGCGGCGGGTTTGGTCGGTGGCTCGTGGCAAGGGCCGTCCTCGGCTGCGATGGCAGCGGCGGCGGCTCCGTATGCGGGTTGGCTGTCAGCTGCGGCCGCCCAGGCCCAACAGACCGCAACGCAGGCCAGCGCCATGGTGGCACAGTTCGAAGCGGTCCGATCGGCGATCGTGCAGCCGATAGTGGTGGCGGCCAATCGCTCAAACCTCGTGTCCCTGGTGACGTGGAACCTGTTTGGACAAAACGCGCCGGCCATCGCCGCCACGGAGGCCGCATACGAGGCAATGTGGGCCCAAGATGTCTCGGCCATGGCCGCGTACCACGCCGGGGCATCGGCCGTGGTGTCGGCGTTGACGCCGTTCACCCAGTCCCTGCAGGGTCTGGCGGCCCTGCGGGGGCAGCTAGCTGCCGGCACACCGTCGGCCCTTTCTGCCGCGGCGACGCCGAACCTCGGCCTACAGAGCGTCTTGGGCGGAGTCAACCTGGGTAGCGGCAATCTCGGCGCAAGCAATGTCGGTTTCGGAAACCTGGGCAACGATAACTTTGGGTTTTCGAATCGCGGCGACTACAACACGGGTTTCGGCAACACCGGTAGCAGAAATTTCGGATTCGGAAATACGGGCAGCAATAACGTCGGTATTGGCCTCACCGGTACCGGTCAGGTCGGTATCGGCTTATTGAACTCGGGTGCTGGCAACTTCGGCCTGTTCAACTCGGGCACCGGAAATGTCGGTTTGTTCAACTCCGGGACCGGCAATGTCGGCATCGGAAACTCCGGCAGCGGAAACATGGGGTTCCTGAATTCGGGACTCGGAAATTTCGGCGTCGGCAATCCGGGCGCTTACAATACTGGCTTTCTCAATACGGGTGCTTTCAACACCGGCAACTTCAACGCGGGCGATGCCAACACCGGCAACTTCAACGCGGGAAGCTTCAACACCGGCGATTTCAACCCGGGCTGGTCCAACACCGGTTCATTCAATATCGGTACTTCGAATACCGGGTGGTTTAATTCGGGCGATATCAACACCGGGGTACTTAACGGCGGTATTGGGAACAACGGCCTGCTCAACACCGGCTCGTGGAACACCGGGGCCTTCTACCCCGGCATCGGGCAGGGCAGCCTGCACTTCACCGTTGCGTCCCCCGATCTGACGCTGCCGCCACTTCAGATACCGAGCATTTCGATTCCATCCTTCCAACTGCCCTCCGTCACGGTGCCCTCGTTGACGATTCCGGCGTTCACCACCCCGGCCAATGTGCAGGTGGGTGGGTTCGGGCTGCCGCCGGTGACGGTGCCCTCGTTGACGATCCCGGCGTTCACCACCCCGGCCAATG